>CAYPHO010000038.1:0-1766 GCA_964410245.1 uncultured Treponemataceae bacterium | reverse complement strand
TAGCCGCAGCCGGTGCAGCCCACCTTCTCGCGCGACTTGTACAGCCGGCGGGCCTCGTCGACTATCCCGCGCTCCTCGCGCGTCAGGGAATTCGCGCGGGCCGCGGAGCAGACCGCGGCGTTCTCCCATATCTGGTTGACCGAGCCCATGCCCGAGAGCGCGGTAACGACCTCCTGCCTGTCGAGGACCGATCGCAGCGCCCACTCGTACGGGAGCCGGGGCGTCGGGTAGGCGGCGAGGGCGGAGCGCACCTCGGGGGGCGGGGAGGCGAGGGAGCCCCCTCGCAGGGGCTCCATGACGATGACGCCGATCTCGCGCTCGGCGGCGTACTCGAGGCCCGCGTCGCCGGGATGGGCCGCGCTGTCGACGTAGTTGTACTGGACCTGGCAGAACTCCCATCCGCCGTATCCGTCGACGATCTCCTTGAAGGCTTCCGTGGAATCGTGGAAGGAAAAGCCGATATGGCGGATCTTCCCCGCGGCCCTCGCCCGCTCCAGCGCGGCGATCCCGCCGAGCTCCTTGACCCTCGCCCATTTCTCGCGGTCGAGGGCGTGGAGGAGGTAGAAATCGATATGGTCGGTCCTGAGCCGGGCGAGCTGCTCGTCGATGAAGCGATCGAAGTCCGAGCTTTCCTTGAGGAGCCAGGTCGGGCACTTGGTCGCGATGAGGAACTCGTCCCTCGTCCCCGCGCGCTCGAGGGCCGCGCCGAGCGCGCCCTCGCTGGCGCCGCGATGATAGGGATAGGCGGTGTCCAGGTAGTTGATCCCCGCGTCCGCGGCGGCCGCGAGCATGGCGTCGAAGGCGGCGGGGTCGATGGCCGCCTCGTCGCCGCCTATCGTCGGCAGGCGCATGCAGCCGAGTCCGAGGACCGATATCTCCAGGTCGTCGATGAGGGGAAAGCGTCGGTAGTGCATATGTCCCTCTACTCCCTCCGAGCCTTCTTGTCGACCCTGGCCGAGACGAGCTGGCGGCGGAATTCCTCGGCCTCGGCCCTGACCGACTCGAGGATCTCCTCGGCCTTGAGGAAGTCGGCCACCTTGAAGCCGCGCAGGCGGGGCTTTCGGTAGATCGCGATGCGCCGGTCCTCCGCGCGCTGTTCCATGATCACCTTGCCCATGATCGAGTAGGAGGCGAGGAGGGTCTCGATCGGCCCGGGCATGCGGGTATCGGCGGACTCGAGCTCGCCCGCGACGTCGATCGCGACGAGATAGTCCGCCAGGCCCTCGAGCCGCTCGAAGGGCACGGGATTCACGACGCCCCCGTCGACGCATACGCGGCCGTCGATCTCGTAGGGCTGGAAGACGCCGGGTATCGAGATGCTGGCCCTGACCGCCCTGGCGATATCGCCCTTCGAGAAGACGATCTCCTCGGCCTTCCAGTAGTCGGTCGCGACGACCCTGAGCGGGATGGGCAGGTCCTCGAAGTTCTTGACCGGCAGGATGCCGCGCAGCCATTCCTCGATCTTCTTGCCCTTGATGCCGATCGACTCGTTCAATGCGGGAGCGTCGAGGAGGCGGGGCAGGTCGCGGATCGACATGCCGGTCGCGAGCGAGCGCAGCTGCGCGCCGCTCATCCCGCCGGCGTAGAGGGCGCCCAGGAGGGCCCCGATGCTCGATCCCGCGACCGCGCTTACCTTGACGAGGAGCTGATCGATGACCTCGAGGTAGGCGATATGGGCGATCCCCCGCGCTCCTCCCGATCCCAAGGCGAGGCCGACCCTCATGACGATCTCCCCTCGGAAGCGAGCGAGGCCGCGAAGCGCTCCA
>CAYPHO010000037.1:6473-16311 GCA_964410245.1 uncultured Treponemataceae bacterium | reverse complement strand
CGACAACTCGGGCACGGGCGTCTGCTTTACCCGCGATCCCAACACCGGTGAGAACGTCTTCTACGGCGACTGCCTGATCAACGCCCAGGGCGAGGACGTCGTCGCGGGCATCCGCACGCCCCTAAAGCTCATCGAGCTCGAGACGAGGCTGCCCAAGGCCTACAAGCAGCTCTGCGACGTGCGAAAGACCCTCGAGAAGAACTTCAAGGAGATGCAGGACCTCGAGTTCACGATCGAGGACGAGAAGCTCTACATGCTTCAGTGCCGCACCGGCAAGCGCCTGCCCTCCGAGGGACTTATCACCAAGGAAGAGACCATAGCGCGCATCAACCCCGAGCAGATCGAGGGAGTGTTCTATCCCGTCATCGACGTCGCCGCCGTCGGCGCCGCGAAGCTCAAGGATCTTAAGATCGCTACCGGCATCGACGCCGTTCCCGGAGCCGCGTCAGGCAAGCTTTGCTTCACCGCGGCCGAGGCCGAGAAGAAGGCCGCCACGGGCGAGCGCGTGATCCTGATCCGCCGCGAGACGAGTCCCGAGGACGTCGGCGGCATGCACGCCGCGCAGGGCATCCTGACCGCGACCGGCGGCAAGACCTCCCATGCCGCGGTCGTCGCCCGCGGTTGGGGCAAGTGCTGCATAGTCGGCTGCGAGGCGCTGGACATCAACGCCGACGCGAAGACCGTCAGGGTCGGCAGCAAGCTGCTCAGGGCCGGGGACGAAGTGACGCTGAACGGCACCACGGGAGAAGTGTTCACCAGCTCACTTCCCCTCAAGAAGCCCGAGCAGACCAAGGAGTTCAAGACTCTGCTTAGCTGGTGCGACCAGGTACGGACGCTCAAAGTGAGGACCAATGCGGATACGCCTTACGATGCGGTCAAGGCGGTCGAGCTTGGCGCCGAGGGCATCGGCCTTTGCCGCACCGAGCACATGTTCTTCGATACCGAGGAGCGCCGCCTGGCCATCCAGGAGATGATCGTCGCCGACTCGGTCGAGGCGAGGAAGAAGGCCCTGGCCAAGCTCCTGCCCTTCCAGCGCGAGGACTTCAAGGGCATCTTCAAGGCGATGGACGGCAAGCCCGTCACGATCCGCCTGATCGACCCGCCCCTGCACGAGTTCACCCCCAAGGACGACGCGGGCGTGAAGAAGCTCTCGGCCGTTACCGGGATGAGCCCCGACAAGATCCGCGCGCGCTGCGATCAGCTCCACGAGTCCAATCCCATGCTCGGCCACCGCGGCTGCCGCCTCTGCATCACCTATCCCGAGATCCTGGACATGCAGGTAACCGCGATCATCGAGGCCGCCGTCGAGTGCGAGAAGGCGGGCGTCAAGGTCCTGCCCGAGATCATGATCCCCCTCACCATCGATCGCAAGGAGCTGAAGTTCCTCGTCGACCAGGGGAAGGCCATCGCCGACTCGATCATCAAGAAGGCTGGCTCCAAGGTCGCCTACATGATGGGAACGATGATCGAGATCCCGCGCGCGGCCCTCCTCGCCGACCAGATCGCCGAAGTGGCCGAGTTCTTCTCCTGCGGCACCAACGACCTCACGCAGATGACCCTCGGGCTCTCGCGCGACGACGCGGGCCGCTTCCTCCCCGATTACGTAAAGGCCGAGAAGGAAGGCGGCCGGGCGATCTTCGGCGACGATCCCTTCGTCAGCATCGACCAGTCCGGCGTAGGCCAGCTGGTGAAGATGGCTATCGAGAGGGGACGGTCGACCAGGGCGAACCTCAAGGTCGGCATCTGCGGCGAGCACGGCGGAGAAGCCAAGTCGGTCAAGTTCTGCAACTCGATCGGCATGAATTACGTGTCCTGCTCGCCCTTCCGCGTGCCCATCGCGCGCCTCGCGGCGGCTCAGGCAGTCATCGAGGCGAAGCTCTCCGCGAAGAAGCCGGCCGCGAAGAAGCCTGTCGCGAAGAAGCCGGCTGCGAAGAAGCCGGCTGCGAAGAAGGCTGTAGCGAAGAAGCCGGCTGCGAAGAAGGCTGTAGCGAAGAAGCCGGTTGCGAAGAAGGCTGTAGCGAAGAAGCCGGTTGCGAAGAAGGCTGTCGCGAAGAAGGCGAGAAAGTAATGTAGCGGCTCTCGACTCGCTAGGGATCGAGAGCCGTAGTAAACGGAAAGGCCGCGATCGCCCCCGGGTGCATCGCGGCCTTTTTTCTAGAACGTCTTCTTGGAGTCCAGGAGAATCGTGACCGGGCCTTCATTCACGCTCGAGACCTGCATTTTAGCCTGGAAGACCCCCTGCTCGACGCGGCCCAGCTTGGCTCGAAGCAGATCGACGAAGGTCTCGTAGAGGGCCTTCGCTTCCTCCGGCCTCGCCGCGGCGGAATACGAGGGCCTGCGCCCTTTCCTGGCGTCCGCGAGGAGGGTGAACTGCGATATGACCAAGGCAGAGGCGCCCTCATCTATGGCCGATCTATTCATCGCTCCGGAGGAGTCCTCGAAGATGCGGAGCTCGGCGACCTTGCCGGCCATCCAGGAAGCGTCCTCATCCGTGTCTCCGAAGGCCACGCCGAGATAGACCAGTAGTCCCCGCCCGGATTTACCGACCAGCTCGCCGTCGACCGACACGCTCGCTTCGGAGACTCGTTGGACGACGGCGCGCACTAGCGCTCCGAGGGCCTAAGCTCGTGAATGGCCGAGGCCTCGAGGAAGACGCTCCCCCCCGCCGTCCTCAGGGTAGCCAGGAGCTCGAGCGGGCGGTCGACGGGAACCGCGAGCTCGGGAATGCGCGCCTTCGCGATGCCCTCGAGCCGATTCTTGTCGTGGTAGCCGACGAGGAAATCGAAGTAGGTCGAGCCCGAGCGCGACTCGACGTTCGCGGCCATGCCCTTCCATGCCACGGAGCATCCGTCGTAGAGGCGGGGATCGAGCGAGGCCTCGGCGTAGCTAGGATCGTCGCGGATCGTGCGGAAGTCGGGCTTGCCGACGAAGTTCTTCAGGGTCGAAGCCTTCTCCTTGATACCCTCGCTCGCGTTCGATCCCAGGATCCTGTTGATCTCGACGATCGCGGCGTTGTCGCGGTAGTCCTGGAAGAAGCGCTTGGCGCGCTCGAAGGAGGCGAGCACCTGATCCTCGGTCAATGCGTAGCGGAAGGCGCCGCTCGTCGCGACGGGCGAATCGCGCTCGGCGCGGCTCAGCGATACGGCGGCCACCTCGGGACGGGGAACGCGCGCGCTCGAGATGCCGGAGACGAGCCGCATGGCCCCGAAGGTCGCGAGGCCGAGGGCGGCCGCGATGATGGCCCCCGCGGCGAGGCCTCGCAAAAGGGGCCGGGCGCTCCGGCCGCCGGGATAGAGCCTCAGGATGCGGCCGGAGGACGCGAGCTCGGCGAGTCCCTCGGGGCTGCCCTCGGTCCGTATGACGGAGAGTCCGCGCTCCGCGAGGCGGTCCCCCGGCTTGAGCTCGAGGACGCGCAGGTAGCCGTCGACGGCCTTCTTGCTGTCGCCGCGCCTGAGCTCGAGCGCGGAAAGCGCCAGCAGCACGTCGGTGTCGAGGGGTGATAGTGACTCGGCGCGCTTCAGGTAGGTGCCGGCCCCTCCAACGTCGCCGGTACGCAGGCAGGAGGAGCCGAGGAGGTAGTAGAAGCGCGCGGATTCCCGGTAGACGGGAACCTGCGGCTCCAGGAGCGATATGAGCTCGGCGTGCCGCGCGGCGGAGAACAGCCGCTCGGCGCGGTCGAGTGCCGTTCGAGCCATCGGGTCCTAGTACCCTTTCTTCCTCTCGTCGAGGCGATCGAGTATCTTCTTCCAGGCCTCGAGCTCGTCGTCGGAGATGTAGCCCCCGGCCGCCATGGCCCTGTCGATCCTCGATATGAGATCGCGCACCGCTACGAGGTCGGCCGCGAGCGAGGTCGCGGCGTCGGGCGATCCCGAGGAGAGGACTGTCGCCGCGAAGATCTCCTCGGTCTTGGTCTTGCCGTCGGGGGCGCGATAGCCGGCCTCGTTGAACGAGCCCATGACGAAGGAGAGCTTTCGGGTGCCGCCCCTGGATACCGCGACGGGCTCCCAGTACAGGGCGATAGCCGAATCGTTGATCGAATAGGGGACGAGGGTGAAATTCCTCTGGGGATTCGCGTCGTAGCCCCAGGTCGCGTCCGAGAGGCGCTTCCAGTTCGACAGGAGCACTTTATCCGGGCCGTCGATGCCCTCTCCCGCGAATTGCACCATGAAGCTCGCCTTATCCCCCGGCGTGGCCACCCATCGCTCGTCGGCGCCCGGGACGAGCGCCGTCTCGACCGATACGCGTTGGGAGCGGGCGGTACTGAAGTGCGCGCCCGACTTCTCGCCGAGGCTCGTATCGATGAGGACGCGAAGGCCGAGCATGGATTCGCGCTCGGAGACGTTCTCGAGCTCGAAGCCGACGCGGACCCCGTCGGCAAGCGCCTGGCCCGCGGACTTCGCGAAGTCGTAGGACTGCCTGACGACGCAGGAGGCCGAGCGGTACTCGATCCGCAGGCCCCCGTCGGTGCGGGATACCTGGAAGCGGTACTCGGAGGAGTCGCCGAGCTTGACGTGGCGGCCGTCAGCGCTCAGCGTGACCAGGCTCGTCCTGGGATCCTGGTCGAATATCATGGGCTCGTACTTGCCCTTGGCGACGTCGACGAGCTTGTAGAGGCTGATCCGCCCCGTGCTCTCGCTGGCGACCAGCTTCACCAGGCCTTCCTTGACCTCGAGCGCGAAGGCCGAGGCGGATAGCGCGAGCAGCGCGAGCGGCGCCGCGAATCTCATGCGCGTCCTCATTTCGACTCCTCCCGCGCGATCGCCTCGAGGTAGAAGCCGAGGAGCTCGAGGGCCCTCGCCTTGTACGCGAGCGCCCGCGACTTGTCGTCCTCGGACAGCGGGAGGGCCGGGACCGCCGCCTGGGCCGGCGCGGCCCCGGCCTGGGACGCGGCGTACCTCGCGGCCTCGAGCTCGGCCCGGAGCCGGGCGTTCTCGCTCGCCGCCTGGGTCAGCTCCTCGTCGCGCGAGGCGAGGGAGGCGCTGATCTCGGCGATCTGGGCGCGAAGCTCGGCCGCGGTCTTGTCCTGGTCGCTCAGCGCCCCCGCGGCGCCGCGCTTGGTATCGGAGAGCTGCTTCTGATAGAGGGAGATCGAGGCCTCGTAGGCCTTCTCCCTGCGGCGGAATTCCTCGACCGACCGGAGCGACTCCTCGTGGCTCCAGGTCAAGAGCTTTAGGAGCTCCCGCTGGCGGTACTCGAGGCCGATCAGCGAGCGGCGGTAGCTGGCGGCCTCGACCTTGACGCTCTGCGGGTACTTCTGGACGACGGCCGCGAAGGCGCGCTCGGCCTCCTCGAGCCTGCCGAGGGCGTAGAGGCACTCCCCGCTCCAGTAGAGGGCCGAGGGGAAGAGGTCGCTGTCGGGCGCCGCCTCCGAGAAGGCGGCGAAGACCTTTATCGCCTCCTCGTAGCTGCCGCGCGAGTACAGGATCCTCCCCCGCTGATAGAGCAGGTCGGGAAGCCTGGGGCTGGAGGGATAGGCCGAGACGAAAGCGTCGATCGAGGCGGCGGCCGTCGCCTGGTCGCCCACCGCCAGGTAGGACAGGACCGACCAGTACGCGGCCTCGGGGCGCTCGTCCTTCGCGCGCGGGTCGGCGAGCACCTTCCCGAATACGTCGAGGGCGTCCCGGTACCGTTCCTGCCCGAAGAGCTCCACGCCGGCCAGCAGGGCGGCCTTCGGGTCGTCCCTCGAGGCCGGGGCGGCCTGCTGGCCCGGGACCTGCGGCGCCGCCGCGGCCAGGATGATGGCCGCCAGGATGGATCCGTACCGTTTCCGCATGGGCGTATGCCTCCGAGTTATTATCGGCCCGGGAAGGCGAAAACTCAACGCGGCGAAGCTCATCCCCGGCCGCGGCGGGCCGAGTAGGCCGCCTTCGCGCCCGCGACCGCCGCCTTCCGATCGCTCGCGGCGAAGAAGGCGGAGCCCATGACCAGGACGTCGGGCCCCGCCTCGGCCGCCGCGGCCAGCGTGGACTCGTTCACGCCGCCGTCGATGGAGACCAGATAGCCCAAGCCGCGCTGCCGCCTCAGCGATACCAGGCGGGCCGCCTTCTCGAGGCAGGGCGTCAGCATGGCCTGGCCGCCGTAGCCGGGATCGACGGTCATGACCAGCACGAGGTCGACGAACTCCAGCATCTCGTCGAGGGCGGCCGCGGGCGTCGAGGGGACGATCGATATCCCGCACTTGGCGCCTGAATCGCGGATGTACGCCGCGAGCCTGTGGGCGTGCGACGTAGCCTCGAGATGGAAGGTAAGGTAATCGGCGCCGGCGGCGAGGAAGGCCGGGGCCAGTCGCTCGGGCTCGACGGTCATGAGATGCACGTCGAAGGGAAGCGCGGCCGCGGGCCTAAGGTCCGAGACCATCTTGGGCCCGAAGGTCAGCTCGGGAACGAAGCGGCCGTCCATGACGTCGAAGTGGGCCCAATCGGCTCCGGACGCGACGATAGAGGACAGGGCCGAGCGCATATCGGAGAAGTCGGCGGAGAGGAGCGAGGGCGCGACGATCGGCTCTTCCATGGCGGCGGATGATATCATAGCAGGGCGGTCCGACGCTAGGGTCGGACCGCCGGAATTTCATGCTCGGCAAAGGCATTATGCGATCGAAGCGCCTTTTCCGAGGGCCCTCGACGATTGACTACGGACTGCCTATCGGGTACTATGGATCGATCGATCCCCATCCCGAATACCCGGAAGAGCATGGCTGAGCAGGAAAGCGTCAACGTACTTCTGTCGAACGCGTACGAAAGCCTCACGAGCGTCGATATCGGCGCCGCCTCGGAGCTCTTCGACAAGGCCTTGGCAGAGGACTTCGAGCATCCCGAGGTGCTGTGGTCGCTGAAGTGCGCGAATTTCTGGTCCGAGCGCCTCGGCCGGCTCGACTCGATGCAGAATCCCTTCGAGCGGGGAGAGTACGTGCTGGCCCAGTGGAAGGCCTTCTCTTCCTTCATCTCCAAGCTCGGCTCTCCCTTCGACAGGGCGCGCTACGCGTTCAAGGGCTACGCCTTCTCCCTCGCCCTCTCCTTCTATCGCGAGCTCTCGGCCGACGAGGGCGAGTCCCGCGAGGCCGATCTCGCGCTCAGGATCGGCATGTGCCTCAAGGGCGCCGGCGATTACGCGGGAGCGCTCCGCTCCCTCGAGTCGGCGGCCCGCGACCGGCGCGAGGACGCCGACGTCCTCGCCCAGCTCGCCGACGCCTACGCCCTCGGCGGCGACGAGCGCGCGTCCAAGGCGCTCTTCAGGGAGGCCTTCTTCATCGGGGCCTCCCGCATCGATATCGATTTCCTGGAATGCGAGACGATCCGCCGGCTCGCGTCGAAGGTGGCTTCCCTCGGCTACTCCGGAGCCGAGCTCCTCGAGTGGATGCCCGTGTACGGGACCCTGCTGGGGCTCTTCTCGGTCAAGCGCGAGCTGAAGGCCGTGGAGGTCGGCAAGCTCAAGCAATCGATCTACCAGCTCGAGAACGAGGTCAAGGAGGGACGGGAAGAGCGGTCCCTCCTCGTCCCGCGGCTCATAAACAGGTATTTCTGGCTCGTGGACCACTGCGTCCAAGTCAAGGAAGACCGTTCCAAGATCGCCGAGGCGCTCCTGAAGATCAGGCTCCTCGATCCCGCGATCCATAAGCAGTACACAGCCTAGGGAGGATATAGAGATGGCCGAAACGCAGATAGCCCAGAAAGTCCAGGAGATGCTGAACGAGGAGAAGTGGACCAGGGCGACGCTCAGCGCCTATACGGCCGCCAACCTGAAGGAGCTCGACGCGGTCGCCCAGGAGGCCGCCTCCGAGAAGGCCCTGGACGAGATCAGGGAAATCTGCGAAGAGCACCTGGGGCACACGAAGACGAGCATCGTGGCCCTCTACCTCTCGGGCATCATCGCGCTGATGCGCCAGCAGATCGACGACTCGGCGATGGTCTCGCTCCTCGACCTCTTCGCGGACAACAAGAAGTGGGGCGTCGTCGAGTTCGTGTGCCAGCGCATCCTCGACTACGGCGAGAACCGGACCGCCCTGCGGCGCCTGGCCGAGTGCTACGAGAACGACGGCCGCCCCGAGGAGACCTACGCGGTCTGGGAGCGCCTCGTCCGCGTCGACTACGAAGAGGCCGACATCGTGAAGGCGCTCGCCGAGAAGCGCGAGAAGGACGGCAAGGCCGACGAGGCCGTCGACTTCTATAAGAAGGCCCTCTACCGCTACATCAACAAGGGCCTGTCTACCAACGTCAAGGAGATATGGAACAAGCTCGTCGAGTTCTGCCCCCAGGACATCGACTTCTTCCTACACGTCCAGCGCAAGATCGCGAAGCAGATCTCCGAGGACAAGGCCGCGGGCCTCCTCCTCGACCTCTACAGGCACTACAAGGGCATCGAGGACTGGAACACCGCCCTCGACATCCTGAAGATCGTCATCGACTACGACGACAAGAATCCCTCGCTGCGCAAGGACCTCGTCGAGTGCTACAAGGGCAAGTACAAGGACCACTCGCACCTCGAGGACTACATCCGCCTGTCCAACATCGCGCAGTCCTACCGCGCGATGCACGAGGCGATGGCCGATTTCGAGAAGCATATCGCCTTCGACGCGGGCAACTTCGTCTACCACCGCACCTGGAATATCGGCCGCATCTCCAGCATAAAGGGAGACGAGATCGTCATCGACTTCGCGAAGAGCCGCGGCCACAAGATGAGCCTCAAGATGGCCATCGACAGCCTGACCTCGCTCTCGAAGGAGCATATCTGGGTCCTCAAGGCCGTCTGGTCCAAGGATAAGCTCCGCGAGAAGGTCAAGGGCGACCCGTCCTGGGCCCTTAGGACCATCATCAAGAGCTTCGATAACCACGCCGACCTCAAGCATATCAAGGCCGAGCTCGTCCCCTCGGTGCTGACCGCCAGCGAATGGAATTCCTGGAGCGCCAAGGCCCGCGAGATGCTCAAGACCGATCCCATCTTCGGCAACGCGGCCGACGACATCTCGACCTTCATCGTCCGCGACAGGCCCCTGTCCTTCGAGGAGAAGGTCTACAACCAGTTCAAGGCGGAGAAGAGCTTCTTCGCGCGCGTGCAGTACCTCCGGGATTTCCTGGACTCGGGCGAGCCCGACTCGGAGTTCTTCTCGGAGATGTTCGCGTTCTTCACGGGCTTCGTGCGCTCCTACCAGGCCGTTAACGAGACGGTCGTCGCCGCCTACCTCTTCCTCAAGGAGCTGGCGGCGAAGTACCCGCACCTCAAGGGCGCGGTCGCGCTCGGCTTCGCCGAGCTCTTCGCGGAGATCGAGGATCCGCTGGGTACCTACGACGGCATCAAGGACGCCGAGCTGCGCAAGTCCTTCCTCGCGCACGTGAAGAACTTCGTGCCCGACTGGCCGGACGTGTACGTCCGGCTCTTCCCCTACTGCCTCAACGCGGGCATGCTCGAGACCCTCAAGGCCGCCGGCCACGTCGACCGGCTGAAGCGGATGGCCCTGGACATCGTCGCCAACTACCGTGACCATCGCGAGGCCTTCATCTGGGTCGTCAAGAACCTCAAGGACGAGGACTGGTTCGCCGAGCTCGGCCTGTCCTACGAGAAGATCCTCATCACCCTGGTGCACATCCTCGACATCTCGTTCAAGGAGATCGAGAACCACCGCGACACGACCGAGAACCGCAAGATAAACAAGCAAGTCCAGTCGATCCTCTTCAAGGACTCGGCCCTCGAGACCTTCCTCCTGGAGTCGAGCCCCGACACGATCGAGCGCGTCTATACCCTGGTCAGCGACGTCAAGGACCTGGACCCGGCCGTGAAGCTCTCGCTCAGGCGGAAGATCATGGAGAAGTGGCCCGAGTTCCGCTTCGGCGCCGAGGAAGAGAAG
>CAYPHO010000037.1:0-6463 GCA_964410245.1 uncultured Treponemataceae bacterium | reverse complement strand
TGTCGCGCGGCCTCATCGTCACCTCCGAGAAGTACGAGGAGAAGCAGAAGCTGCTCACCGAGATCCTCGAGGTAGACGTGCCGGCCAACCAGAAGGAGATCGCCTACGCGCTGTCCCTGGGCGACCTCCGGGAGAACGCCGAGTACAAGGCCGCCAAGGAGAAGCAGGACGAGCTCAACGCGAAGGTCGCCAAGCTCAAGAACGAGATCGAGAGGGCGCAGCTCTTCGACAAGTCCACGGTAAGCTCCCAGAAGGTCTCCTTCGGGACCGTCGTTACCCTGACCAACGAGATATCCGGCGAGAAGGAGGCCTATACGATCCTCGGGCCCTGGGAATCGGATCCTTCGCGGAACGTCATTTCCTACCTCTCCCCCCTGGGCAAGAAGCTGCTCAACCACAAGGCCGGGGAAAAGCTCTCCTTCCTCATCCACGACAGGAAATTCCAGTACGCGGTCGAGAAGATAGAGATAGCCAAGCTATAGCGGGACCGGGGCGCGCGGCGCCCCGGTTTCCCGCCGGCAGGCCGGCGGATCGGCCCGGAGGCGGCATCCTCCCCGGGCTCGCCGGGGAAGGACGATCAGATGGTGAAAAGTCGTTTCGTCGCCGTCCTGGCATTGGCGGCGCTCGTGACTTCCGCGGCCGCCTTCGCCGACGGGGCCGCCGATGGCCCGGCCGACGTCGCCGTCCTGCTCGACGTGTCGCAGAGCGTCTTGCCGTACTTCCACGACGTGACCGACTACGTCGTGTCGTCGGTCGCCAGGGACTACGTCAGGCTGGGAGATTCCTTCCACCTGCTCAGCTTCGGCTCGGGCGCGCGGGTCGAGATATCGCAGGTCATGTCCGACGAGTCCGACGTCAAGTCGGTCCTCGGCCGCCTCTACCTGCTCTATCCCCTCGATACGCGCTCCGACTTCGCCGCCTCGCTGGATTTCCTCTACGGCTACCTTTCGAGCCTCCCGCAGGACCGCCCGAAGGTCGTCGTGGTGATAACGGACGGGATCCACAATCCCCCGCCCTCCAGCCCGAGCTACGATCTCGGCCACGAGGAAGTCGCCGCGGCGATCGAAGCCTCCGCTTCGCGCATTCGCGCGAAGGGATGGCCCGTCCACATCATCAAGCTGCCCTTCCCCGAGGCAGGGGACCGCGGCGCCGCGGGAGGCCAGGCCTCGGACGCGAACGGCCGATCCTATATCGACGTGGCCGCGAAGGCGCTGGGCTCCACGGTTTCCGACTTCCAGGACGGGGATAAGGCGGGCATCGCGGCCCGGGCCCTCGGCGCCGCGACGGCCGAGTTCCCGCCCCACCTGGGCAAGCGCGATTACTCCTTCTCATTCCCGCTCCGCATCGCGAACGGCTCCGATTCCAGGATATCCCTCGAGCTCGAGCGCGCGGTCGTCGAGGGCTACGACGTGCTCGAGCGCCCCGCCTCGATCTCGATCCCGGCCGGCGCCTCGGGCGTCCTGAACGTGCCGATCGTCCTTCCCGAGAGCCTCGGCGAGGGCGAGAAGAGCCTCGGGATACGCCTCTCCTTCGCGGGTGGCGCGCGGGTAAGCCCTCGCGAGGGCACCCTGTCCCTGACCCTGGAGCGAAGCGCCCTCGGCGGGCTCCTGCGCTCCAACGCCCGCATCATCATACTCGCCGCGATAATCGTCCTGGCCGCGGCGGCGATCGTCGCGACGATCGTCATCCTGCGAGGGGCCGGAGGGAGGGCGCGGGGGCCCCTCGCCGCCGCCGTGCTCGGGGGAGAGGCCAAGGCGAGGGACGCGTCGATGCTGCGGGGCGCCGCCGCCCGCACGGAGGCCGACAGGCGCGCGCGCTTATCGGCGGCGGAGGATGCGGCCGCCGGACTGGCCCGCGAGAGGCGGGAGGCCGCGCAGCGCGACGCCGAGCTCCTGGCCAGCGCGGCCGGAGAGCGGCAGGCGCTCGCCTCGAAGGGCTCCGATCGCCCCGGGAGCGCGCGTAAGCGCGGCGCCCCGGCCATCTCCGTCCAGGAGCAGGATCGCCGCGATCGCGAGCAGTCGGCGCAAGAGGCCGCCGAGGCCATCGCGGCGGAGCGCAGGGCGGAATCGGAGCGATCCGCCGCCCTCCTCGCGGCCGCCCTCCCCCGCCACGCGCCTCAGCCTACCGCCGCGGTATCGGCTCGGGGCGGCGCGGCGGCCTTCGAGTACGAGAGCCGCGTCGTCAAGCCGGGACAGACGCGCGTCGAGCTGAGGGTGGAGGAGCAGAATCCGCACATCGGCCTGCGCAACGTCCACGTCCTTCATGCCGGCGCCAAGAAGACGGTCGGAGGCGGCGCGAGCGATTTCCTCGTCTTCCTCGTCAGCGTTCCCCGTCATGCCGCGGACCTGCACTTCGACGGCGAGAAGCTCGCCTTCGTTCCCAGGCGCCCGGAGCTCTTCCCGGAGCTTTCGGGTCCATTGGAGGACTGCCTCGGCGTGGATATCGCCATGATCTCGAGCTCGGGCTATCCGCTTACGCTGAGGTTCGTCGCCTACGAGGAGCCGGCCAAGACCATCAACCGGCTCCTGCACTGCATCGACGTCCCCGGGCTGTTCTAGGAACTGTTATTCAAAAGAAGGACACAGAGATCACGGAGGGAAGAGGAGATCACGGAGAGAATTGTTGAGGGGAAGAGAGAGTAAAGACGAAAACTCTCTATCCCCTAACCCTTTTCCTTTCTCCGTGATCTCCCTTAAATCTCCGTTATCTCCGTGTCCTTCTTCTCATCTGAAGATCCTTTAAAATGACTTCAGCGCCTCGGCCGCGCGTTTCCGCAGGGGTTCCGAGGGGTCGCTCTCGGCGATACGCTCGAGATCGGCCTTCATGCCGGCCGCCTTGTTCTTCCTGATCCACTCGACCCCGCCGATGCGCATGTTGAAGTCCTTGTCGGCCAGGAGGATCCTGGCGAGCGACCCGATGCCGGGAGCGTCGCCGGCGTTCGCGATCTCCCTGACGAGGCTCGTATAGAAGCCCCGGTTCTTCTCGGCCTGCTCCGCGACGAGGATCTCCTCGAGCAGCTTCACGGCGCCGTCGTCGTAGCGGGCTAAAAGCCCGAAGATGAGCGTCCTGATCGAGGACTCGGTCTTCTTGTCGGAGAGGCGCTCCCGGAGGAATTTCAGCGAGTCGCCGCCCATCAGGGCCAGGGCCTTGCAGGCCTCGGTCTTCACCGCCTTCTCGGGATCGCTCGTCGCCTTGTAGCGGAGGTAGGGCTCGGCCTCGGATATCCTCAGCGCGCCCGAGGCCTTGCAGGCCGCGACGCGTGCCTGCACGAAGGAATCCCGCAGGCCCTGCACGATCGCGGCTTCGGACTCGGCCGTGCGGAAGCTACCCAGGGCCTCGATCGCCGAGGCGCGGACGTTCGGGTCGCCGCCGTTCGCGGCGCCGACGAGGGGGCCGACGGACGAGGGGCTCCCGATCTTCGCGAGCGCGGCGCAGGCGTACATGCGCGCGGCCTTCCCCGCTTCCCCGTCCTCGACGAGCCGCTCGAGGCGTTCCGCCGCCCTCGACGAGCCGATCTCGCCCAGGGCCTTGATCGCCTCCTCCTTCAGGTCCTGCGTGGTCGAGTCGCCGTCGAACCAGTCGAGGAGGATGGCTTCCTCGGCCTCGCCCCCGGATTTCCCCATGAGCCTCACGAGGCCCTTCATGTAGTTCTTGTCGTTCTCCTCGAGCATCTTCGGCACGTAGGCGAGCGCGTCCTTCGAGGCGACGGAGGCGAGGTAGGCGAGAGCTGAGGAGACCAGGGCCGAGTCCTCCTCGTCGCGGCCATCGACTATGGCGAGGGCCGCCCTCTCCGCGCCCTTCCACTCGAGGGAGGAGAAGAAGTCCAGGATGGCCGAGCGCAGCTTCGGTCCCTTCGAGGATTCGAGGAGAGTAAGGAGCTCGCCGTTGAAGAGGCTCTCCTTCTCGGAAGCCAAGCTCTTGAGGAGCTCCATTATCTCGGTATCGATGCCGTAGAGGATCGTGTTCCTGCGCCTATCCGCGACCGAGGCGGAATCGGCGGCGGACTTCGGGGCCGCGTCCTGGGCCGCCGCCGCCAGCGGCGCCAGGCAGAAGGCCGCCGCGACGGCGAGCGCGGCGAGCAGGGGCGCGGTGGCCGGAAGGCCGCGGCGGGGGGCCGGGATCCCCCGCGGGGCCCCGGGAGCCGCCCTACTCCGGGCCCGAGGCGTATTCCGAGAGGAAGGACTTCTTGAAGGAGCTGAAGTCGCCATGCTCGATACTATATCGTGCCCGGCGCACCAGGTCACCGAGGAAATGCAGATTGTGGCGGGTCGCCAGCATGGGGTAGAGGATCTCCTCGCACTTGTACAGGTGCCTGAGGTAGGCCCTGCTGTGAGCGGCGCATACCGGGCAGGAGCAGAGCGGGTCGGGGGGCGAGAAGTCGCGCTCGTACATCGCCTTCTTGATGGAGAGCGGGCCCCTGGAGGTGAAGATGAGGCCGTTCCGCGCCGTCCTGGTCGGGAAGACGCAATCGAAGAGGTCGATGCCGTTCTCGATCGCCTCGAGGATGAAGTCGGGCGTGCCGATGCCCATGATGTAGCGGGGCTTGTCCTCGGGCAGGAGGGCGGCCGTATGCGCGAGGGTCTCGGCGAATACCTCGAAGCTCTCGCCGACCGAGAGGCCTCCGATCGCGATGCCCGGGAGGCCGAGCTCGAGGATCTCCTCGGCGCTCCTCGTCCTGAGCTCCTTGTGGAAGTTGCCCTGGATGATGCCGAAGAGCGAGCCCGCGTATCCGGCCTCCCTCTCGCGCAGCCACCTGGCCTTCGCCCTCCGCGCCCAGCGGGTCGTCAGCTCGAGGGCGCTGCGCGCCTCGCGCTCGGCGGTCCCGAAGGGCGTGCACACGTCGAGCTGCATCTGGATATCGCTGTTGAAGGCGGCCTGGGCCGCGACCGCGTCCTCGGGGCCGATGAATCGGCTCGACCCGTCGATGTGGGACTTGAAGGCGACGCCGTCCTCGCTAAGCTTCCTTAACGCCGAGAGCGAGAAGACCTGGAACCCGCCCGAGTCCGTCAGGAAGTTGCCCCTCCAGCCGGTGAAGCCGTGCAGGCCGCCCGCCTCCCGTATGAGCTCGGCCCCCGGCCTTAGCAGTAGATGGTAGGTATTGGCCAGGATGATCGAGAAGCCCATCTCCTCGATCTCCCGGGGACCTATCGCCTTGACCGTGGCGTTCGTGCCCACGGGCATGAAGGCGGGGGTCGCCACGCGGCCGTGGGGCAGGTCGACGGCGCCGGTACGGGCCGCCGTCGCCCCGTCTCTCGATCTTACGGCGAGGATGGAATCGTTTCCCATGATCTTCGTCTCGCTCCTAGGTTCTCGCTGACTTGAACATGACTACGCCGGCCGCGAGGAATACGGCTAAGGGAATCCAGGCACCGAAGCGGGGATCGACCGCGCCGGTCTTGGCCAGCAGCATGGCGAGCATGCGCGCCACGTAGTACCCGGTGGCCAGGACGATGCTGGTAAGGAGGCTGGCGAGGAGGACGTTCTTCCTGAACCTCCCCCCGGCCGCGCCCGCGATGAGGACGACCACGAGGGGCGTGAATGCGAAGCTGAGGCGCTCGTGGCGTTCGGCGACGGCGGCCGCGTAGGGAAGCCCAGCCCTGCGGAGGAAGGCCGCGTACTCCTCGAGCTGGCCGACGGACATCTCGGCCAGCTCTCGGTTCTGGCTGCGGAAGGCGTCCGGCGGCTCGTCGATGCCCTGCCCGACCCAGGTGCCGTAGGACGCGTCGCTCCAGCTCCCGTCCGGCTTCCTCTCGAATCTCCTCGCCCGGCCCAGGACCCACCTCTCGCCGTCCCATCTCGCCGTCGAGGCCTCGGTGCGGGCTATCGGATCGAGCTCGCCGTCCCGCTCGACGATCGTCAGGTCGGAGAGCGTCTTGCTGGCGTCGTCGTAGTACCTCGCCCGGTATACGACCGAGCCGTCCCGGGCGATCACCGCGACGTCCTGCCGGCTCAGCGTCGCCTTCTGGTTGAGCAGCTGCTTGGAGAGGCTGTTCTTCTCGCCGATGGTCCTCAGTACGACGCCGTCGTCGAAGGCGAAGGACGCGCCGCAGAGGACGATCGCGATGGCGAAGAGGGGCGCGGTGAAGCGCGCCAGGGATACGCCCGATCCGAAGATGACCGTGAGCTCGTTGTCCGCGTAGAGCGAGGCCAGGCAGAAGGTCGAGGCGAAGAGCAGGGCTATCGGGAGGCTGTTCGATATCGCCGTCGGGAGGAAGAGCAGCATGACCTTGCCGACCGAGGCCGCGGGCACTTCCAGCGAGAGATAGCGCCAGAGGTTGTTGAAGAGGTCCACCAGCTCGAGGATGAGGGCGAAGAGCGCCAGGGCGCCGAGGAAGGCCGGCGCGAATATCTTCACGAGGTAGAGCCACAGCGTTCCTTGGCGCCGCATCCGAGCCTCCCCTCAGCGCGTCCTGAGCCGCCGGGCCCAGAACGCGATAGCCGCCGCAAGTATGACGAGGTTCGG
>CAYPHO010000036.1:13408-16608 GCA_964410245.1 uncultured Treponemataceae bacterium | reverse complement strand
GGCATCATGTCCGC
The DNA here is from genome assembly GCA_964410245.1 of uncultured Treponemataceae bacterium. Lineage (GTDB taxonomy): Bacteria > Spirochaetota > Spirochaetia > Treponematales > Rectinemataceae > CAZXXZ01. The sequence goes on along the minus strand of CAYPHO010000036.1, from coordinate 16,594 downwards.
CTTCCTGCGCAAGCTCCGCGCCGCGTGGGCAGAGGCCTCGGGCCTCTTCCCCGGCCCCCTGGCCGAGATCGCCGAGCGCGGCGACCTCGCCTTCGTCCTGGACGAGATGGAAAGCGTGATAAGCGAGACCGACGAGGGCTTTCGCAGGATCATCGACATCGTGCAGAACCTGCGCAGCTTCTCGCGCATCGAGGCCTCGCCGGTCATGGGCCTGTACAACGTGAACGAGGGCATCAAGAGCACCCTGGTGGTCGCCCGCAACGAGGTGAAGTACGTGGCCGACGCCGAGCTCGAGCTCGGGGAGCTGCCGACGATCTCGGCCCTTGGCGGGGAGGTCAACCAGGTCTTCCTGAACGTCATCGTCAACGCGGCCCACGCGATCGCGTCGCAGAAGCGCGAGGAGAAAGGCCGGATACTGATCTCGAGCCGGATGGAGAAGGGCATGGCCGTCGTCACCGTCGACGACGACGGGCCCGGCATCCCGGACGAGGCGAAGCTGAAGGTCTTCGATCCCTTCTTCACGACCAAGGAGCCGGGCAAGGGGACGGGGCTCGGCCTGGCGATCTCCTACGACATCATCGTACGCAAGCACGGGGGCTTGCTCGCGGTGTCCGATTCGCCCCTGGGCGGGGCGCGCTTCCGGATCGAGCTTCCCGCGCAGGTTCCCTCGAACGAGGAAGCGTCGCAGGCGACATAATGCATAAACTCCTTGTTTTTTTATGACCAAAGGTTATTATATGACTAACACTCAGTTGAGGATTCGAGATATGGGAATCGTCGAGCGTAAAAGCAGGGAAAAGGAAGAGAGAAGAGCTCTTATTTTATTAAAAGCGAAAGAAATAATGCTTGATAAAGGCTTTGACAGCCTCAACATGCAAGAAGTCGCGGATAGGGCCGAACTAAGCAAGGCTACTCTGTATTTATACTTCGAGAGCAAAGAAGCGATCCTGATGGCTATCCTCGACCACGCGGCCTCGACTTTTACCGACTTCGTCAGGGATCGTATTTCCGAGCGCTCGTCGGGGATCGAGTCGATCAAGACCCTCTGGTCGGCCTACCTCGAGTACTACGGAGAATCCGAGGAGATATTCCTCCTGACCGGCGTCGAGAGCTACCTGAATCCGGGCTCCTTCGCGCTCGACGCCGAGTCCTATCCCGATAGCCCCATGGCCAGGCTGACCGCCCTCTTCGCCGAGATCATAGGCCGAGGCATAGCGGACGGCACTATCGCGGAGTCGGCCGATCCCGGCAGGACGGCGCGCATCGCGGTGCTGGTGGCGACATCGATCATCGACCGCGCCGCCCGCATGCCCCGCGCCGCGCGCGACCCTAAGACGATCCGCGTCCTGCTCCGCGAGCTCTTCGAGATACTCCTGCGCGGCCTGGCCGGCAAGGACGCCGATCCCGCCTCGCTGACGCTCGCTTAGGAAGGGAAGGTCCATGGAAAGGTTCTTCAAGCGGCCCCGCCTGATCGTCGCGGTCATCGGCCTGATTACCGCCTTCTTCGCCATCCAGCTCCCGAGGGCCCGGCTGGACAACAATAACTTCCGCTTCGTGCCCGAGGACGACCCCTCGCGCGTCGCCGTCGCGAGGATCTCCGAGGTCTTCGGCAGCCAAGTGACCGTCCTGATCGGGCTGGAGAGGAAGCACGGCACCGTGCTCGAGCCCGAGTTCCTCAATCGCCTGGCCGAGCTGGACGAGAGGATGCGCGAGGTCGACATGGTCGAGTCGGTGTCCTCGGTCGTCTCCACCGACTATATCGAGGGCTCGGGCGACTCGATCCTCGTCGCGCCCATCGTGGCCGATGATTTCTCCGGCAGTCCCGCCGAGGTCGCCGAGCTGCGCGATAAGCTCCTCGGCTGGGACGCCTACCGCAGGGCCCTCATCTCCGACGACTTCTCCTCGACGCAGATCGTCGCCTCCCTCGACGTCGACGCCGAGGAGGCCGGGTCTCCCAGGACCATAGCCGCCTACTACGAACTGCGGCGCTTGGCGCATGAAGCCGAGCTCCCGGGCACGACGGTCTACGTCGCGGGCCTGCCGGTCCTGAGCTCCGCGGTCAACGAGGCGACGGACCGCGATCTTCTCTTCCTCGTGCCCCTGGTCGTCGCGGTCATCGTCGGCGTCCTCTTCGTGTCCTTCCGCCGGCCCGGCGGCGTCCTATTGCCCCTGCTGACCGTCCTCGTATCGGCGATCTGGTCCATCGGCGCGATGCCGCTCCTGGGGGTGCGGCTGTCGATCATCTCGACCGTGCTGCCGGTCATCCTGGTCGCCGTCGGGAGCGCTTACGGCATACACGTCGTCAGCCATTACTACGACGAGGCGGCGGGCGGCGCGGCCCTCGACCGCGAGGGCAACAAGCGCCTCATACTGGCAGTGCTGCGCAAGGTCAGGTGGCCGGTGATGCTGGCCGCGCTGACCACCTTCGCGGGCTTCGCCTCCTTCTGCTTCACCGCCGTCCTTCCCATACGCGAGTTCGGCTTCTTCGCCAGCTTCGGCGTCCTGGCCGCCTTCGCCGTCTCGCTGAGCCTGATCCCGGCCCTGATCATCATCCGCGGCCCCGTCCGGCGCTCCTCGGGGCGCGATGCCGAGGCGCCGTCTTCCGAGCCGGGAGGCGAGGATCGCCTGAGCGCGGCGATCGCCGACGCCTTCGGGTCTATAGCGTCGAAGCGGCGCGGCACTATCGGCGCCTATCTGCTGATCGGGCTGGTGTCGGTGATCGGGCTGACCCGCGTCGTGACCGACAACGTCCTCGTCGAGTACTTCAAGGAGCACACCGACGTCGCCAGGTCCGACGCCTTCATCCGCAAGAACTTCGGCGGCACCAAGGCGGTCAGCGTCGTCGTCTCATCGGATAAGAGCGGCGAGGTCCTGAGGCCCGACGTGCTCGCGGCGATGGACGGTCTGGCGAGCTACGCGACGAAGAAGATTCCCGAGGTCGGCAAGGTCCTCTCCTTCACCGACTTCGTGAAGCGGATCAACCAAGTAATGAACGCCGACGAGGATCCCGCCGGCCTCGCCGCGGGGAGGGGCGCGTCCGATAGCGGCGCGGCCTCGGCGGCCGACGATGCGGGAGCGGACGCGCCGCTCTTCGGCTTCGGGGCGAACGACCGCGAGGGCGGCGACGACGCCTCCGTACCTGCCTTCGGCTTCGGCGACCTCGCGGCCGATCCCGCGCCCGCGGCG
>CAYPHO010000036.1:0-13308 GCA_964410245.1 uncultured Treponemataceae bacterium | reverse complement strand
CCGGCCGGCGCCTCGCCAGCGGCCGCGGCCGTCGCCGCCGACCCGGCCGGCGTTGCCGGCCTAGACCAGAAGGCCGCCGCCGAGCTCGTCGCGAAAGCCCTCTCCGAGTGCGGGCGCTACGGCTACGGCGCCGACGAGATCGTCGACGGGCTTTTTCGCGCGGTCAACTACCAGGGCAGGTCCTACTACGAGATACCCTCGGACCCGGCCCGCTACGGCAAGGCGAGCGACGAGGAGCTCAAGGCCCTGATCTCGAACTACATGGTGCTCCTCTCCGGGTCGATCGACGCCTTCGCCGACGACCCCCTGGAGCCCAAGTCCCTATGCATGAGCGTCCAGCTCCGCACGCTGGGCCAGATAGACACCGACCGCGCGATCGACGAGATGCGCGCCTATATCGAGGACCGCTTCCCGAAGGACGTCAAGGTCGAGATCGCCGGAACCGCCCTGATAGAGAAATCGCTTAACGTGCTCGTCGTCCAATCCCAGCTCCTGTCGGTCGGCCTCTCCCTCCTCATGGTTTTCCTCATCCTGTCGATCTACTACAAGTCGGCGATCGCCGGGCTTATCGGCCTGGCGCCCCTCGTTTCCGCCATATTGATCGACTTCGCGGTAATGGGCTTCGCGGGCATCAAGCTCAACATCGGGACCGCCATGGTCGCGAGCATCGCGGTCGGCGTCGGCATCGACTACACGATCCACTACATGGCCGCCTACCATCGCGAGTACCTGGCCTCGGGGGGGAAGGGCGACTTCCTCCGCGCGACCTTCCTCGGTTCGGGCAAGGCGATCATCTTCAACGCGACCTCGGTCGGGCTCGGCTTCGCCGTCCTCGGCCTGTCTCAATTCAACATCCTGGCCTCGCTGGGGCTGCTTATCGCGCTGACCATGGCGACGAGCTCCCTGGCCAGCCTGACGCTGCTTCCCGTCCTCCTCAACTGGATAAGGCCCGCGTACATCCGCAGGCCCCTCCCGTGGAAGTGGGCGGCCGAGGCCTCGGAGGAGAAGGTATGAAAGGTAGAATGCTGAGGATCGCGGCCATCTTCGCGGCGGCGCTGGCCGCGGCGGCGCAAGGCGCCCTCGCCCAGGCGGCCGCGCCGAGCGCGGAGGAGATCGTCCGATCATCGCGCGACCGCATCGAGTCGAGGACGATATCCACGCGCTCCCGCATGGTCATCGCCGCCAAGGACGGCAGCCAGACCGAGCGCCTGGTCGACCAGTATTCCTCGGACGAGGACGGGCGGTCGAAGACCGTCGTCGTCTTCCAAAAGCCCCAGAGCGTCGCGGGCACGCGCTTCCTGACCCTGTCCAACGAGGGGCGCGGCGACGACCGCTGGATCTACCTCCCCGCCCTGGGAAAGGTCAGGCGCATCGCCGCTAGCGAGGGCTCGTCCAGCTTCATGGGAACCGACCTCTCCTACGACGACGTGTCGTCGGCGGACCGTTCCGTCGGGGACGATTCCCACAAGCTCCTGCGCGAGGAGAAGCTCGAGGGCAAGGAAGCCTGGGTCGTCGAGTCGACGCCCAAGGACTCGGGCTACCAGTATTCGAGGATGATCTCCTGGATCGAGAAATCCACGCGCATCGCGCTCAAGATCGAGCTCTACGACCGCAAGGGCGAGCTCGTCAAAATACTCGAGATACTCAAGTACGAGGACAAGCAGGGACGGCTGACGCCGACAGAGACGCGGATGAGCACGGTCAAGGCCAAGACCTCGACCACCATCTACGTCGAGATCCTCAAATACGACGATCCCATCCCCGCGAGCGTCTTCACGACGAAGTTCCTGGAAACCGGGAGGCCATGATGAGGACCTTGAAAGCGCTCGCGGCCTGCGCGATCTGCGCTGCCGCCGTACTGGCGGCCGCCGAGGCCCAGGAAGGCTTCGGCTTCGGTGCCGAGGCGGAGTCCGGGCAAGCCGAAGCCTCCACGAGCGGCTTCGGCCTAGCCTCGGGCCCGAGGATCGGCGGCTCCCTCGAGATCGGGGAATGCCTTTTCTTCGACGAGTTGGGCGATATAGGCGCGGTCGGGCTAGGCGATCTCTACTCGGCTCATCTCACCGTCGACGCGGCGGGCAGCAAGGTCGACGCCCTGCTGAAGCTGAAAGCCTCGCGCCCCATAATAGAGGATCGCCCGATCGAGATAATCGACGAGGCGCGCCTGCGGCTCTACATGGGAAGCCTGAGCCTCGAGGGCGGCCTTTTGAAGCAGTCCTGGGGCAAGGCGGACAGCCAGGGGCCACTGGATGTCCTCAACCCCCTCGACCTGCGGGACCTTACCGTGACCGACTCGATGGAGCGGAAGATCGCGAGGCCGATGCTGCGCGCGGCGCTCTCGATCGGGCAGGCGACGAGGGCCGAGGCGGTCTTCCTCCCGGGCTTCGAGGGATACCGCGTGGCGACCGAGGGCAGGTGGCGGCCCGCGCAGTTCGACGAGCTGGAAGCGCAACTAGAGCAATTAAATGAAATTTGGGAAGCTATTCCTCTCCCGGGGCCTTTCACTGATGTTACCTACGCCAGCCTCGCCTCCGCCCTCGACACCTCGAGCCTCTCGTACTCGCAAGCCGGCGCGCGCCTGACGACGAGCCTGGGGCCGGTCGACCTCGGCCTGCAATATTTCTTCGGTTATCTGCCTTTGCCCGCGGTCAAATTCTCGGGCGGCGCGCTTCCCACGAGCGTCGAGCTCGGCTACGACCGCTATCACCAGATAGGCGCCGACTTCGCCGCCGTAATAGCGGGCTTCAATACGCGCGCCGAGCTCGCTGCCAACCTGACGAGCGACCTCGAGGGCGACGATCCGGGCGTCTATAATCCCGCCCTGGCCTTCTCCCTGGGCTTCGACCGGGATCTCTTCGCTGGGATCAACCTCAACCTCCAGTACGCGGGGAGCTATCGCCTCAATAACGGCGCGATCGACCGCTCGGCGGCGTCCTTCGATATCGAGAAGGGAACGGACGCGCTCTCGAGCGCGATGACCGCGGCGCTCATGAAGAGCCTCTTCAAGGACGAGCTGAGCCTTAAGCTGACGGGAATTTGGGAGCTCGACGACGAGGATTACCTGGTCATGCCCAGCGCGGCGTACGCGTTAGGCGATGCCGAAATCGAGCTCGCGGCCGGGATCTTCGGCGGCGACGATGGCGGCCAGATGGGCCAGTACGCCGACTCGAGCTATATCAGGCTTTCGATGCGCTACTCGTTCTAGGGCCGCAGGAAAAAAGAGGCGGCCCGCAGCGGGCCGCCTCTTCGATCGTATCGCCGAAGCCGTATCAGCGATCCTTGAAATCCGGATAGGTCTTCGCGGGATCGTACTCGCCCGCGCGCTCCTCGCCGTCGATGCTCGGGATCTTGATGACCTCGCCCGGCTCGATGTGGTCCTCGTCGTTCGGATTAAGCAGGGTCTCCCTGTTGAACTGGAAGAGCTTGTACCACAGCTCCCCGTCGCCGTAGACGAAGGGGAAGCCCGCGATCTTGTACAGGCTGTCCCGATCCTCGGGTATCAGCTGGACGGTGTACGAGGAGGGCAGGGGAGAGAGCCCGCCGCTGAAGAGGGCGAGCTCGGCCTTGGCCTGGCGCGCCAGCTCGGAGGCGCCGTCGTAGTCGCCGGCGTCGTAGGCCGCCAGCGCTTCCTGCCGCAGCTCGACCGCCCGAAGGTAGTGCGGGTCCTCCGTCGCGGACTGGGCCGCCAGGGGCGAGGCCAGGACCGCCGCGAGGAGGAGAATCGTAGCTATTCTTATACGCATGATCGCTTCCTCCCTTGCCTAGCGGTTCGCCGCGGCGTCGAGCGCCTCGTCGAGCGAGTAGAGCTCGTCCTGGGCCGCGTACATCTTGTCGAGCGCCGTGTCGTGGGCGTCGACGAAGGCGTCGGCGGCCTGCTGGTACAGCGAGGATGCCGATTCGTAGTCCTCGGCCTCCTCGAAGGCCTCGGCGCTCTCGTAGAGCGCGACGGCCGACTCGAACTCGTCCTTGGCGGCGACCTCCGACTTGATGCCGACCGCCCGCTCGCGCTCGGACTCCGAGAGCGTCTTGCGGTCGCCGGCGTACAGGAGGAATGCGTTGCGCATAACCTGCCGATATCGGAGCAGGGCCTCGTCGGCCGCGGCGCGCGACGCCGCGGCGTCGGATTCCAGGAGATCGCCCGCGGACGCCAGCTTGGCCTCCGCGAGGTTCCAGTTCGAGGTATCCCACTGCGCGAAGTCGCGCTCGACGATCCCGTCCCGCTCGACGGCCGCGTCGCACATCAGCATGATCGCGTTAAAGCGGGCGGAGGCCAGTCGGTAGCCTCGGATCGCGGCCTCGTAATCGCCGGACTGCTCGAGCTCTCCCGCCTTGAACAAGTCACCGGTCGCGGAGCTGTACAGATCCCCGAAGTAATCGGTCGCGCCCTTATCCATGGCTGCGGCCTGCATGTTCCAAGCTTTCTCGCCTTCCTTGGCGGCCACGAGGGGAAGGCCGGCCTTCAGCAGCGCCTCGAAGCGCGCGACGGCGTCCTCGAAGGCCGCGGTCGAGGCGGCGTTATCCTTGCCGTACTTCTCGGCGCCGAGGAGATAGGCTGATTCCGCCTCGCCGTACTCGGCGGGCATGAGATCCTTCAATCCGAGGTCGAAAGCCGTTTTCCGAAGCTCGGCGGCTTTCGCCTTCAACTCGGTCGGAGCCCCGGCGCCGACGTCCGTCGGCTCGGCTTCAGGCTCCGGGGCGACCTCGACGGTCGGCACCTCGGGCTCGGGCTCTACGGCGGGCGGAGGCGTTTTGCACGAGAACGCCAGGGCCAGCACCGCGAGGACCGCGCCTACCAGCGTCAAACGTATCCTCATCAGGCATCTCCTTTATTGGCAATTATATCTAAAACTATGACCGATCGCCCTCGCTGTCAAATACCCAATTCGACGACCTGATACTCCAGGGGCATATCAGCCTCATCTTGTCTTGCGTTAATCGTCATATACCTATACCTTAAAGGTATGGAACTCCGCCATCTGCGCTACTTCGCGGCGGTAGCGAGGCACCTCAGCTTCTCGCGGGCCGCGGAGGAGTTGCATGTCTCCCAGCCGCCCCTGAGCCGCCAGATACAGGAGATGGAGCGTGAGCTCGGGATCGCACTTTTTAATAGGAAGGGAAAGAAGACCGAGCTGACGAAGGCGGGGGAATACCTGAGCATAGAGGTCCCCAGGATCCTCGACGGGATCGAGATGGCCTTGCGCACGGCGAGCGCGATAGGCGGTTCCGAATCGAACAGCCTCAAGATCGGTTGCGTGAACTTCCTCATGTACGCGACCCTGCCGGCCCTCTTCGAGACCCTGCGCGAGCGGGAGAGCGAGATGAAGATCGAGCTCACGGTCATGCCGACCGAGGCCCAGGAGCGCGCGCTCCGCTCGGGCTCGCTGGACCTGGGCTTCGTCCGCTCCTGGGTCGGGACCGGGCTCGTCTTCGAGCCCCTCTCGGAGGAGCGGCTCGCCCTCATCTTTCCCAAGCGCGACGAGATCGTTCCCGATCCCAGGACCTGCATCGAGTCTCTCGCGGGCACTCCCTTCATCGCCATATCGCCGGAGGCCGCCCCGGGCCTCTCGGACAAGATCCAGTCCATCTGCTCCGAGTACGGCTGCATGCCCGACGTCGGCTACTCCTGCGGGGACATGTACTCCATCGTCAAGCTGGTAAGCACGGGCCTCGGCTGGTCCATCGTACCCGACATGGGCTACCGGGAGGCGCGCGCCGCGGGCGTCGGCATACTCATGCTGCCCCAGACCATGGCGCTGGGCATCTGCTACGCCAAGCCGATCCTCTCGGACAAGGAAAAACTCTTTATCTCCCTGGCCAAGGAGTTCTTCGCCGAGCGCTCGCGCGAGGCGGACCGGAAGCACTCCGCTTAGGGCCGCGCCCTCCGCTTGACACGCGCGGGATCAAGCCATACCCTGCACTCGACGCTTGGACCCGCAGGCGCGCGGCGCATGCCGCGACGCAGGGCCGAGACGCGAGGTGACCATGGACTCTTCATACCGCCCTCCCGCGCGTCGGGAGCGGCCATGCCGCTTATAGAGCTCCGAGACGCGTCCTTCAGCTACCCCGGATCGACGAATCCGGCCCTCGACTCGATTTCCCTCCGGATCGAGCGCGGCGAGCACGTCGCCCTCGTAGGCCCCAACGGCTCCGGCAAGTCGAGCCTCCTAAAGCTGCTCGACGGCCTCGAGCGGCCGAGCTCCGGCTCCGTCCTGGTCAAGGGCCTCGATACGGCCGATCCCGGCAACCGCCGGGCCCTGCGCTCGGCGGTCGGCCTCGTCTTCCAATCCCCCTCGGATCAGATCGTCTCCACCTCCGTCGAGGAGGACGTCGCCTTCGGCCCCGAGAACCTCGGGCTGCCGCGGGACGAGATCGCGCATCGCGTCGACGCGGCCCTCGCCGCGGTCGGCCTGGAGGCGCAGAGGCGGAAGAGCTCGCACTTCCTCTCGGCGGGGCAGCAGCAGAGGCTCGTCGTCGCCGGGACCATCGCCATGGGGGCCGAGTGCCTCTGCTTCGACGAGGCGACCTCGATGCTCGATCCCGAGGGCCGGCTTGCCGTGCTCGGCCTCATCGACGAGCTCGTCGCCGGGGGGGCGACGGTCCTGCACGCGACCCACGACATGGGCGAGGCCGCCCGAGCGAAGAGGATAATCGCCCTCGACTCGGGAAGGGTGGCCTTCGACGGCGGCCCCGAGGAATTCTTCGATCCCCTCGGCCCGGTTCCCGCGCCGCTCCGCGAGCGGCTCGGGGCGCCCGCCTCCTGCGCCCTCGCCGCCGCCGCGGGTATCCCGCCGATCCCCGGAGAGACGCCCGGGGCCCTGGCGTCGCGCATCGCGTCGCGACTGCGGGGACGGGCCCCGCGGCCGGTCGCCGCGACGCCGCCCGCCGCGAGGCGGCGCCGGGACGCCGCCGGCCCGGGAAGCGCCTTCGTCGTCGAGTCCGCCAGCCATTCCTACCTTCGCGGCACCGCTAACGAGGCGAGCGCCCTGCGGGACTTCAGCCTCTCGGTCCCGCGCGGCGCCATAGTCGCCTTCGTCGGGAGGACCGGATCGGGCAAGTCGACGGCGCTGCAGCTCCTCGACGGCCTCGTCGCGCCCTACGCGGGAAGGGTCGTTTCCCTGGGGACCGAGCTCGGGGCCAAGGGCGCCGACCTGAGGTCGGTCCGCGTAAGGGCGCCCCTGGCGGTGCAGCGCCCCGAGGCGGCCCTCTTCGAGCGCTTCGCCGCCGACGACGTGGCCTTCGGGCCCAGGAACCTCGGCCTGCGCGGCGGGGAGCTCGTCGAGCGCGTGAGGTCGGCGATGGAGCGGACGGGCCTGGGCTACGAGGAGTTTCGCGACCGCTCCACGCGCGGCCTCTCGGGCGGCGAGAAGCGGGACCTCGCGCTGGCGGGCATACTCGCCATGGGAGGCGAGGCCCTGCTGCTCGACGAGCCGACCTCGGGCCTGGATACGGCGTCCCGCTCGAGGATACTGGCCATGATCGAGGCCGAGGCCGCGGCGGGCACGACCGTCGTCATGGCGACGCACTCCATGGAAGAGGCCGCCATCGCCGACCTGGTCGCGGTCTTCAGGGACGGCGAGCTTGTCGCGTTAGGCGAACCTGAACGGCTCTTCTACTCGGACTTCGATCCGCGCTGGGGCATCGCCAGGCCCTACGCCGCCGAGACGGCCCTGGGGCTGGAGGCGGAGGGACTCGATCCGGGCGCGAGGCCCTTGGGAACCGCCGCCCTCGCCGGCATCCTGCGCGGCCTCGCGGGGGAGGACGCCGCGTGAGGGGCATCGAGTTCTCCCGCAACGTGACCCTCGGCCAGTTCGTATCCGGCGAGAGCCGAGTCCACAGGCTCAGCCCCGCGACGAAGTACGTCTGGCTCCTGGCCCTCGTCGCGGCCGGCATCGCCGGGGGCTCGGTCGCCTCGCAGGCCCTCCTCCTCGGCATCGCGCTTGCATGCGGGGCGGCGGCGGGCATGCGGCCGAGCTTCCTCCTGCGCAGCGCGAAGCCGCTGCTGCCCCTACTCGCCTTCGTCGCCTGCCTGCAGTTCGCCTTCGGCGCCCCGGGCGACGGCTCGGCCGTCCTCCTGCGGCTGGGGCCCGCGAGCCTCACCGCCTACGAGGCGCGGCTGATCGCGATGATGGCCGCCAGGACACTCTCCCTCGTCTCGGTCATCGGGCTCTTCACCTCGGTGACCAGCGAGTCGCAGAGCATGCACGGGCTCGAGGATATCCTCGCGCCCTTCGCGGCCCTGGGCATCCCCGCGCGCCGGGTATCGCTGGCGGCCGGCATCGTCTTCAGGTTCATACCCATCGTCGCCCTGGAGCTGGAATCGATCGTCAAGGCCCAGGCCTCGCGCGGGGCCGACTTCGGGTCGGGGAGGGGAGGGCCGATCGCCAAGGCGCGCGCCTACCTGCCCCTCTTCGTGCCCGTCACCGTCCGCGCCCTGGAGCGGGCCGAGTCCCTCGCGGTCGCCATGGAGGCGCGCTGCTACTCGGAGACCGGAGTGACTCGATATGCGCAATACCCGAGGACCAAGGGGGAGGCCGTCGCGCGGATCGCCGCGATCGCGGCCTGCGCCGCGGTCATCGCGATAGGAAGGACCGTCAGGATATTCGGACTATAAAAGGAGAAAGTCATGGCTCAGCACAGCGCACTCAGGAAGATCATCGTAACGGGCGCCTTGGGCTCGATTTCCGTCGTGCTATTCCTCACGAACCTCGGGCTCATTCCCTGGTTCGCCGGGGTCTCGCTCACCGTCATGCACGTGCCCGTCATCATCGGGGCGGTCCTCGAGGGACCCGTCGTCGGCACCTCGGTCGGGCTCATCTTCGGGCTCTCGACACTCATCAAGGCGGCGACCGCCCCGAACGGCCCCGGGGACGTGTTCTTCGTCAATCCGCTGATATCCGTGCTGCCCCGCCTCCTCATCGGCCTCCTCGCCTGGCTCGCCTACAAGGCCTTCCGAGGCAGGGCCGAGCCCGTCGCGGCCGCGACCGCCGGCGTCATAGGCTCGCTCGCGAACAGCTTCTTCGTCCTCGGCGCCCTCGTCGTCTTCGGCGCGATTCCCCTGGCGACCGCCGCGGGGGTCTTCGCCGCGAACAGCCTCATCGAGGCCGCCGCCGCGGCGGTCCTGACCCTCGGCGTCGTCGTCGTATGGAAGGGCGTCGAGAAGGGATCGGGCCGGGCCAGGCTGGCCGGCGAGGAGTAGGATCGTGCTCCTCGCCCTGGACGCGCGCAACGGCTCGGTCTCGGTCGGCTTCCGCGCCGAGGATCGCTGGCTGACGATACGGAGGCTCGGCGCCCACGGGGGCCGCAGCCCCGACGAGTACGCCATCCTCCTTCGAGCGATCGCCGAGGAAGCGCGAGGCGCGGGCGCGGGGGGCCTGGCCGTGAGCAGGGCCTGGATGTCCTGCGTCGTGCCCAGCCTGGCGCCGGTCCTGCGCGAGGCCGTATCGACGGCCTTCGCCCTGGAGTGCTCGCTGGTCGGCCCCGGCGCGCGGACGGGGGTGCGCATCCGCACCGACACGCCCTCGGAAGTCGGCTCGGACCTCGTCTGCTCGGCCGCCGCCGCGCACGAGGCGGTCGGGAAGGCCTGCGTCGTCGCCTACTACGGCGTCGCGCTCGCCTTCTCGGCGGTCGGCAGGTCGGGCGACTTCCTCGGCTGCGCCATCGCGCCGGGAGTAAGCACCGCGGCCGAGTCCCTCCGCGCGGTCGCCGCGCAGATACCGGATGTCCGCATCGAGTCCGGCGCGCCGGCCCTGGGCCGCAATACGAGCCAGTCCGTGCGCGCCGGCATCTTCGAGGGCTACCGCGGCCTGACGGAGCGCATCGTTCGCCGCCAGCGCGAGGAGATGGCCGCGATGGGCGAGGCCGACGACCCCGAGTCGGTCGAGGTCATCGGGTCGGGCGAGGAGATCGGTCGGGAGATCTTAAAGAGCCTGGGCTTCGAGCGCTTCGCGCCGGAGCTCGCGATGGAAGGCATCGCCATCATAGCCGACCGCGCCGCGCAAAAGTCATGAAGTTTTAGATTATGGATTCGCGATTCGCGGGCTACGGAAAAGGAGATAAGGGATGAGCGACTTCGAGGAAGGATTCAAGCTGCTGGCGGAAAAATTCGGGAACGGTAAAGACAATATTATCACGCTAGCGACGATAGCGCGGGAACCAGGCGGCGATGGGCGGCCTCGCCCGGTGGTCCGCGGTATAGATGCGTATTATGAAGACGGAAGCTTCTATGCTACTACGAACGCGAAGTCGAATAAAATGAAGCAGATCGAGATGAATCGCGAGGTCTCGATCGCTTCGGCGACGGAGATGTTCACCGCGAGCGGATTCGGGGAAAACCTCGGATGGGTGCTAGATCCGAAGAATGCCGATCTGCGGCAAAAGCTTCGAGCGTCCTTCGCCTCATGGTACGATAGCGCGAATAACGAGAATGATGTAAATTGCTGTATCCTGGCGATTCGGCTTATGAAAGGAACTTTGAACATCAATCATTGGGAAAAGCTGTATCACATGGATTTTGTAAATAGGAAGGAAATGGCGGATGGCGGAATATACTGACAGGAGCTTCGCGCGGCAATAGAGCCATAATTGATGATAGGCTGTAACGCCTGAGAAATGGAGCCCGATAATGGACTTGTCGACCCTGGCTTCGGCGAGACGGAGCATTCGCAAGTATAAGGATCAAGACGTAGCCATGGACGTTGTCGTCGAATGCATACGGACGGCGACGACCGCGCCGAGCGGCTGCAACAGTCAGTGCTGGGAATTCGTCGTCATCCACGGCAGGGGAAAAATTAACGCGTTGGCTGACATCGTGGCTGAGAGAATCCGCAGCGAGTTCGCTTCCATCGGATTCAAGGATGATCCTCAATACATCGAAGGAAAGGTACGGGGCGTTACCTTCTTCAGGAAAGCGCCCGTTTGCATAGCGGTCTTCATTACGGACATGGAATACTACGACGGGAAAATGGAATCAGCCTATGCGAAGATCGGCGTATCTCATCGCGATTTCCTTGGAATGCTGGGAAATCCGGACCTGCTGTCGATCGGCGCGGCCGTTCAAACTTTGCTTCTCGCGCTGCAGGAGAAGAATCTGGGCGCATGTTGGATGAATGAGCCGCTGATAGCGAAGAAGGATATCGAAGCATTCCTGGGGGATTCGGCGAGGCGGAGCCTGGTGAGCCTGATACCGGTCGGATACTCGGCGTATACTCCGGAAAACAAGGAGTATAAAGCCTTTTCCGAGGTCGTGAAGATCATCGAATAGGCGCGAAGGGAGCATACGGGGGGCAGCTATGGAATACATAAAGCAAGTCACGAGCATCAAGATCGAGACGGGCGTCGAGCTGACGAACTTCATATACTTACCGGAAGGCTATGAGGATAGCGTGAAAAAATTCCCGACGATCCTCTTCTTGCACGGGAAAGGCGAGATCGGGAACGATTATGACATACTCCCTGACGGAGGCTTGCGGGCCTTCGTGGAGCAAAATGCCTTGCCGTTCATACTGCTCGAGCCGCAATGCCCGCCGGGATCGGAGTGGGTCTTTCAGCTGGATGCCCTGAAGGCCTACTTGGAAGGGATGGTCGGGCGCTATCGAATCGACGATAGGCGGATATACCTGACCGGCCTGAGCATGGGGGCGATCGGCGCATGGCACCTGGGAATCAAGTTCCCTTCGACCTTCGCGGCGATACTCCCGATAAGCGGAGGCGCCTATCCCTTTCTCGGCTTTCCCGAAGCGGCGGCGGCGCTCAAGGATATCCCGGTATGGGCTTTTCACGGGAAGGACGACGACGTACTCCCGATACGGCTGACGCAGGAGCTCGTCGATGTCCTGCGGAAGTGCGGCGGTAAGGTAAAATACACGTATTACGAGAATACCGGCCATGACGCATGGACCAGGACATACGGCGATAAAGAGATTTACGATTGGCTCCTGCGGCAGGAAAGGCTTGATTGAGTATCGCGCCGCGCCTTGCCGTAGGCGCCTGGCTAGCCGGGAATGAGCGCTAGGATCGAGGAGTTCGCGGCCTCGTAGCGGGCCCCCGTCAACCGCAGCCGCTCAGGCGGCGAGGACCGAGGCGGCGAAGCGGCCGAGGCCGAAGGCCTGCGACCAGAGCAGGGCGCATACGGCGATCTGGAGTACGCGCCAGACCTTCGGCGTGCCGAGTACGGGCGCGAGGAGCCGGCCGAAGAGGCTGAGGCCGAAGAACCAGACGAGCGAGGCGCCGAGCGCCCCCGATAGGAAGATCCAGCGGTCGGGGAGGGGGAAGCGGCTCCCGATGCCGCCCATGAGCACGATACTGTCCAGGTACACGTGGGGATTGAGCAGGGTGACCGCGAGTGTCGCGAGCAAAACCGACTTGAAAGTACCCTCGCGCCCGTCGCCGGCCCCGCCGGCATTGACCTCGTCGTCCTCGTCCGCGGGATCGGCGGTCTCCGCGACCAGGGCAGTATTCTTAAAGGCTGAGCGCAAGGAGCGGAAGCCGTAAGCGCCCAGGAAAAGGGCTCCGCCCGCGGCGGCAAGGGCGGTAAGCCGCTCGTTCATAGCCAGCGCCGAGCCTATTCCCCCGACGCCGAGCGTCATGAGGACCACGTCGCAGAGGAAGCAGATTAGCGGAACCGCAAGGAAATGACGGCCCCTCATCCCGTGCGTGAGCACGAAGACATTCTGGGCCCCGATCGCGACGATTAGTCCGAAGCCGGTGGAGAGGCCCGCAAGCCAAATACCTGTCATGCCCTCAGGGTAAAGAAGCGAGTGACATTTGTAAAATTAATTATATTCGTAATCCATTAGGTGTGCTAATATCTCTTATGCTGGATTATCGTCTCCTGGAAGCCTTCGCGGCAGTCATCGACGAGGGCGGCTTCGAGCGGGCGGGGAAGGCCTTAGGCCTGACTCAGTCGGCCGTTTCCCAGCGCGTCCGGCAGCTGGAAGAATTCGCGGGGACCATCCTGGTGCTCAGGGAAACCCCGCCTAAGGCGAGCATCGCCGGGGAGCGCTTCCTACGCCACTTCGTGCAGACCCGCGCGCTGGAGGCCGAGGCCGTAGCGGAGGCCAGGTCCGAGGCTCGCGGCGGAGTGGAGGGGGGCATGGAGCGGCTGGCGATCGCGGTCAACGCCGATTCCCTGGCCACATGGTTCCTCGATGCCGCGCTACCCTTCTGGCGGCGGCGGAACGCGGTCTTCGACCTCCGGGTGGACGACCAGGATCGGACGCTCCGCTTGCTCAAGGCCGGGGAGGTTTCCGCCTGCCTGAGCTCCCAGGCGCGGACAATAACGGGCTGCACCGCGCTCAGACTGGGAACCATGGA
>CAYPHO010000035.1:2254-16608 GCA_964410245.1 uncultured Treponemataceae bacterium | reverse complement strand
ATGTTCGCGTCGGGATCGATGTCCAGGCCCATGCAGCGGCTTTGCTTGGCCGCCAGAGCGGCGCGGAAGGCGGGCGAGCCCCAGGTGACCGCGTACTGGTGCGGGCCCTCGCGCATGCGGCGCAGTCCCGCTTCGACGAGCTGGGGCGGGGGATCGAAGTCGGGGAAGCCTTGCGAGAGGTTCACGGCGCCGTGCAGGTTGGCGACGCGGGTCATGCGCCTGATGACCGACTCGGTAAAGCCCCGTATGCGCTCGCTGGTGCTGGGCATCGGCGAATCGTACTCGTTCCCCTCCCTTCTGTAAACTGCGTAATATCGTCCGCCGGGCCATTCCCGAGGGAGGCCCGTCCTTAGTACTATCAATCAGGCATGAAAGATCTGTACGGCGTCCTGGAGCTGGGCCGCGAGGCCTCGGCCGAGGACATCAAGGCGAGCTATCGCCGCCTGGCGATGAAGTGGCACCCGGATCGCAACGCCGGGTCGCGAGAGGCCGAGGAGCGCTTCAAGCTGATCTCCGAGGCCTACGCGGTCCTGTCGGACGAGTCGAAGCGGCGCGACTACGACGCGTACCTGGACGGCGGCGGGGCCTACGGCGCCCGTCAGCCGGGCTACGGGCAGCCGGGCTACGGCCAGGCGGGGCCCGACGGCTTCGGGCCCTTCGGCGCCTCTCCCGAGGACCTCTTCGGCGGCGCCTTCAGCGAGGGCTGGAACTTCTCGGGATTCTCGGGCTTCTCCTTCTTCACCAAGGAAGAGGCGACGAGCATGTTCATGCGCGAGATGCTGGAGCTGGCGAGCGAGCTGACGATGCGGAACGTCGGCTGGCGGGAGATAGCCGCCGAGCTGGAGCGGCGCGGCTGCCCCTCCGATGTCGCCTCGCGCATCTCCCTTCAGATCGAGGAGAGGCGCAAGGCCGCGATCAGGCGGACGGCGACTCCCTACTTCGTGCGCTCGGCGCTGTCGGGCTTCTTCGGCTTCCTCATGGTCAGGGCGGGCGGCGTCTTCGGGCTCTTCGGGCTCCTGGGCCTGGTCATGTTCTTGAGCGGCATCTACAATCTCGCCCGCGCCCTGTACTTCCTGGCGACGGGCAACGCGCCGCGCGCTACGCTGGGCTGATCGCGGCGGCCCCGGGGCCGCGTTAGGCGGCTCCCGGGCGCCGTCCTATTCCGAGGCCAAGGCCTCTACCGGATCTAGCTTGGACGCGCGAGCGGCCGGGTACAGGCCGAAGAAGACGCCGGTGCCCACCGATATCGCGAAGGCCAGGGCCGCGGTGCCCGCCGACGCGACGTAGGGCCACTTGAATCCCTTCACGGCGAAATAGCCTATCAGCGCGCCCAGGGCCAGGCCGATGATCCCTCCCGAGAGCGAGAGGACCGAGGACTCCACCAGGAACTGCGTCCTGATATGCCGGGGCGTCGCGCCCAGGGCCTTGCGGATGCCTATCTCGCGCTTCCGCTCGACCACCGACACCAGCATGATGTTCATGATGCCGATGCCCCCGACCAGGAGGCTGATGGCGGCGATGCCGGTCAGGATGACGCTGATGGTCTTGGTGACTTCCATGTCGCTCTCGAGCCATTCCTTCGGCGAGACGACGTTGACCGCGTCGGGCGATCCCGATTTCTCGGTGAAGTAGCGCTCGAGCGACTCGCCGAGGCGCAGTACCGAGTCGCGCGACTCGGCGACGACGGTCAGGAGCTCGATCCTGAGCGATCCCGAGATCCGCCCCGAGGCGAAGGAGAAGGTGACGTAGGCCGTCCGGTCCCAGTCGTCGGCGAAGAAGGAGCTCTTGCTCTTCAGCGCTCCTATGACCTCGAGGCGCAGGACGCGGCCGTTGACGCTCGCGGTGATCTCCTTGCCCGCGGGGTCGCCCTCGGGGAAGAGCCCCTCGGCCAGCTCCTTGCCCAGCACCACGACGTTCCTCATGCGGTACTCGTCTATGGCGTCGAAGGACCGCCCGACCTCGAGCTCGGCGCCCATCGCCTCGATATACGAGGCGCTGACGGCGCTGATCTGCGCGGAGGCCTTGTTGCGGCCGGAGCTCAGGGCGCCGCCCAGGCCGGCGCGAGGAAGTACGGCCTTCGCCCCCGGGACGGTCCGGGCGATATCCGCGACCATCGCGGCGTCGAGGCTCAGGTTGGGCCGCCTCGATCCTCGATCCCATCCCGGGTAGACCTGGACGGCGTCGAGGCCGAAGCTCTCGTACTGGCCGCGCATGTAGGCGGTGCCCGAGCCGGCGATCGAGGTGACCGCGACGACGCTGGCCACGCCGATGACGATGCCGATCAGCGAGAGGGCGGAGCGGAGGCGGTTGACGCGGAAGCTGTCCAGCGCGAGGCGCAGGGCTTCTATCAGCACGGTTCCTCCAGCCGCCCGTCGCGCAGCCTGATGGTCCTGGGAAAGGATTCGCCTATCGCGCGGTCGTGCGTGACGACGATGATGGTGGTTCCCGCCCGGTTGATCTCGGAGAAGAGCTCCAGGATCGAGGCGCCCGTGGCGCTGTCCAGGGCGCCGGTCGGCTCGTCCGCCAGGAGGACGGCGGGCTCGTTGATGATGGCGCGCGCGATGGCCGCCCTCTGGCGCTGCCCGCCCGAGAGCTCGGCGGGCCGATGCGACAGGCGGTCGCCCAGGCCCACGCGCTCGAGGGCCTCGCGGGCGCGCCGGCGGCGCTCGCGGAGCGGGACGCCGGCGTAGACGAGGGGCACTGCGGCGTTCTCCAGGATCGAAAGCCGCGTCAATAGGTTGAACTGCTGGAACACGAAGCCGACCGTCCGGTTCCGCAGCTGGGCCAGCTGGGCCTGGCTCATGGCGGCGGTGTCCTCGCCGCCCACGACGACGCTTCCGGAGCTGGGCCGGTCCAGGCAGCCGATGAGGTTCATGCAGGTGGTCTTTCCCGATCCCGAGGGGCCCATGACGGCGACCCGCTCGCCCGCGGCGACGCTGAAGCTGACGCCGTCGAGGGCCTTCACGGTCTCGTCGCCCATGAGGTAGTGGCGGGCGGCGTCGCGGAGCTCGACCGCGCTCGTCATCGCTTGCCTTCCTTCGCCGGGATCTTCAGCGCGTCTCCCTCGGCGCAGCCCGAGACGATGCGGACGAAGCCGAAGCCGAAGCCCTCGGTCTCGACGCCGACCGTCTTCCAGGAGCCGTCGGGCTCCCTGCGGTCGACGAAGGGCTTGCCGGCCTTGTAGGAGACGGCGCGCGAATCGGCGACGAGTATCTCGCGCGGCTCGCCCGCCTTGATGACGGCGTTGAAGGAGTAGGCCGGCAGGAGCTCCTTGGGCGGCGAGTCGATGACCAGCTTGGCGTCCAGGACGACCAGGCCCGAATCGTTGATCCTCGCCTCCGCGGGGAAGCTCTCTACCCGGCCCCTGGCCACGAGGCCTGGGATGGCGGGGAAGCGGAAGTCGACGGCGAGCCCGGGCCTCGCGCGCGGGATGTCCAGCTCGGCGATCTCGACGTCGGCGACCAGGGAGCTGACGTCTATCAGCCGGCCGTAGGTCGAGCCCGCCGTTACCACGTCGCCGGCCTTCAGGTCCAGCTTGGACAGGACGCCGTCGAAGTGGGCGCGCAGGGTCAGGTCCTCGGCCGCGCGCTCCTTGGCCGCCAGCTCGCGGCGCAGCATCTCGGCCTTGCGCCGGTTGCCGGCGAAATTCTCCTGCTCGATCTGGTACTTGATCTGATCGATCGCGAAGTCCGCCTGGGTCGACTCGAGCCGGGCGATGGCCTGTCCCTCCGAGACGCGCGATCCCGTTATCGCGCTGACTTCCTCGATGATGCCGTCGACGGGCGCCCTGATGTCCTGCTCGATCTTGGGCTTAAGGTGCCCCGAGACCTCGATGACGTCGTCGACGCTCCGCTTCTCTACGACGGTCGTCTCGTCCTCGGCCTTCGCCTTGCCCTTCGCCGCGCCTCCCGAGGAGACGGCCAGGACGAGGGCCGCGACGGCCAGGACGCCGGCGATTATCCCGATCGCCGCGGCGCGGCGCTTCCCGCGATTGGCGGATTTCATTCGGCTCCTCCGATGTCGATCGCCCGTAGGAGCCTCGAGTCGACGCTCCACGCGATCCTGTCCAGCGCCGCGGCCGAGAAGCGGGCGCGGCATTCGTCGAGCGCGGCTATGACCTCCGCGTACTCCGCGTGGCCGACGAGCCCCAGCTCGCGGCGCGCCTCGTAGATCGAGGCCTGGGCCTCGGCCGCGGCGAGATCCTCTTCGGCGTCGCGATCGGCCTCGGCCAAGGCGCGGCGCCGATCCTCGAGCGCCGCGATCGCCTTCCGCGCCTCGGCCAGCGCGTCCTTTACGTCCATGCCGCGAAGGCTCTCCGCGAGCTCCCGGTCGCGCCGCCTGAGCCCCTCGTCGCCCCTCGGGGCCGGCTTCCAGCTCAGCGAGAGCGAGGCCCCGGGTCCCGCGTCGGGATTCCAGCTCCCCCCCGCCGCGACCTCGATGCCCGACCTACCCAGCGACGCGCGCAGTCCCGCGCTGAGGTCGAGCCCCTCGGGATCGGCCGCGGACGCGCCCTCGCCCAGGCGGTACGCGCCGCCCAGCTCGAGGCCGAGGACGGTCCGCCTGTCCGCCTCGGCGTCGGCGAGCCGGTCCAGTCGGGCCGCGCTTTCGGCGCGCATAACGAGGTAGCAGGACTCCGGCGGCGGGAGGGCCGCGCCCATGTCGGGCTCGGGGAAGGAATCCGGGACGAGGTCGAGGCCTTCCCGGGCGGAAGGGCCGAGGATGGAGCGCAGCTCGTAGAGGGCGGCCTCCATGGCGGCCCGGGCGTCGCGCGATGCGCGCCGAGCCGAGCGGAGATCGCGGTCGCGCTCCATGTAGGAGAGGCCGCCGGGCTCGGCGCCGTCGACCTGGACGGCCCGCTCGAGCTCGCGGAGGGCCGAGGCCTCGGCCCGGGCGGCTCGCGACGAGTCCGCTCGGCGGTCCAGGACGGCGCCGAGGGCCGCGACGAGGCGCCGCTCGAGCTCCAGCTCGGCGCGCAGGCGCGCCTGCCGGGCGGCCTCGTAGGCGTCGCGGGCGCGCTCCAGCGCGACCAGGCTCTCGTCGGGGCCGCGGATGAGGGGTATGCCCAGGGTGGCGCCCGGTTTCGCGAAGGAGGCCGAATCCGAGATCGAGAGGGGAGCGCTGAAGCCAATCGATACCCTTCCGGGGAATTCGCAGGACGCGTTCGGCGCGGCCGACAGGACCGTCCCCGAGTCGGCGAAGGACGCGGAGGCCTCTCCCGTGCCCGCGGCGAAGGCGGGCGAGCCATGCGCCAATAGGGCGCGGTCCAGGGCTATCTTCGCCCGTCCCTCCGCGGCCGTCAGGCGCTCTATGGAGGGATCGGCCGCGGAGGCCGTGTCGAGGAGCTCTTCGTAGGTCGCGGCGCATGCCGCCCGCGCGGCGGCCGATGCCGCCAGTACCGCGATCGCGGCTATGAATCTCGCTCTGTCCATTTTCACCTTCAAACACCGATGGGCCCCAGAAATTACCCCGGATCATCCTTTATCCGATGGACGCGCGATGTCAATCGCGGGGCATCGGGTCGGGGCGATCCGGCCTTCCCTCGACGCGAGAACCGGTAAACAAGCGCCGCGTTGCGCGATTTTTATCCGAAATACCTGACTAATATGCTAGTATCCCCGAAGCGTCATGGAAGCGACGAAGATCAGGAGCGGCGCGGTTACGGGAAAGGATTTCCCCCCCGCCGACAGGCCGCGGCCAAGCACCTCCTCGGCCGCACCGGAACGATCCGGGCATGGGGCGGCCTACATCCGGCGGGTGGAGGTCGCCTCGGCCCTCATCGCGAGCCTCTTCCCGGTCGCCTGCCTCGCCTGGGACCTAGCGGTCGGGGTCCAGCCTTTCTACCTGAGGTACGCCGCGGCCTTCGCCGCCCTCGTCGCCCTCGCGTGCGTCTCCTACCGCCTCGCGCCCTCGGCGATCCTGACTGCCGTCTATATCCTCATGATGTACGCGGGCTTCGTGCTGACCGCGCTACTTCCGCGATCGCGCAACCTGTACATCGTCATTTCCGCGACCGCGGTGCCGTTCTTCTATTTCATCGCGGGAAGGCGCGCCGGGCGCGCCGCCAGCCTGGGCTTCCTGGCCATGATCGCGGTCTTCTTCGCGATCGAGGCCTGCGATCAGGCGGGCATGCTTCGCATTCAAGGCAAGGGCTATTTCTTCGCGATATTCCTGGCCTTCATCGCCCTCCAGATGATCATCGCCGAGGCCGGCGAGCAGCGGCACTCGCGGAGCCTCGAGATCATCCACGACGAGCATTTCATCGACGACGCGACGGGCCTGCCCAACGGCAACGCCCTCGCGACCGGCGCCCTGGCCGGCGGCGAGACGATCTCGCTCGTGCGGCTGCGCAACTTCAAGGACCTGCGGATCTTCTTCGACGACGCCGAGGGCAGGGCGATCGCCATCAGGGCCTCGGAAATACTCGCGTCCCTGGCCCGCGAGGAGAGCGCGCGGGGCCCGTACCGCGTCGCCGACGGCGAGTTCGCGGTGGTGCATCCTCCCGGCATGGACCAGCGCGAGGCCGCGGTCCGCATCTTCAAGGCCTTCTCGCGCTCGAGCGTCATCGGCGAATCGCCCCTGCGCTTCGACGCCCAGATCGGCTCGTACAAGGCGAGGGCCTCGGGCGAGGCCGCGCAACGCGCCATCGAGGAGGCGGAGTCCGCCCTCGCGAGCTGCGTGGCCGCGGACGTCGGGGCGGTCTACCGCGACGGGTCGGCCGGCGGGCCGCCCGCGGACGACCTGAAGGCCCGGGCCCCGGTCCTGGTGAGGAATATCGGCGACAAGAGCCTGTCGGCGGTCTTCCAGCCCGTCTACGACGTCAAGCGCGACGGGATCGGCTTCCTGGAGGCCCTGACGCGCCTTAGGGCCGAGGGGGGCCTGGTATCCCCCGAGTCCTACCTCGTGACCTCGACGCGCCTGGGCCTGGAGAAGCACTTCGGCGACTTCATCATCGAGGCGGCCATCGACATGGCGCGCTTAAGCGGGCACACGATCAGCATCAACGTGTCCTTCCGCGACCTGGAGCGCCCCTTCTTCATCGACACGCTCTTCCGCGCCTACTCGTCGCTGTCGGCCAAGCGCAATACGATCATCGTCGAGCTGACCGAGCAGGCCGCCTTCTCGGACTACTCGCGGCTGCGATCCTTCGTCGCCGAGGTGCACGAGGCCGGGGGCCTGGTCATGCTGGACGACTTCGGCACGGGATACTCGAACTACGCCAGCCTGCTCGAGGCGCGCTTCGACGCGGTCAAGGTGGCGGGCACGATAGTCCGGGAGATCGTCAGCCGCCGCGAGGCCGCCGAGCTCTACTCGGGCCTCTGCGCCTTCAGCCGCGCCGCCGGCCTCGACGTCGTCGCGGAGCACATCAGCGACTCCGCGGTCATGGGGCGCGCCCTCGAGTGCGGGGCGAACCACCTGCAGGGCTACCACTTCTCGCCGCCCCTGCCGGCCGAAGACATCCTCTCCGGGCGCCTGGCCTTCCCCGAGGGAAGGTCGACCGCGCCCCAGCCGCTGGTGCGCGCCTAGCCTTCCCGCCCCGCCCCGCCGCGGCGTAGAATCGGGGCGCCGCCGCGTCGAGCGGCCGGCGGGAGGAATGCCGTGGAAGCGGACCTGGGACCTGCGACCCTTACCATCATCTCGAGCCTCTGCCTCGGCGTCCTGGCGATCATCCTGTCGGATCTCCTGCGTTTCCCCTCGATAGCGATCTGCCTCGTCTTCGGGCTGCTCTTCGGCTCGAAGGGCCTGGGCGCCGTAGCGCCGGACGCGCTCGGGGGCGGGCTCGGCGTCCTCGTGACGATCTTCGTCGGGATCATCATCTTCGAGGGGGCGTTCTCGCTGAAGGTCAAGGGAATCATGAAGGTGAGGAAGGCGCTCGGACTTCACCTGGCCCTCTCCTCCGTCCTCGCCTTCGCGACGGCCTTCGCCTGCTCGACCTTCCTCCTTGGACTGTCGCTCGAGTCCGCGCTGGTCGTCTCGGCCCTGTCGATCGTGACGGGGCCCACGGTGATCAAGCCGATCCTGCGGCACCTGAGCCTGCGCGGCGACGTCAAGAATTTCCTGCTGGGCGAGGGGATCGCCATCGACCTGGTCGGGGCCGTCCTGACGATCGTGATCGTGGACTACCTGGTCACGAGGGAGACCGTGGGCGCGGCCTTCGCCTCGCTCGGCCTGCTCCTCGCCGCGGGATCGCTGACGGGCCTCGCGGTAGGCCTCGCCACGCACGCCGCCTACCGGAAGTTCCCCGCTACGATCGGCAAGGTCAGGGTCTACGTCTTCCTCTTCGCCTTCTTCGCGGCCTTCCTCGCCGCCGAGCGCATCCGGGCGGAGTCGGGCCTGATCGCCGTGGCGGTCCTCGGCTTCGTCTTCTCGCGCCTGGATTCGGGGATCAAGGAGGAGGTCCTCTCGTTCAAGGAGAAGATGACCAGGATCCTCATCTCGATGCTCTTCATCCTCCTGTCGGCCAGGATCGACGTCTCGACCGCGCTGGGCATGCTGGGACCGGGCCTCGCGACCATAGGCGCGCTGATCGCGGCGAGGTTCGTCGCCGTCATGGCCGGGGGCGCGCGCGGCGCCTTCTCGCTCGGCGAGAAGGCCTTCATCGCGTGGCTGAGCCCCAGGGGCGTCGTCGCGATATCGGTCGCATCGATCGCCGCCATCAAGCTCAGGGCGGCCGGCGTCGCGGACGCCGGGTCGATCGAGGCCTTCGCCTTCATGCTGGTGCTGGCGACGGTCACCCTGGGATCCGCTACGGCGGGCCCGCTGGCCCGCGCGGCCCGCATCGAGCGAAAGGGCTCGGGGAATCTCCTCGTGCTCGGCGTCAATCAGTACACCCTCGCCATCGCGCGGGCGTGGAGGGAGCGGGGCCTCGGCGTCCTCTTCGTCGACTCGGACCCGAAGAAGGCCGCGGGGCTCGAGCGGGAGGGCTTCCCCTGCGTGAACGGCAACGGGGTCGATCCCTCGGTCCTGGAGGGCGGGGACTTCGATATCTACGAGACGGCCATCGCCGCTACCTCGAACTACGAGCTGAACATCCTGTTCTGCCAGATGGTCCGCCGGCACTGCGGCATCGAGAGCGTCGTCACCTTCGCGGACGAGGGGAGCCTCGACGAGCTGGGCCCCATGCTCCGGAGCAACGGGATCGCGTATAACGTCCTGCCCGCGAAGGAGGGCCAGAAGTCCCTCCTGGGCGCGATCAGGCGCATCATCTTCCCCCAGAAGATCGAGTCGAGGATCATCGAGGTCGCCGAGGACGACCGCGAGGGGATCGCGGGGAACCGGAGGATCGTCAAGCTCGCGCTGATACGGGGCGAGAGCCTCATGGTCTATTCCGAGGGACAGGAGATCCTGGCCCGCGACAAGGCGCTCGTCGCCGAGTCCTGACGCGGCCGGCGGCCGGCGGCGATGCGCCGTCGGCAAAGCGCGGCGCGGTCAGTTCTCCAGTATCGTGATCTCGACGCGGCGGTTGCGCGCCCTTCCCGCCTCGGTCGCGTTGTCGGCGATCGGCTTCGTGTCGCCCAGGCCGACGGCCCGCACGCGGTCCGCCTTCCTGGCGCCCAGGGCGATAAGGCGCTCGGCGACTGCCTTGGCGCGCTCTTCCGATAGCGGCTGCCGGCCCTCGGCGTAGCCCGCGGCGGCGGCGTGTCCGGATACCAGCACGTCGCGGTCCGGGTAGCGCTTCAATAGCTCGGCGATGCGGTCGATCTTGGCAGCCTCGCCCGGCCGCAGCCGCGCCGAGTCCGCCTCGAACTGTATGTCCTCGACGCTTATGGTCACGCCCCGCTCGTCGTCGCTGACGCTGACGTTGGGCATGTCGGACACGGCCTTCTCGATCTCTTCCTTGACCGAGCCGCGGTCCATGGCCGAGCTCAGGACGAGCTCGGATCCGGCGCTGCCCCTGAACTCCCCCCGCTCGCCGTCCGACCAGTCGTAGACGAAGTCGAAACTCTCCTCGTAGGCCGCCGGCTGGCCGATCGCCGGGTCCCAGTAGATCGACTGGTTCGAGTAGCCGGCGATCTGGACCGGGTAGACGCCCGCGTGGGCGGCCGGGGGCGAGGGACGCAGGAAGACGGTGTACGAGGCCTCGATGAGGAGGAGGCTTTTCCCCCCGCGCCGGACCGGTCCGGCGAAGCGGTACTTCACCTCGATAGGGAATGCGTAGGGATCGGGGATGCCCAGGAGGCTGAAGTCCTGCCGCTCCTCGCCCGGCGCGTTCCAGGTATCGCCGGCCTTGAGCGCGCGGTCCGGGAAGGAGGGGACGTCGCGCACGATCGGCATGAGGTACTTGGGATCTATCGTATAGCGGCCCAGGCGGTCCCGGCGGTACTCCGTCCCGTAGGTCTCGGAGAGGATATAGACCGAGTCCGCCTTCTTGCGCTCGGAGGTGTCGACGGTCCCGGCGAGGAAGCCCCAGGATCCGTCGGCTGCCGCGTCGGTCACGGTCATGGCGATGCGGTTCAGGATCTCGGTCGATCCGGCGAGGCGGCCGTTGATGAGGACGACCTCGTCGACGCGGGAGAGGACTCGGAATTTATCCCCCTTCGCGTGCGAGAATTCCAGCCGATAGCTTCCCTCGGCGTCCTGCGCGGCCGCCGTCCCGGCTAAGAGGCACGCGGCCGCGAGCGCCGCTGCCGCGCGCATCGTCTTGCGCTTCATAGGCCTCCCCGCGCTTTCCCGGCCCCGCCTCGCGCGGGCGCCCGCGGAGCGCTTCCGCCTTTATCGGCTGCCTGATAATATCGCCTTAGTGCCGCAATTACCGATAAGCCCCGAAACCGGGCCGCAGGCCGTCCTCGAGCTCATGTACCGACTCAAGGTACGGGACGCCATGACCTCGCCGGCTATCGTCGCCGCTCCCGGCGACAGCCTGCGCGATGTACAGTACCTCCTGCGGGACAACGGGATCACGGGCGTGCCCATCGTCGACGGGGGCCGCCTGGTCGGCCTGGTGTCCATGGGGCTCGTCTTCGAGGCCCTCGATTCCGGCAGGATCGAGGAGAAGGCGGGCGCGCTGATGACCAAGTCGGTCGTCTCGCTGGAGGACGGCATGCCGCTCTCCTTCGCCGTGACCTATTTCAACCGCTACAAGTACGGCCGATTCCCCGTCCTGGACCGGGACGGCATCCTCGTCGGCGTCATCAGCGCCTCGGATATCGTCCGCAGGCTCCTCGTGGAGCTCAACGCCGAGGTGGCCAGGCTCGAGGAGCGGCTGTCGCGGGCCTCGGGCAAGGCCGGCGCCCCGGCCGAGGGCGGGGTCCGGCTGTCCTTCCCGGTCACGCGCTTCGACTTCGAGAACGCGGGGAAGGCGAGCACGCAGATAAAGAAGGCCCTCGTCTCCCTTGGGCTCGAGCCCGCCCTAGTCCGGCGCGCGGCAGTCGCCTGCTACGAGCTCGAGCTGAACCAGTCTATCCACTCCGAGGGAGGGACGATATCCTGCGTCGCGGGAGGCGGCCGGATCGACATCCTCGCCGAGGACCGCGGGCCAGGCATCGCCGACGTCCGGGCCGCGATGACCGAGGGCTTCTCGACGGCGAACGAGTGGATCAGGTCCCTCGGCTTCGGGGCGGGCATGGGCCTGCCGAACGCCAAGCGCGTCTCGGACGACTTCTCGATCGACTCCTCGCCGGGGCGCGGGACGACCGTCAAGGCGACGATACTCTATTGATCGGAGATGCTATGAAGATCAGCGACCTTGCCCCTTCCCTCGATTTAAAGCTCGTCCAGGCCGAGTTCGCCGACCGCGAGATCGGCTCGGGCTACGCCTCGGACCTCCTGTCGGACGTCATGGCAAACGCGAAGGCGGACGGCGTCCTCATCACGGTCCAGGCGCACAAGAACACCGTGGCCGTCGCCTCCCTGGCGGGCCTCGCCGCTATCGTCGTCTGCAACGGCAGGCCCGTTCCCGAGGACATGATCGATGCGGCCCGCGCCGAGGGCGTGGCCCTGCTCTCGACGACCCAGGCCGCCTTCGAGGTCTCGGGCCGCCTTTGGGCGGCGCTGAAGGGGCTCGCCTGCTAGGGCGGGCGGTCGGTCGGGCGGTGCGGATCCTCGCGGACCTCCACAACCATTCCTGCCTCTCTCCCTGCGCCTCCCTGGAGGAGTCGCCCGCCGTCCTAGCCCGGACGGCCCGGGAGCGCGGCATCGGCCTCCTCGCCCTGACCGACCACAATTCCGCCCTGAACTGCCCCGCCTTCGACGAGTGCTGCCGCCGGGAGGGCATCGCTCCCCTCTTCGGCGTCGAGGCGAACAGCCTCGAGGAGGTCCACGTCGTCTGCCTCTTCGGCTCCGTCGGCGACGCGCTGGCCTTCGGCGATTTCCTGGCCGCCTCCATGCGCGGCATCCCGCTGGACCATGGGCGCTTCGGCGACCAGGTCGTGGTCGACGCCGACGAGTACGTGCTGGACCAGCCCGAGTCCTTCCTCGGCGCCTCGCTCCTCTCGGGCTTCGACGCGATATGCGCCGAGGCGGCCTCTCGGGGAGCGGTCGTCGTCCCGGCCCACGTCGACCGGCCGATGTTCTCGGTCTATAGCCAGCTGGGCTTCCTGCCGCCGGGGCCCTACGACGCGGTCGAGTCCATACGCAGGCCCGCCCCCGAGCTGACCGGCGGCCTCGCCGCGATCTCGGGCTCGGATTCCCACCGGCCCGAGGACGTGGGCCTGCGGCCCTTCGAGGTAGAGCTGCCGGAGGCGGCGCTGCGCTCGAGGCTGGAGGCGGGCGCGGGGAAGGGAACGGAAGCCGCGGGCGGGGCCCTGCTCGAGGCCCTTCGCTCGGCCCTGCGCGTGGGCGCCGTAGTCCCCTCCTGGGCGAGGGAGGGCTCGTGAGGCCCCGCTCGGCGGCCCTCGCCGCGCTTGCCCTGGCGGCGGCCGCGCTGCCGATCCTCGCGTCGGAGCCCGTCGAGCGGCCGAAGGACGTGCTCGAGCTGCGGGACGGCACGAAGAGCATCGACCTCGCCGCGGTCTCGTTCATCGCCCGGGAGCGGGGCCCCTCGGACGCGTCGTTCTCCCTGGGCTTCAGTCCCGATCCGAATCGCTTCTCGAAGATCGGCAAGGGCCGCGTCCTTTCCGTCGGCGACGGCGTCGACGCGGTCTGGCTCTGCTTCACGGTCCGCAGCGCGGCCTCCGCCCGATCCTGGATCATCTCGGCCGGGCCTAATTCCATGGACAGCGTGGCCGCTTATATCGTCGACCCGGACGGACGCGCCGATACCCAGATAGCCGGCACGTCCCGGCCGGGCTCGCAGCGCAGCAACGCCTTCTCGGACTTCGCGTTCAGGCTGACGATCGGTCCCGGCGAGGTGAAGACCGTCTATCTTCGCTTCGCCTCGGACTCGCGGCGCAATATCCGCGCCGCCCTCTGGGACGCCTTCGCCTACGTCAGGCGGGACGGGATCAACACCCTGTTCGTCGGCCTCCTCCTCGGCCTCGTATCCGCGATCCTGCTCTCCACACTCCTGATAGCGATCTCCCTGCGCGAGCGGGCCTACGCGTTCTATATCGTCTACCTCGTCGGCCTGATCTTCTACATCATGGCGCAGAACGGGGCCGGCAGCGCCGTACTCTGGCCCGGGAACGAATGGCTCGATCGCCGGGCCATCCCCTTCTTCCTCCTCGTCATGAGCTTCGGGTCCCTGCTCTTCGCGAGGAGCTTCCTCGACCTCGACCGGCTCGCGCCCCCGCTGTCGTCCGCGGCGAAGGCGGCCGCGCGGATCGTCCCGGCCCTCGCCCTCGGCCTTCCCTTCTTCGACGCCCGGGCATCCGCGATCGTCGGGATCATCGCCTGGAACGCGAGCCTCGCCCTTATCATCGCGAGCGGCGCGGCCGCGGCGGCGAGGGGATCGCGCGGCATGCTGCCCCTGATAGCCGCGTGGTCCTGCATGCTCGCGGCCTCGGTATCGACCCATGCCGGGGGGATGGGCATGATCCTCTTCAAGGCCGAGCCCTTCTGGAGCAGGGGCTTCGAGATCGGCGCGATCCTCCAGGTGCTCCTCATGGCCTACGGCATATCGGACTCGGTCAACGTCGTGCGGGTCCAGAAGGACGAGGCGCAGCGCCGCTCGATCGAGCTCCTCGAGCGGGCGAACAAGGTCAAGGAGGACTTCCTCATCGCGATGAGCCTCGAGTTCCGCTCTCCCCTCTACGGCATCGTCGGCCTCTCGGACCGCCTCGGATCGCTGATCGCGGAGAAGGAGGGCTCGGAGGAGCGGAGGCTGGCGGGGCTGATCCGCGCGGAGTCGCTCAGGCTGCTCAACAGCGTCGCGAACATCGCGACCTACGCGCGCCTGCGGAACGCCGACATCGCCCTGGTCGCCGAGCGCTTCTCCCTGGCCGAGGCGATCGACGGGGCGGTCTCCTCCGCCTCCTTCC
>CAYPHO010000035.1:0-2244 GCA_964410245.1 uncultured Treponemataceae bacterium | reverse complement strand
GAGAAGGCGATCGACGACGTCGAGGTCCTCTCGGACATCCGGATCCTCGAGCAGATCGTCTACAACCTCTTCGCCGATACGCTGAAGCGGAGCGCCGCCGGGCGGGTAAGGGTCGAGGCCGCCCCCATGGGCGACCGGGTGCTCGTCGCCATCTACGACTCGGCGCCCAGGATGCCCGACGAGATACTGTCGCGCTTCCTGCCGCCCGGCGGCCCCGAGCGGCCCGAGGCCATAGGCCCCGGCCTCGAGCTCCTGGTCACGCGCCTCCTGGCCGAGCGCCTGGGCGGGAGCCTGGACTACGCCTGGGACGGCTCCTGCGGCCGCTTCGAGCTCGACTTCCCGCTCGAGGCCTCGTGGCCGCTGGGCTCGAGGGCCTCGGGCAGGGGCGCGGTCCTTCCCGACCTGTCCCTGTTGGCCGGCAAGGGGACCCTCGCGGCCTTGCCCGACCTGTCCGAGACCCCGCCGGACCTGGGCGGCCGCGGCCTCGTCCTGGCCTACGACGAGGATCCCGTGTTCCTCGAGGCGCTCAAGCGCTACCTCGAGGCGCGCGGCTACTCGGTCGTGCCGACCCTCTCGCCCGAGGAGGCCGTCCGGCTCTGCGTCTCGGACCGGCCCTTCGACCTGGCCCTCCTCGACGCCTCCGGGGCGCGCCGGGCGGGGCTCGAGGCCTGCGCTCGCATCCGCGGCACGCGGACCCTGGACGAGCTGCCCATCGTCGTCATGACCGATCGCGAGAGCGCCGAGGCGGTCGAGGAGGCCTTCCGCGCCGGCGCGAGCGACTACCTGCCCAAGCTGTCGCCTACCGAGCTGCTCTTCGCGCGCGTCGACACTCACGTGGCCCTGAGGCGCGCGGTGCTCGAGGCCCTCGACACCAGGCGCCGCGTCGCCGAGCTCGAGAAGCTGAAGACCCTGGGCGTAATGGCCGCCGGCGTCGCCCACGAGATCAACACCCCGAACAACGCCGTCATCCGGAACCTCCCCGTGGTGTCCGAGGTCTGGCGCGAGCTCGCGCCTATCGTACGCAGGCTCATGGACGAGTCCGAGGGCTTCAGCATCCGGGGCTGGACCGCCGAGGAGCTCGTCCGCGAGTTCCCCGAGCTCCTGGCCGACACCTACCAGGCCGGCATGCAGATCAAGAAGATCGTCGAGGACCTCAAGGACTACGCCCGGGATTCCTCGGGCAAGCCCGAGGAGTACGTGGACCTCTCGGCCGTCGCCGCGTACGCGTCCCGCCTCCTCGCGCCCCTCATCGCGCGCTCGACGCGCCGCTTCTACATCGACGCGAGGCCCGGGCTCCCGCGCGTCAGGGGCAACTACCAGAAGCTGGCGCAGACGGTGATAAACGTGCTGGAGAACGCGCTGCAGGCCCTGCCCGGCCCCGAGGCCGCCGTCAGGCTGCGGACTCGCCTCGACGAGGAGAGGAGCTTCGTCGCGCTCGAGTGCGAGGACGAGGGTACCGGCGTCGATCCCGCCGTCAGGGACCGCATCTTCGAGCCCTTCTTCACGACGAAGCGCGAGTCGGGCGGCACGGGCCTCGGGCTCTCGGTCGCGCTGGGCATCGTCCGGGAGAACGGGGGCGATATAGAGGTAGAATCGAGGCTCGGTAACGGCACGATCATCCGCATCCTGTTCCCGGCGGCTCCGCCGGAGGAGTAATCGATATGATGGATTCGGGAGAGCAGAAGATCCTGGTCGTGGACGACGACGCCGATGTCCTCAAGCGCATGGACCGCCTGCTCCGCTTCGAGGGATTCCCCGACGTCATCTGCTGCTCCGACCCCCGCGATGTCGCGTCGGTGATCGAGGGCAACGACATCTCGGTCATGGTGCTCGACCTCCTCATGCCGAACATCCCCGGCCAGAAGATCCTCCAGGACACCAGGGAGCGCCATCCCGAGATTCCGGTCATCGTCGCCACCGCGGTGAACGACCTGGACAGCGCCATCGAATGCATGCGCAACGGGGCTTTCGACTACGTGCCGAAGACGGCGGAGGCCGGCCGGCTCGCCTCGAGCATTAGGCACGCGCTATCCATCAGAGAGCTACAGCGGGACTACTCGGCACTGAAGGACACGCTCCTCGGCGCGAAGATGCCGGAATCCGCGGCCTTCGAGGGAATCATCACCGCGGACGAGCGCTTCCTCTCCGTTTTACGCTACGCCCAGACGGTCGCCTGCTCGCCCAAGCCCATCCTGATCATCGGCGAGTCGGGGACCGGCAAGGAGCTGATGGCCGCGGCCATCC
>CAYPHO010000034.1:0-16802 GCA_964410245.1 uncultured Treponemataceae bacterium | reverse complement strand
CGGGCTTGGAGGAGAGGATCTGGTCGATCTTGCCCTGCTCCATGACCGAGTAGGCCGACTTGCCGATGCCGGTATCCCAGAAGAGCTCGCGCACTTCCTTGAGCTTGGCCTGGACGCTGTTGATGAAGTACTCGGCCTCGCCCGAGCGGTAGAGCCGCCGCTTGATCGCGATCTCGGGGACGTCGAGGGCGGTCAAGAGGCCGTCCTCGTTCGAGATGGTGATGGTGACCTCGGCGACCGAAAGCGCCTTGCGGCTCTCGGTGCCGTTGAAGATGACGTCCTCCATCGAGTCGGCGCGGAGGCTCTTCGCGGACTGCTCGCCGACGACCCACTTAATCGCGTCGACGACGTTGGATTTGCCGCAGCCGTTAGGCCCTAAGAGGGCCGAGATGCCGTTGGAGAATTCTATTAATGTCCTATCGGCGAAGGATTTAAAGCCGAAAATTTCCAGACTTTTAAGGAACACGCGTCAGGCCTCGCAGGGATTCGAGCTGGCCAGAACTGTAGCACGCTCGGAGCGGAAATCGCAAGGTATGATATGATTCGCGTATCCCATGGTCTCCGATAAGTCATTACTAGATTAGTGTTTTTATCAGTTGACAGCTCCAAAAAATGAAGGTATATTTTGACTTAATATTAAGTCAATAAAGGCACACCATTGTCACCAAGAAAAAGAACAGAAAACATGGAGATATGCGAAAGAAGGCGCATCCAAATTCTCGATGCGGCGCTTTCTACGTACATAGAATGCGGATATGTCGGAACAAGCATGGATGAGGTCGCCTCCGCTGCAGGCTTAGCGAAGGGCCTCGTCTATTACTATTTCAAAACCAAGCAAGAGCTCTTTCGCGAGATGTTCGAATGGGGCCTAAACAGCTTGGCCGATTCCAGCGGGCGGATGCTGGAGGAAACTACTGGGCTCGACCCCATCGAAGCCCTGGTCGACTACTGCCTCTCAATGCTCGGCCTCGTCGAGGCCGACCTTAGGATGCTCAGGTTCGCGATGCGACTTCCTTTCGATGCCCGCGCAGTATTCGGACCCGAGAAGTGGCGCTCGGGGATGGAGCGATCGCGAGTGCACCAGGCGAGCCTCGCCCGAATGATCCGCGCGATCGCGGAGGCCGGAGGCATCCCCCCCCTCGACGCCGATCGCGCCGCGGCCTGCTTCTGGGCCGTCTTCATGGCCTCCGCCCTCGATTTCACCCGGATGATCGCGAACGGCGGATCGGGCGGCAGCGGCGACGCGGGGAAGGGCGAGCGGGCGCGGCGAAATCGGGAGCTCCTGGAATTCTGCTTCCGTATGCTCGGCCTGCGAGACGAAGAGTGGTCGATATTCGTCCGGGACGAGGAGGCTATATGAGGATTTACAAGAGCGAGGCCGGGAAGGCGGCGCTGAGGGCTTCCTACGACAGGCTCCTCGGCATGTGGGGGATCGAGGTTGAGGAGCGGGACCTCGAGGGCTCCTTCGGCCGAACCCACGCGATCCTGGCGGGCGACCCGAAGGCCCCTCCCCTCCTCATGTTCCACGGCGTGGGCGACGACTCGGCGCTGATGTGGCTGGAGAACGCGGCCGCGCTCTCGAGGCGCTTCCGCCTAATAGCGATCGATACGATGGGAGGAGCGGGGAAGAGCGAGCCAGGTCCCGGCTACGACGAGGGCTTCGACCTCGCCGCCTGGTACGGCGACGTTCTCGACGCCCTCGGAATCGAGGAAGCCTACGCGACGGGCGTCTCCTACGGCGCCTACCACTGCCAGCACATCCTTCGCAGCTATCCGAAGCGGATCGCGAGAGTCGTCGGAATCGCCGGCTTCGTCGCCTGTGGGGACAGGCACCGCTCGGGCCTCGCCTCCATGCTCGCCCTCGCGAGAGTCTTCCTCCCGGAGGCCCTCATCCCCGGCAGGAGGAGCGCGATCCGCCTCGCCTCGAAGCTCGCCGGGCCGGATCCCGAGCTCGTCCTCGAGGCGGAGGAGATCGGCGAGCACTTCCGCCTCCTCATGCGACATTACCGCGCCCAAGCTTAGTTCAACCACCGCAGGCCGAGCCTATCGCCGGACGACATCGACCTGATCCGAGACCGCTCGCTCTTCATCATCGGCGGCTCGGACATCATGGTAAGCGCGATCGAGGCCCTCCGGGCGAATGAAAGCTTGAGGATGAACCTGAAGACGGTCGCCGACGCGGGCCACGGAGTCAATCAGACCAGGGCGAGGGAGATCGAGGCCGAGATCGTCGGCTTCCTGCTGGGGGCAGGGCCGTCGGATGAGTCGACGCCGCGTCGGCCCCGATTCGATTCGAGGCCGACGGCAGCGAGCGGGACCGGGACTACTTCTTCGCCAGCCCCATCACGATAACGAGCGACCGGTAGATATCGGTGTTGTCGTAGTACGAGGCGAAGAGCTCCTGGCCCGCGCCCTTGGCGAAGGTGGGGACGGGAACGCCGGTGTGCGAGTAGGTCGTCCAGCCGATGCCCGCCTGCTGGTTCAGGGTCTGCGTGACCTTGACCGTGAAGGGCTCGTAGCCGCCGTACAAGAGGTAGTCGTCGCTCGTCGACCGGACGTACTGGTCGCCCATGCTCCGGTTGTAGGCGAACTGCAGCTCGGTCTGCTGGGGACCGGTCAGCTGGTCGAGGCCGAGGCCGAAGAAGTCCGACAGCTCATCGAAGA
The DNA here is from genome assembly GCA_964410245.1 of uncultured Treponemataceae bacterium. Classification (GTDB taxonomy): domain Bacteria; phylum Spirochaetota; class Spirochaetia; order Treponematales; family Rectinemataceae; genus CAZXXZ01. The sequence continues at coordinate 14,138 of CAYPHO010000034.1, read as the reverse complement.
GGTCGGAGAAGTCGGCCGAGTCGGGATCGGCCTTGGCGCCATCCTTGTACGGCTTGAGCACCTCGTCCGAGAACTTCTGGAAGGATATCTTCTGGCCGGCGATCTTCGCGAAGGCGGTCGAATACTTGGTGCCCGCGAAGCCGATGGTCATGCCGCCCGTCTCGTGGTCGCCGGTAACGACGATGAGGGTGTCCCTGGGGTGCTTGGCCTGGAACTCGAGGGCCTTCGCGACCGCGGCGTCCAGGGCGAGGGTGTCTCGGATCGAGGCTCCCGCGTCGTTGGCGTGGCAGGCCCAGTCGATCTTCCCGGCCTCGACCATCATGAAGAAGCCCTTGGGATTGTCGAGGAGCTCGATGCCCTTGGCGGTGTAATCGGCGAGCGACAGGTCGCCGGGGGCGCGGTCGATCTCGTAGGGCATGGCCGACGAGTCGGCGAGCGTCTCGTTCACGGCGATGACCTTGCCCGCGCCCTTGCGCAGGGCCATGAAGCCGGCCTTGGTATTCACGTAGGCGTAGCCGGCATCGCGCGCGAGCCCGATCGCGTCGGGCTGATCCTTATTCTTGCCGGTAGGCTGGAGGAATCCGCCGCCACCGAAGAAGTCGAAGCCCGAAGAGGCTATCTGAGCGGCGATCTCGTAGTAGTTCGAGCGCGAGGGAGCCTTCGCGTAGAAGGCGGCGGGCGTCGCGTGGTCGAGGGAGACCGTGCTGACGATGCCGATCTTCATGCCCTTCGCCTTGGCCTGCTCGGTGATGAGCGAGTACTTCGTCGACTTCGAGGGATCCATGTTGAGGACGCCTGACAAGGTCTTGTTGCCGCTGGCGAGGGCGGTCGCCGCGGAAGCCGAATCGGTGATCAGCGTGCCCGCGTCGTAGGTCGTGGTCAGCCCGGCGACGGGGAACCGCGAGAAGCCCAGCCGCTCGACTCCCGGGTCCTTCGCGGCGGCCGCGCTCGCGTAGGCCTCCGTCGCGCTGATCTGCGGCATGGCCATGCCGTCTCCGATGAAGAGGAACACGTACTTGGCCTTCGGCGCGGCCAGGGCGGCCGGCGCGGCCGCGAGCGAGAAGAGCAGCGCGAGGGCGGCCGCGAGCGCGCGGCGGAGCCCATTCCTTGAGGGCGATCTCATCCTTAAGCCTCCTGTGGTCTGGATGTCGCCGCGACTATCCGCGCCGCCGATTAGTCGGCCGTTAGCGCCGCGTGAGGCTTTCGTTAATCGTCCCCCGCCCTCTCCGGAATTAACCGAGCGCTAATCGGGGCCTCGCTATCCGCTAACGCGGCCAGGCCAGCCTCGGTCCATCACGCGATCCGAATAGGAGGGAATCATGGGAAAGACGACGAGGATCCTGATCGCCGCGGCCGCGCTCGCCGCCGCCGGCGCCGCGGCAGGGGCGGAGGCGACCCGGCTCGTGCGCTTCGGGCTGATCTCGGACGCGCACGTCTGCGACAAGGCCGACCAGTCGAGCGCGATATCGCTCAACGCGTCACCGCGCTATTTCACGGGGGGCCTCGCCAAGCTCGAGGCCTTCGGCGAGGCCATGAACGAGGCCGGGGCGGCCTTCGTCGCGGAGCTCGGAGACTTCACGGACAACCCGGCGGACGGCGGCCTTCCCTACGACAAGCGCAAAGCGGCGGCCCTGGGCTTCCTGGAAGCGGCCGAGTCGAGGCTCGCCGCCTTCAAGGGGCCGCGCTACCACGTCGTCGGTAACCACGACACCGATCAGCTATCGAAGGAGGATGTAGCGTCCAAGGTCATGAACGGAGGCGCCCCGGCCGGAAGGGGCAAGTCCTACTATTCCTTCGACCGGGGCGGCGTCCACTTCATCGTCCTGGACGCGGGGCACAAGGCGGACGGCTCGGCCTACTCGGGCATCCCCGGATCGGCGGGGGCGGGCTACTCATGGGCCGACGCGAACCTGCCCAGGGAACAGGTCGAGTGGCTGAAAGCCGATCTCGCCGCGACGAGGCTGCCGACCATCGTCCTTACGCACCAGCTGCTCTCTCCCCAGGAGCAGGTCGACGCCGCCTACGATCCGGCCCATTCGATCAAGAACGCGGCGGAGATCCGATCGGTCCTGGAGAAGAGCGGCCTCGTGGTCGCGGCCTTCGCCGGGCACTACCACGACGGCGGCTACATGAAAGTGAACGGCATCCACTACGTCTGCCTGCAGGCGAACGCGGCCTACGGCAACGACGCGTCCTACCATAACCAGTACGCGACGGTCGACGTGTACAAGGACGGCAAGGACATCCAGGTCGCGGTCGCCGGGAACGGCAATCAGAGGAGCTACGCGCTCTCGGCTAAGGTAAAGTAGTCGCGTCGGGCGGCGGCGCTCGCCGCCGCCCGCTTCCCGCCAGGCGGGCCGGGCGCGGCCGCCGCTAGCCCCTGCCGAGCCTTCGCGCGGATGCTCCGCGTCACCAGGGCCATGATGCCGCGCGCGCCCAGGAAGGACAGGATGAAGGCGCCGAGCGATGTCAGGATGGCGAAGGCCGGCGAGTGAAGGACGGCCAGCCCGATCGGCAGGGCGACGCTGATAGCGGTTATGCCCAAGCCGACGACGAGCCCGACGTAGGCTCCAACGCCGGCCAGGCTCGGGTCGACCTCGACCTTGACCAGGGCCCCTCCCCCGCTCTTGGGCGAGATCTCGACCCTGCGCTTGATGCCCGAGGAATTTTGGGAGGTATATTCCGAGCGCCAGATCAGGCTGTCGTCGGCGACCGATCCCGAGCCCGGAAGGCGGGCGATGTCGGGCAGGATCATCAGGAGGCGCTCGAGCTCCTGCCTGGTCGGCGCCTTTTCCAGGCCGGTTTCCGCGACGTGGATCTCGCAGCCGAGGGCGCGCCTCAGCGCCGTGGAGTCGCGGCGGGTCGGCGAGTCGAGCTCGGCGAGGGCCCGGCGCAGGGCCTCGGCCGGCAGTCCGGCCTCGGCGGCGATGCGCTCGAGCTCGGCGGCCGTCGTGCCCTGCCTGGTAGCGGGCCGGTCCTCGGCCGCCGGCTGCGCGTACTCGACCGCTCGAGCGAGGAGGGCTTTAACCTCTTTGTCGCTGAAGCGGCGCTCCGCGTCCACTCGGGCCCGCCTAGCGCTCGTCCTGGGCCACGAGGAGGCTATAAGCCTCCTGGGGGCTGCCCGCCTCGGACAGCGCGGTCCGCAGCTCGTTGTTCTTGAGCTTCGAGCTGAAGAAGGAGAGGGCCTGAAGATAATACGCGTGCTGATTATAGGCCGCGGCGATCATGAAAAGGAGCCTGACCGGCACGTCGTCCAGGGACTGGAAGTCTATGATATCGGTCTGGCTGATGCCGACCGAGACGACCAGGTCCGTGACCGAGGATAGCCGCACGTGGGGAATGGCGATGCCGCGGCCGATCGCCGTGCTCATGAGCTCTTCCCTGCGGAGGATCTCGGTGACCAGCTCCTGCCTGCTCTTGATCTGAGGCGCGCCCGCAAGGTTCTCGGCGAGGGCGACCAGGGCATCCCGCTTCTTCGCGTAATTCAAGAAGACGATGCGATCGGGCGAAAGGATATTCTGAATGTGGACGACGCTGAAGACCCCGCTCGACTTGTTCGAGGAAAGCCGCTCGTTGACCCACCTCTCGATCTCGCTCTTCTTAAATCGCCACACCGTACCGATCTTGCCTGAAGGGATTTCGCCCTTCTGAGCCCAGTCGTAGACCGTGCGCTCGGAAACCCGAAGATATCGAGCTACCTCTTCTATAGTGAGGATATCGTCATCCATGCGAAGGACTCCTCATAATCATCATTATTCCGCAATATTCTGTAACGGATGCGAGGGAAAGTCAAGGACAGAAAGGCAAGGGGAGAAGCGCTTACTCCTGCTCAGGGTCGTCGAGAGCCTCGAAGTATGCCGAGATCTCCCCGCCGCCGAAGCCGAGGCGGCGCAGGGCCGCGCGGGCCGCGGCTCTGTCCCCCTTGGCTGCCCCGAGGGCGAGGGCCGCCGCCTTCGCCAGCTGCCCTTCGCGCTCCTCGGGCCCCAGGACGGCCGCTATAGCGGAAGCGGCCGTATCGCCGTCGATGCCGCGCTCGCGCAAGGCCGCGGCCAGGGTGGACGGCCCCTCCCGGCCGCCCCGGCGCGACAGGCGCGAGGCGATATACGCGCGGGCGAAGCGGGAATCGTCCGCCAGCCCGTCGGCCGTCAGCCGGCCGAGCGCCAGCCGGATCGCCGCCTCGCCGAAGCCGCGGCCGATCAGCTTCATGCGAAGCATCAGGGCCGACTGCTCCGCGCGGGCCAGCAGGGACAGGGCCCGGGCTTCGGCCTCGCGGGCCTCGGCGGCCAGATGAACCAGGCCTTCCGCCTCCTCGTCCAGCTCGGCGCCGGGACGCAGCGCGGATTCGCCCAGGCCCAGCTCGGATAGGAGGCCGAGGTCGACTAAAAAGGAAGAGCCCCCGTCGGCGACGATCGTCGCCCCGGAGGCTCCCTTTCGGACGGATAGCACAAGCACGCGGCTCGCGCCCTATTCGCCGATTTAGCGCTTGCTGAACTGGAAGCGCCTGCGCGCTCCGCGCTGCCCGTACTTCTTGCGCTCGACCATTCGCGGGTCGCGGGTCAGGAAGCCGTTCGCGCGCAGGGAGGCGTGATTGGCGGGATCGACCTGGGACAGGGCCTGGGCCAGGCCGTGGCGGCAGGCGCCGGCCTGGCCGTTGGGACCGCCGCCGGCGACCGTGATGAGCACGTCGTAGCGGTTCTCCGTCGCGGTGACCTGGAGGGGCTGGCGGACGATGGTCACCAGCTCGCCGAGCTTGAAGTACTGATCGAGCTCGACGCCGTTGACGCTGACCTTGCCCTGGCCCTCGCGGACGAAGACGCGGGCGACCGCGCACTTCCGGCGGCCGGTTCCGATTCCAAGATTGGTGATCATGCTCGTCTTTCCCCTTACTCGACGTCGACGGCCACGGGAGACTGGGCCGCGTGCGGGTGGTTCGGGCCCGCGTAGATGTGGGCGTTCTTGTAAAGCTTGCGTCCCAGGGGTCCCTTGGGAAGCATGCCGCGGATCGCGATCTCGAGGGGGGCTACGGCGTCCCGCTCGATGAGCTTCGAGAAGGTGTAGCCCTTGAGGCCGCCGGGGAAGCCGGTGTGATGGTAGTACATCTTTTCCTGCCGCTTGCGGCCGGTTACCGCCACCTTGTCGGCGTTGACGATGACCACGAAATCGCCGGTCTCCTGCGAGGGCTCGTAGGTCGGCTTGTTCTTTCCCCGGAGCATCGACGCGGCCTTGACCGCGACGCGGCCGAGGCTCTTGCCCTGGGCGTCGATCACGTACCAGGAGCGCTTCGAGTACTCGGACTGGGGCGTGACGAAAATAGTCTTCATGACGTCAGTACCTTCACCTTCAGTCTGGATGCTATGGCGCGCGATTCCGGGCCGTGGGAACGACGCATCTCGCCGCCGAATAGACAATAGAAAGCGGGCGGTATACTCCCATATATCGATACCAGTGTCAATACCGAGGGAGCTAGCAGGCTGTTGAAATACTCGAGGCATTTCAACAGCCTGCTATGCAATTGCTCGAAAAGCTCTCGCTTTTCTACGCAATTGCGGATATCAAAGGAAGTGCTAAAAAGGCTCTTTTGTCTTTTTAGCACCCTGATAGACCCTTCATTCCTTCTTCGCGGCTGCCTGCTTGGCCTCCTCGGCCTCTTCGCGCTTGGCCTCGATCCTGTCCTTAATGTCCGCGATGCCGATGAAGACCGCGATGATGCCGACGAAGGCGGCGAGTACGGGAAGCATGCCCTTGAGAAAGGCGATGACTTCTGCCCACCAGGCGAGGGGACCGGGAATACAAGCGAAAACCGCGAAGGCGATGAATACCAAGCCGACGATCAGGGCTACCATAATTATTTCTCCTCCTTGGAGTTACGAATATTCTTCCTATCTATACAGCGCGGCAATGATACCATCAGGCCACCGATAAGGCAACCGGCCAAATCCAAGGACACGGTTGCCTGGCATCGCCATGACGCGTATATTCCTCTGAATGGTTCGCGCGCAATCCCTTGCTTTGTATAAAAATCGGCCCGTCCTCGTACTCGAGGTCAGGGACAGGATCGAGATACGGCTCGAGGACGGCTCGACGCTGAAGGTCCGCGAAAAGGATATCGAGCCTCTGCACGAGGGTCCCGCGAACGCCCTGCCGGAAGCGGCAGCGGAGGGCGACTTCGAGACCGCGCGGCGCATGCTCGTCCCCGATGCCGGAACGGCGCCCTCCCCGGTATCCTGGGCCGAGCTCGCAGAGCTCGTCTTCGGCCGATCCGGAGCGGCCGAGGCCCTCGCCTGCTGGAAAGAAGCGGCCGAGGGCGCGCTCTTCAGGATCGAAGAGGGCCGGCCCATCCCCCTCGGGGACGAGGAAGTCGCGCGCCGGGCCGAGAAGCTGGCCCGCAAGCAAGGCGAGGCCGCCGAGCGCGCCGAGTTCCTTGCCCGGGCCAAGCGCATCAAGGCCCAGGCGGCCAAGTCGGGCCCGCGGGATGGCGCTGAGGCCGATGGCTTCAGCGAGGCCGACGGCCGCTTCCTGTCCGAAATCGAGGCCCTGGCCCTCGGTAAAAGCGCCAAGAGCCGGACCTGCGCCGACCTGGGCATCGCCGAGACGCCCGAGGCGGCCCAGGCCTTCCTCATGGCGGTCGGGAGCTGGGACGAGAACGCGAATCCCCACCCCTCCCGCTCGGGCTGTCCCCTCTCGGCTCCCCAGATAGTCCTTGGGACGGACTCCGGGAAGCTCCCTCGCGCCGACCTGACGGGCCTCGAGTCCTATGCCATCGACAACGCATGGTCGAACGATCCCGACGACGCCATCGCCTGGGACGGGAGCTCGGCCTGGATCCACGTCGCCGATCCCGCCTCGGCTATCGCCCCGGATAGCCCCGCCGACCAGGAAGCCCTGGGCCGGGGCTCGACCCTCTACCTGCCCGAGCTCGTATCGCCCATGCTGCCGGACGAAGCATTGGCCCGCTTCGGCTTGGGTTTGGTCGGCCCCCTCGGGGCGGCTGCCGACGCCGCCGGGACGGCCGGCCGCGAGCCGCCGATCTCGCCCGCCCTGTCCATCCGCGTCGATGTCGCCGAGGACGGCTCCGTCGGAGGCGTCGAGATCACGGCCTCGACCGTCAGAGTGCGCCGCCTCAGCTACGCCGAAGCCGACCGCGAGATCGCCGAGGGCCGCGCTCCCGCCCTCGAGGCCCTCGCGAAGATCGCCGAGCGGCGCCGCGCCCGGAGGATCGCGAACGGCGCGGTCGAGATCGACATCCCCGAGATCAGGGTCAAGGTCGAGGGCCGGGGCTCGGGGTCGAATCGGGATATTGCGATCCTGAGCGTCGGCCGCGACGAGTCGAGCGCCCTCGTGCGCGAGATGATGCTCCTCGCCGGAGAGGCGGCGGCGCGCTGGGCCTTCGAGCGCGGCGTTCCCTTTCCCTATTACGGCCAGGAGGCGCCCGCCGAGCCCGGCCAGGCGGCCCAGGGACTCGCGGACGAGGGAGGAAGCGGCGCGCCCCGCTCGCTGGCCGCCCAGTTCGCTCGCCGCAGGCTCATGCGCTCCGGCGCCTGGGGCCCGGGCCCCAGCGCCCACCGCGGCTTGGGCCTTCCCTTCTACGCCCAGGCCACCAGTCCCTTGCGGCGCTACCAGGACCTCCTCGCGCACATGCAGGCGCGCGCCTTCCTCGAGGGCAGGCCCGTCCTGGACGCCGACGAGATCTCGCGGCGCTGCGCCCTGGCCCAGGCCGCCTCGTCGGCGACGCGCCAGGCCGAGCGATCCAGCATCCTGCACTGGACCCTCGCCTACCTGGCGCGCCGGCCCGGATGGGAGGGCGAGGCCGTCGTCGTCGGCTCGGGCCAGGGAGCCGGCGGCAAGACCTTCCCGGCCTACATTCCCGAGCTCGGCCTCGAGACGAGGATGCGGCTGGCGGCCCAGCGAGGCCTCGACGAGACCATCCCCGTCAAGCTGGCGCGCGTCGACATACCCGGCCTCGAGGCTTCCTTCGACGAGAGATGACCGCGCCGGGCCCGGCCCTAGCCGCCCAAGCGGCGCTTAATTGACCGCGACACCGTAAATAACTATCCTGTGCGGAGTATGGAACAAAAGGACTACCGCCTAGCCGCGATCATGTATACCGACATCGCCGGCTTCTCTCGGATGATGGAGCAGGACGAGGCGGGAACCCTCAAGCTTCTCAAGCTGCACAACGACCTCATCAAGGAAATCGTCGACCGCCACCACGGCACGATCATCAAGACGATAGGCGACGCCCTCCTTATCGACTTCAAGAACACGGTCGAGGCCCTGCAGAGCGCCCTCGAGATCCAGGATAAGCTCTACGCGCACAACGCGGAGAACCGCGACCTCCCCCTCCTGGTGCGCATCGGGCTCCACCTCGGCGACATCTACTTCTTCGAGAACGACGCCCTGGGCGAGGGCATCAACATCGCCGCGCGGCTGCAGTCCCTGGCCAGGCCCGGCTGCATCTGCTTCTCGCAGGACATCTACAACATCGTCCTCAACAAGCTCGAGTTCAGGGCCGAGAAGCTCGGCCGCGTCTCGCTCAAGAACATCACCAAGGAAATCCACGCCTACGAGATCACGACGCCCAACGTCGAGTTCGACCCGAACAAGGACAAGCCGAGGGCCGGCTACAAGCCGGGAACCTATCTCGGGGAGGGCAAGAAGGCCGAGGACTCCGGCGAGGCGGGCGCGGGCGAAGGCGCGGCGCCGAGCGCGAAGGCGGCCCCTCCCGGCGCCGCTGCGACCGGTCCCGCGCCGAGCGGCGCCGACGCGCCGCGCGCCCAGGCCGCCGCCGGGCCCGAGCGCAGCTATACCGAGGAAGGATCGCGCAACGTCCTCTCGGAGATACGGGCGAGGATACTCGCGGACACGAAGGAGCTCGGCCGGAGGATGTCCGTCGACGAGGCCCTGAACCGCTACTCCTCCTACGGCGTCGAGGCCCGCGAGGTCATCGCGGCCATGGCCGAGCAGGGACTCCTGACGCGCGCCCCCAAGGCCGCCTCCTCGCTGCCTTCCTTCATCGCCGGCTTCGGGCGAGACCAGAACGGGAGGTTCGACTCCGAGAACCTCAAGTCCAGCATCCAGAGCGCGGTCGGCAGCATCGTCGACGAGATCCAGAGCGCGGTCGAGCGCGGCTCCTCGCCCGAGGAGCGCGAGCGCAACAGGGAACGCTGGGAGCGCCGCAGCGAAAGATGGCGGGAGCGGGCCGAGCGCCACGAGATCAAGCGCGAGGCCAGGCGCCAGACCGAGGACCTGGCCACCGGTAAGTGGGACCGCGAGCTCGAGGACGACGAGGAGTGGAAGGCCGGCCCCGAAGTCCTCTCAAGGGACTTCGATTCCTACCGCCGCCAGCTCGACTCGCGCGCCGCGAGGCAGCGCGCCGGCCTCGTCGGGAACATCGTCACCTACCTCGCGGTCAACGCCGGGCTCTGGTTCATCAACATCTCGAACGGCGGCGGATTCCTCTGGGCGGCCATCGTCAGCGCCGCCTGGGGCATCGGCGTCGTCTCCTCGATCGTCGCCGCCAAGCGAGGGAGCGCGAAGCGGAACGAGATCGAGGCCATGCCCGAGCTCGACTCGGCCCAGCTCGCCGACTATAAGAAGCTCAACCGGGTCAAGGACTCCCTGGCCCAGCACGCGGCCAGCACGATCATGGTGCCGGCCCTCCTCGCGCTCATCAACTTCCTCACCGGCCCCGGCTTCCTCTGGTTCCTCATCCCGACGGCCGCCATGCTCGTCGGCTTCCTGTCCCATCTCGGCGCGTATTCCGCGACCAAGCCCCGCCTCGAGCGGAAGATCCTCGACTCCCTCGGCATCAAGGGAGGCTGGAAGGAGATCTTCAGGCGAAAGCGGGCGAGGGCCCAGGACGTCTCGGGCCTCGGGCCCTACGCGGCCCAGTACCGCGAGGCCGAGGCCGCGAAGGAGGCGATACTCGCCCAGCTGGGCGCCGCCCCCGCCTCCGGCGATATCGCCGGGGACGACCTCGAGCCGACCCTCGAGCAGTACCTGGGCCAGGTCCGGCTCATCGCCCAGTCCGCCAGCGACGTCGACCGCCTGGTCGAGAGCATTCCCATAGCCGACCTGCGCAAGGACAAGGAGGCACTCGTCGCCAAGGAGGAGGCCGCGGCCAGCTCCTCGCTCAAGGCCGAGTACCGCAAGTCCATCGACGAGATCGACAAGCAGGAGCGCTCGTACCAGGAGCTCAAGGACCAGAGCGAGGTCCTGAAGCTCAGGCTCGGCTCCTCGGTCAACCAGCTCAAGCAGATGCGGCTCGATATAGCGCGCATCCAGGCTACGCCGAGCCCCGACGGCTCCGGCGGCGAGGCGCTCAAGATCAGGGCCGAGCAGCTCTCGCGCTACCTCGACGACCTGCGGGTCGGCTACGAGGACAGCGTCAGGGATCCCTTCGCCGAGCTCGAGAAGGCCGAGGCCGAGCGACTCGCCGCCGAGGAGAAGAAGCCCAAGCCCGAGCTCGAGGGCCCCGAGTCCGCCGGCTAAAACGCCGCGCGCTTCCGCGACGCCAAATGAAAAGGGGCATCTAGGAATCCTAGAAGCCCCTTGCTTTACTTTATTACGCGCAGAAGCGCGAAGCGCTTCTGCGACGTCACGAAAAAAACGGCTCCCAGGGTATCCTGAAGCTCCCGCATTTTTGCTTCATACGCGCAGAAGCGCGAAGCGCTTCTGCGACGCCAAGAAAAAAGCGACCCCCAGGCAATCCTGAAGGTCGCTTTTTTCTTGGCGATGGCCCAGGCGCGAATCGAACGCACGACCTGCTGCTTAGGAGGCAGCCGCTCTATCCAACTGAGCTACTGGGTCTCGGTCAAGAGAGGGCCCATAGTTCCTAGAGGCCCTCTCTTGACCTGGCGGTTTCCGTCAGAATCCCGAAGGAAACCGCTCACTATCTGCAATGCTTTCGCAATGCGCTTTCTTCATTTGGCAGTTTATCGCAAAATCCATATAGCGATAAACTGCTCTAAATAATCATTGTCCGGCCTCTGATTGGCCCTCTCGTGATCTGGCGGTTTCCGTCGGAATCCCGAGGGGGACCGCCCGATACGGGCCTTGGGGCCCATTCGCAAAACCGGCAGCTTTCCGCTTCATCGCTTCCGCGGAAAACTGCCGGGCTACCTTCCATGGAGCCGCTCGGGCGACCCGTCATTGTCAGTAACTATCGCGACGGATCGGGGTGCGGCACGACCGCTCTGCGGCCTGCCTATAATGTATCGAAGAGAAACGCGGATGTCAACGCGCGAGGAAGGCGGCGAGCTCGGCAAGGTTCGGCGATATGACGGCGTCGGGAGCCGCGGCGCCCTGGCCCGAGGCGGCCCCCGCTTCGGCTTCCTCGGGGCGGCGATCCATTAGGGCGAATACCTTCGCGTGCCCCCTAAGTCCCGCGTCGAGCAGGAGCTCGGCGGCCGCGAGTATCTCGGCTCCGGCTATCTCGAAGCGCCTCTCGCCCCTGGCGCGAAGCCGATCCAGGGCAGTAGCAGCAGCGACGGGATCGACCTCGCGGTAAGCCACCAGCGACCTTACGAGGCCCGGCCGCTCATCGTCGAGGAGCGCCACGAGCCGGCGCCCGGCGCTCTCGCCGGTATCCTTCGCGTCGAGGGGCCTCGACCCGGCGCGGCGCGGCACGACGGCCCCGGTCAGCGGGACTCCCAGGCGCCAGGCCCAGAGGCAGGCGGCGAGCCCGATGCCGTCGTCCTCGGGCAGGCCGAAGAAGAACTCGCCCGCGGCGCTCGAGCGCGAGGAGGCGAAGATCGCCGCGAATTCCACGATGCGCGCCGCGAAGCGGGCGGGATTCGCCGGTCCCGCGGGACTCGCCGCGCATCCGCCCAGCCTTGTCCCCGCGGCGGCGGAGATGAGGCCCGCGATCCGATCGCGTCCTCCGCGTACCTCGACGACATAGACCGAGCCGCCCTCCCTCTCGAGCAGGGCGGGCCTCAGGCCCGCGGGGCCCGAGCCCTCGGGATAGAGAAGGAGGGCCTTGACGCCCTCGACGCCGGATAAGGCTTCCGCCAAGGCCGCTCCCTCGGGCCCGCTTCCGTCGGCCAGGACCAAGCGCGGCTCCCCCTTCCTCGCGGCCTGCCCGAGAATGGCGGCGAGGAAGGCCGCGTCCTGATCGACCCGGCTCCCGGTCCGCCCTAGGCCGAGATCGAGCGCCGCGATGCCCTCGTCGACGGGAACAGGCGGCGGGGGCTCGGCGAAGGCCGTCTCGGCCAGCCGGAGGGAGAGCATGGGATCGATATCGCCGGGAAAGAGGGCGGCGAGGACGGATGCTGCAAAGTAGGAATACGAGGACTCTGGAGCGTAGATCGCCGGGCGAAGATCGTCGTCTCCCGCGGGCGCGAGGGGATCGCCCCCCCGGGATAAGCCGAGGCAGGCCGCCTCGAGGAGGCCGTATTCGCGTCCGGCGCCGTCGATGAATCGCATGACGGTAAGAAGTCTACACGCGGCCCCTCTCGCGCGGCAAGGCGCGGCGGCGCGAGGCCGAGATTGACGGCTCGATCGGCCGGAAGCTATGCTCCCGCCATGAAGATCTGGATGAAGTACCTGATCGGGGCGGTCCTGGGGGCCATCCTCGCCCTCGCGGTGCCCCTCGACGACTCCTGGCTGCGGAACGCGTTGAATTTCCTCTTCGAGCTCTCTATCCGCATCGGCCGATACGCGCTCCTGCCCCTCGTCCTCTTCTCCATCCCCATCGCGGTGTTCCAGCAGAACGAAGACAAGGAATTCTGGAGGAACGTCGGGCGCTCGGCCCTGGTCCTCCTCGCGTCGACGGCGGCGCTCAGCCTCATCGGCGTCATCGTCGCGGCGACCGTCCAACCCGCCAAGATACCCCTCGTCGCGGACGCCTCCTCGACCGCCAGGCCGACCGGGATCAAGGAGTTCCTCTTCGCCGTCTTCCCGGAGAGCCCCTTCGCCGCCCTCCTGTCGGGCAAGTTCCTGCTCCCGGCCTTCTTCCTCGCCGCCGTCGTCGGGCTGGCGCTGTCGCACGACCGCGTCGCGACCCGCCCCGCGATCCAGGTATTCGATTCGCTGTCCCGGATCTTCTATCAGATAAACGCGGCCGTCGTCGAATTCCTCGGCATCCTGCTCATAGCGACGACGGCGCGCTGCGTCCTCGAGTTCAGGACTTCCGCGAGGACGGACGTATACGTCCCCCTCCTCCTCACGATCGCTATCGAGGTCGTCGTCGTCGCCTTCGTCCTCATTCCCGCCGTCCTGCGCTTCCTCGGGGGGCGCAAGGATCCCTTCAGGGTCGTCTACGGCTTCCTGGGCCCGGCCATCGCCGCCTTCGCCTCGGGCGACCTGTACTTCGCCCTCGGGCCGCTGGCCCGCCACGCCAAGGAGAATCTCGGCGTCAGGCGGCGCTACAACGCGCTCGACATCCCCATGGCGGCCATCGTCGGCAGGGCCGGGACCGCCTTGGTCACCTCGACCGCGTTCATCGTCGTGCTCTCGTCATATTCCGGGCTCGGCGTCTCGCCCTCGCGCCTGCTCTGGATCATGGGCGTCGCGCCCCTCGCGGTCCTGTTGACCGCCTCCTCGCCCGACCGCGGCGCGATAGCCGCCCTCATGTCGCTGTGCTCGCTCTACGGCAAGGGCTTCGAGAACGGCTTCCTGATCGCCGCGCCGATGGCCCTGCCCCTCATGGCGGCCGGGGCCTTCCTCGACGCGCTATGGGCGGGCTGCGCCTCGGTACTCCTCGCGCGCCGAGCGGGAGGGCCGGAGGAGAAGCAAGCCGGGCGCTTCATCTGAGGAGAGGGCGCTTGACTCCCCTAATCCTCGGCCGTAGAATGGCGATATGGACCTGAAGAGCATTCTCGGCCGCGACTCCGTCGCCCTCCACCTTAAGGGAACCAGTAAAGAAGAGCTTATCGACGAGCTCCTCGCCGTGGCGGAGAAGTCGGGCAAGATACGCGACATGGCCGCCGCGAGGAAGGCCGTCCTCGAGCGCGAGCGGCGCATGAGCACCGGCATGAAGCACGGCATCGCCATCCCGCACGGCAAGACCGACGCGGTCAAGGACTTGGTCGCCTGCATCGGCATTTCCGACCAGGCGGTCGAGTTCGACGCCTTGGACCGCCAGCCCTGCCGCATCTTCATCATGACCCTCTCGCCCGCCGACAAGACGGGGCCCC
>CAYPHO010000033.1:0-16988 GCA_964410245.1 uncultured Treponemataceae bacterium | reverse complement strand
CCTCGACGACGAGGGTCTTCAGGTTGGCGCGCGCGCCGTACTGGGCGGCCGCGAGTCCCGCGGCGCCGGCGCCGACGACGAGGAGATCGAATTCAGTATCCATGCGCGCCCCCGGATGAGGAAAATCTATGGCAACTATACCGGGTAATAGGTACATTTGAGAATATGAATATCGCCCTCGCCCCCCGATCCCGAAGGCTGCGCGCCGCGGCCTTGGCGGCGGCCCTCGCGCTGGCGGCCGCCGGCGCCGCCCAGGCGAAGGGCGCGCTGGAGGGCTCGCCGCGCATCGCCGAGATCGGCGCGATGCCCGATCCCCTGCCCCTTCCCGTCCTGATCGAAGCCTCGCTGCTCGCCTCGGGCGTCGACCCGGCCCGCCAGCCCGCCTATACGGAGCGCGTCGCCGGGATACTGGGCGAGGCCGCGGCCTTCATCCCCGCGGCTGGGCGGGACCTAAGCGCGGCCGGCGACGCGGCCGCCGGCGCCGCCCTCCTCGACTTCCTCCATGCCCGCGTCTTCCGCGACTACTCCGAGAGCGCCACGACCCTCGACGGCCTCCTCGACTCGGGGCGCTACAACTGCGTCTCCTCGGCCCTGCTCTACCTGATCGCGGCCCGCTCCCTCGGCCTTGAGGCCTCGGGCTCGAGGACGACCGACCACGCCCTCGTCGTCCTGCGCGCCGAGGGGCGGGACATCGACATAGAGACGACGAATCCCTACGGATTCGACCCCGGTACGAGGAAGGAATTCAAGGACAGCTTCGGCAAGGCGACCGGCTTCGCCTACGTCGCGCCGGGAGCCTACTCGCAGCGGAAGGCCATTAGCGAGCGCGGCATGATCGGCCTGGTCATCTCGAACCGCGCTTCCCTGCTCGAGCGCAGGGGCGATTTCGCCGGGGCCCTGGCCCTGGGCGTCGACTATTACGCGCTGTGCCGCGACCCCGACTCGCGCGCCTTCCTGGCCGACCGGGTCAACAACGAGGTCGCCTACCTCTCGTCGAGGGGGGACTACCGAGGCGCCGAGGCCCTGGCGGCCGAGGCGGCGGCCGCTCTCCCCGGCGAACCCTCGCTGGCGGCCCTCGCCGACCTGGCCCTGGAGGGCCTCGCCGCCTCCTTGGCGGCGAGGGGCGACTTCGAGGGGGCCAGGGAGGCCGTCCTGGCGCGCGTCTCCCCGGCGCGGTCCGCGGCCGCGGACCGCGCCCTGGCGGCCGTCGCGGACGCCGAACTCGTCGCGGCGGCCAACGGCCTTCCCTTCGCCCAGGCGGTCCGGGCGGTCGACCGCATCGCGGCCGCGGGCGGGACGAGCGCGTCGCGCTACGCCCAGGCCATAGCGTCGATCTACGGCCGGGAAGCCGCGCGGATCGGCAGGGAGGGGGACTACCTGGCGGCGGCCGCCCTCGCCGAGGAGGGGGCCGCCAAGGCCCCGGGGGACGGGAGCCTGGCCCGCGCCGCCGCGGCCATGAGGCGGAATTTCGTCGTAGCGTCGCATAACGCGTTCGCGGTCCTGTACAACGCGGGCGACTACGCGGGGGCGCGCAGGGCCGCCGAGGAGGCGCTGGAATCCGCGCCCGGCGACGCGACCCTCGCGTCGGACCTGGCCGCCGCGATCGCGGCGGCGGCCCGCTAGGCCGCCGAGGGTCCGGCCGGCAAGGGCATCGATATGGTCACGCGCGTGCCGCCGGCCGGGCCCGCGGAATACTCGGCCCCTCCCTTGAGCTGGGCGGCGAGCGCGGCGACGAGCTCGGTCCCGATCCCCTTGCGCCCCTCGCCGGAGCCGGGCGCGAAGCCGATCCCGTCGTCCTCGACCTCGATGATCAGGACGTCCCCGTCGCGGCGCGACGATACCCGGACGCGACCGCGCCGCCCCTCCGGGAAGGCGTGCTTGTAGGCGTTCGAGAGGAGCTCGTTGACGATGAGGGCGACGGGAATAGCCCGCTCGAGATCCAGCGACGCGGAAACGGCCTCCACCTCGCAGGAGACGCCTCGGAACGCGCCGTCGTAGAGTCCGGAAAGGTAATCCGCGAGCCGGGCGAAGTAGGGCTTCATGTCCACGCTCTCGAAGCTCGAGGACTGGTAGAGCACCTCGTGCACCATCGACATCGACTGGATCTGGGTCTGGCAGTCCGTGAAGACCTTGCGGCTGACCGGATCCGTTATCGCGCCCTCCTGCAGGTTCAGGAGGCTCGAGACTATCTGCAGGTTGTTCTTGACGCGGTGGTGGATCTCCTTCAGGAGCACTTCCTTCGTGGCGAGCTCCATCTCCAGCTCCCGCTCGTGGGCCTTCCTGACCGAGACGTCCCGGATGACGCCCATGGTGCCCAGGCCGGCGCCCTCGTACTCGGGCAGGCGGAACCCGGCGCAGCTGACCTCGCCGTAGCTGTTGACCTTGCCGTCGCTGTAGGAAGGGCCGTCGCCCGCCCGGCGCAGCCTGAGCTCGAGGTTCTTCGTCATGCGCTTGCCCGAGCGGCGCTCGTCGAAGAGCTTGGGCGCGCCCTCGTCCCCGGTCTTCATGCCCTTCAGGGGCGGGAGCGCGAGGGCCCGGCTGACCCTGGGAAGGTCATCGGGATGTATGATGACGCTGAAGTGCCTGCCGATCAGGGCGGCTGGATTAAAGCCCAGCTCGCGGACCGCGTCGTTCAGGTAGAGGAAGCGGCCGTCGCCGTCCAGGGTATACACGATATCCGGGATCGCCTGCACCAGGTTCATATACTGATGCTCGGTCATCTGGATCTGGGCGTTCTGCCTGGAGACGCTCTCCCTTATGTTGAGCACCTTCCGGACGAGGAGGGGCAGGAGGGAAAGGTGCCGCGTCCCCTCGCCCCGCATCAGGAAGAGCGAGGACTCGTCGCGGGCGGCCCGCTCGATACGCTCGCGGTCGTCCTCGGCGCCGACGATGAGGATCGTGGGAAGGGGCCAGAGGGTCAGCCATTCGGCGAGGGCCCCCGAGTGGAAGCGGAAGTCGGTGACGATCGCGTCGGCCTGGTCGGCCGAGTAGAGCCGCTCGACGTCGGCTATCGCCGAGGCGAAGTTCAGGACCCATCCGGGACAGGCTTCCGCGAGGGCGGCCGCGGCGCCCGCCCTCTCCCCTTCGTCGTCGATCGCGAGAATGAGCTTCAGCGCTTCTTTCAAGCTCCCGCCGCCTTCGCCGTCGTCGTTCCGCCCGCCGCCGATCGGCCGGCGCCGTTCCTCGAGTCTAGTTCCGCCGCCGCGGGAGGTCAAGGAAAATTCCCCTCGCGGCGCTCTCGATGCCGCCGCTTCATTGCCTCGATGACTGCGGCTCCGCTATACTAGGCGCGAAGACCGGAGGATTCGATGAGCGTGGATTCCGATTTCTCGATACCCGACCTGGGCAAGCGCAGCATCCCCTCGCCCATCGCCCTCTCGAACGCCAGGGGCGACAAGATAGCGAACTACGTCCGCGACGAGGACCGGATCCTCTACGACGTCGACGCGACGACGGGCCTGACAGGCCGCAGCTTCGAGGCCGCTGGCCCCAGGCAGCAGATATACTTCGCTCCCAGCCACGTCCACGCGGGCATCGCGACCTGCGGGGGGCTCTGCCCCGGCATCAACGACGTCATCAGGGCCATAGTCCGCTGCCTCTGGTTCCGCTACGGCGTGCGCAGGATCACCGGCATCAGGTACGGCTACCGCGGATTCCTCCCGGAGGAGAGCATCGGTGTCCGCCCGCTCGATCCCGAGGCGGTCGACGAGATACACAAGGTGGGCGGCACCTTCCTCGGCTCCTCGCGCGGGGGCGGCGAGCGGGTATCGGACATCGTCGACGCCCTCGAGCGCCTGAACCTCAACATCCTCTTCACGATAGGCGGCGACGGCACGCAGAAGGGCGCGATGGAGATCGCCGAGGAGATCGAGAAGCGGGGCCTTAAGGTGGCGGTGGTCGGCATACCGAAGACCATCGACAACGACGTCCTCTTCGTCGACCGCACCTTCGGCTTCGAGACCGCGGTCGCCCGGGCGGCGGAGGCCGTCGCCGCGGCCCATACCGAGGCCCACTCGGCGATGAACGGCGTCGGCCTGGTCAAGCTGATGGGAAGGCAGTCGGGTTTCATCGCTGTGCACACGGTGCTCGCCGTGCACGAGGCGAACTTCGTCCTCATCCCCGAGATACGCTTCGACGTCGACGGCCCCAACGGGCTCCTTCGGCACCTCGAGGACCGCCTGGCCCGCCGCTCCCACGCGGTCATCGTCGTCGCCGAGGGCGCCGGCCAGGAATTCCTCAAGGTCGAGGCCGCCAAGGACGCGTCGGGCAACGCGAGACTCGGCGACATCGGCGTCTACCTGCGCGACAGGATCTCCGCCCACTTCAAGTCGAAGGGCGTCGACGCCTCGGTCAAGTACATCGACCCGAGCTACATGATCCGCTCCTCGGTGGCCGAGCCCACGGACTCGGTCTACTGCGAGCGGCTGGGCAACAACGCCGCGCACGCGGCCATGGCGGGCAAGACCAAGCTGATCATCGGGGTGGTGAACGGCCGCTTCGTGCACATCCCGCTGGCCGCCGCGGTCTCCCGCCGCAATTTCGTCGATCCCGAGGGCTCCCTGTGGCGCGACGCGGTGGACGCGACGCAGCAGCCCAACGACATGTCCAATCCGAGGTAGGCCATGCGGAAGAAGAAAGTCCTGATCATCGACGAGTCGGAGCTCTTCAGGGATTACCTGAGGGGCCGGCTGAGCGCCAACGGCCTCGAGGTCGAGACGGCGATCAACGGCCTCGACGGCACGGTCAAGCTCCGCAACTCCCTGCCCGACCTCGTGATCATCGACTACCACCTGACGCGGAAGACCTGCCGCGACGTCCTCGAGGAGAAGAACCGCAATCCCAACACCCAGGTCATCCCGGTCGTGCTGACCGCGCAGAAGATGGACAAGAACCGCATCCTCGAGCTCGTGCCCTACAACATCAAGCGCGTCATCATGAAGCCGATCAAGATCGACGGCCTGTACGCGACGCTCTCCGAGATCCTCGGCGTCGAGATGGAGGTCGACGAGACGCCCTGCCTCATCGAGTCCCACGTCAACGACAACATCGTCTTCGTCGAGATCGCCAAGGGCCTCAACCGCGAGAAGATCGACCTCCTGCGCTTCAAGATCGCCGAGCTCCTCGAGATCTACGCCATCCGCAATCCCCGCATCCTGGTCATGCTCTCGGACATGGAGCTCAGCTTCGTCGACGGGCCGAACATGGAGCTCCTCCTCGACATCCTGCTCGAATGCTCCAGGGGCAAGGCGCGCCACGTCAAGATCCTGACCAACTCGTCCTTCGTCCGCGAGTTCGCGTCGGGCAGGAAGGAGTACTCGGACATCGAGGTGCTGTCGAACCTGCAGTACGCGATGGACGGGCTCCTGACCGACTACGATCCCGAGGTCGAGATGGGCGAGGGCAAGGCCGAGATGCTGGCCGAGCGCGTCCTCGCCTCCCGGAACCAGGAATCGTCGCGCGAGGCCATCGAGATGCGCTTCGAGGCCGAGGGACGCAAGAGCGTCACCATCGAGGAGCTTCGGGAGATCGGCAAGGGCCTCACGATCGCGGTCGTCGACGACGACTTCGTCATCCAGGAGCTGGTGAAGACGACCTTCGGGGCGATCAACGCCTCGGTGGTGGCCTACCAGGAGGGCGCGCCCTTCCTCGAGGCGGTCAAGTCGAAGAACTTCGACCTCGCCTTCCTCGACATCATCATGCCGGGCCTCGACGGCTTCCAGGTCCTCCAGCGCCTCAGGTCCGAGGACATCGAGCTGCCGATCATCGTCCTTTCCGCGGTAAGCCAGAAGGAGGCCGTCATGCGCGCGTTCCAGGCGGGGGTCAAGAGCTACCTCATAAAGCCGCTGAAGCCGGACCAGATCCTCAAGAAGACCCTCGAGATCCTCAAGGCGAATTTCTAGGCGGCCATGGCCTTCCCGGACGAGCTTAGGCGAGCCTCCTTCGATCAGGCGACCCTGCCCGCGGCGGTCCTGGACCTCCGCGGCGTGCTCGCCCTGTGGAACCCCGCTTTCGCCTCGCTCTTCTCCGAGCTCTCGGGAATCGCCCCCGAGCGCCTCTCCGGCTCCTTCTTCGACTTCCTCGAGTCCCGCGAGGGCGCCAGGCTCGACTTCTACGCGGCCGAGGTACTCATGGGGAGCCGGGACTCCGCCTCGGCGGACAGTCCCGTCAGGGCGGCCGACGGATCTCGACGCTGGCTGAGGCTGGTCCTCTCGCGGCTGCGCGCGGAGGCGGGAGCGGCCCCCGCCGAGCGGGGCCAGGAAGGCCACTTCATCCTCTGCGCGATCGAGGACGTCACCGAGCGGGTCCGGCGCGAGGAGGCCCTGCGCGTCGCGAAGGACGAGGCCGAGCGCGCGACCCACACGAAGAGCCTCTTCCTGGCCAACATGAGCCACGAGATCCGCACGCCCATCCAGACCATACTGGGCGTCGTGGAGCTCCTGCGCGAGACCAGGCTCGATACCGAGCAGGCCGATTACGTCGGCAGGGTCGGCTTCTCAGCGGACGTACTCCTGGGCCTGATCAACGACGTCCTCGACCTGTCGAAGATCGAGGCCGGCAAGGTCGAGCTGCAGGCCGCCACCTTCGACCTTCGCGCCTGCGTCTACCAGTCCGTCGACCTGCTAGCGATGGAGGCGGACCGCAAGGGCCTGGAGATGGTCGTCGACATCGACGGCGAGCTGCCCGCCCTGGTCAGGGGAGACCCGCAGAGGCTCAGGCAGGTCATGGTCAACCTCCTGAAGAACGCGGTCAAATTCACGCGGGAAGGCTGCGTCACCCTCAAGGCCGCGCGATCCGACTCGAAGACCGAGGAGCGGATGCGCATCGAGGTCTCGGACTCGGGGCCGGGCATCCCCGCCTCCGCGAGGGAGAAGCTCTTCACGCCCTTCTTCCAGGCCGAGGCCGAGTCCGCCCGCAAGAGCGGCGGCACCGGCCTGGGGCTGGCGATCTCCCGCCACCTGGTGGAGACCATGGGCGGGGCGATAGGCCTGGCGGCGCCGGGCAGGCGCTGCCGCGGCCCGGGCGGCGAGGGCGCGGCCTTCTGGTTCGAGCTTCCCCTGTCCTCTCCCGACGGCGCGCCGCCTCCGCGGCGCAGGGCCGCCCCGGAGGGCGCCCGCCTCCTCGTGGTCGACGACAGCGACGCGGCGCGCGAGCTCGCCGTCGCCGTCGCGTCCGAGGCGGGCTACGCCGCGAGCGCCGCGGCTTCCGGCGAGGAAGCCCTCGCCGCCCTGAGGGAGGCGGCCGCCGAGGGAGCGCCCTTCGCGCTCTGCCTGATCGACCAGGCCATGCCGCGCATGGACGGCTGGCGGCTCGCGAGCGAGATCACGGGCGACACCTCGATCAACGCCGCGCGGCTCATCCTCATGGCCGGCGCGGGGACGATCGGGGCTGACGCGAAGATGAAGCTCCTGGGCTGGTTCAACGGCTACATCTCGAAGCCCGTCCGCCCCGGCGAGATGCTCGACGCGCTGGAGCGCGCCCTCTCCTCGGCGGTCGACCTAGAGGCCGCCGACGCCGGGAGGGAAGAGGGAGAGGGAGAGGGAGAGGGAGAGGAAGCGGAGGAGGGAGGCGAGCGCTTCGACGCGGAGGTCCTCCTGGCCGAGGACCACGACGTCAACCGCGAGCTCTTCACCCTCCTCCTGGAGCGCCTGGGCTGCGGGGTAACCGCGGCGCGCGACGGGCTCGAGGCGGTCGAGCTCGCCTCGCGGAAGCGCTACGACCTGGTGCTCATGGACATCTTCATGCCCAGGATGTCGGGCTACGAGGCCTCCAGGGCCATCCGCGAGGCGGGCTACGACGGGCCCATCGTCGCCGTCACCGCGAGCGCCCTGCGGGACGAGCGGGAGAAGTGCGCCGAGGCCGGGATGGACGGCATCCTGGTCAAGCCATTCAAGAAGAAGGACCTCGCCGAGGCGATAGCGGCCAGCCTGGGCCGCGGCGCCGGGGACGGAGGTCCCGAGGGACCGCGATCCGAGCGGCGCATGCGGCGCGGCGCCCGGAGCAAGGCGTCGAGGGAGCCGGCGGAGGCCGCCGAGATCTTCGACTGGGAAGGCGCCCTCGATACCTTCCTGGGACAGAAGGAGACCGTCGCGGGGCTCCTTGGCCGCTTCATCGAGAAGGCCGATTCGCAGATGGGCGAGCTCGAGGCTTCCCTCGAGGCCGGGGAACTGACGCGCTTCCGCGAGATAGCGCACTCGCTTAAGGGAGCGTCCTGGAACCTGAGCGCTCGGCGCCTGGGAGACGCCGCCCTGGCCGGCGAGACCGCGGGGAAGCAGGGCGATCCCGAGGCGGCGGCCTGGGCGCTGGGCGAGATCCGCTCCGCCTTCGAGGAATTCGAGAGGGCGGCCGCGCCCTACGCCCGCCGTCCCGATACGACCCCGTTAACATGAGCGAGCGGGGCCGTGTACTATGCCCCATGCGCGCCAACTACCATACCCACTGCGACTACTGCGACGGCCGGGCGAGCGCGGCCGAGATGGCGGCCGCGGCCGCCGCCGCCGGCTACTCGATCCTCGGCTTCAGCTCGCACTGCCCCCTGAGCTTCCCCTCCGAGGGGAACATGGATATCGCGCGCATGGTCGAGTACCGCGAGGAGATCCGCGCCTTAGGCCGGGATTGGGCGGGTCGAGGCATGGAGGTCCTGTACGGCCTCGAGATCGACTATGTCGGCGGAGAGTGCTCCCCTCGCGACGAGGTATTCGTCGAGGCCGGCTTGGACTTCTCGATAGGCTCCGTCCACTATATCGAGCTGCCGGGCTCGGGCCGCTTCGCGGTCGACTATGCCGGCGAGCGGGTGGCCGAATGGCTCTCGCTCTATTCCGGCGGCGGCGACGCGGGGCGCGCCTTCTACGAGGCCTACTACGAGAACCTCGCTCGGCTGATCGAGATCGGGGGCTTCGACATACTGGGTCACTTCGACCTGGTGCGGAAGAACAACGCCGCCGGTCCCGACGGGAGGGGAAGGTGGTTCGACGAGTCATCGGCCGCCTACCTGGACGCGGCCCTCGGCGCCGCCCGCCTGCTTAAGGGAAGAGACATCGTCGCCGAGATCAACGTGGGCGGCATGGCCCGCGGCAAGGTAAGCTCGCCCTACCCCATCCTGCCCATATTGAAGGAGATGCGCTCGCTCGGAGTTCGCATAACCTTCTCCGCCGACGCCCACGCGCCGGGCCACCTGGGGGCCCACCTGGGCGACGCGCGCGAGCTGGCCCGAGCCGCCGGCTACGATTCGGTCGCGATACTGTCGAAGGGGTCCTGGACCGAGGCCGGGATCGACGAGACCTGAGCGGCCGACGGCTTTTGGAAGAGGGGGGCGTGGGGGCGAGGAACCTTTTCCGAGAAAAGGTTCCGCCCACCGCACGATTTCTCCGACTACCTGTTGCGGCGCTCCTCGCCCTTCTGGCAATCGATGCAGAGGACGGCGTAGGGTATGGCCTGGAGCCGCTCGGAGGGGATCTTCTTATTGCACTTCATGCATAGGCCGTAGCGGCCCTGGTTGATGCGGCCCAAGGCGGCGTCGATGGCGCGCAGGCGCTTGATATCCTGGGAGCCCAAGGCCTCGATCATCTTGCGGTCGATGTCGTCCGAGGCGACGTCGGCGAAGTCCTTGGGGTCCATCTCCTCGACGATGGCCCTGAAGTCGGCATTGGTGGCGACGAGAGTCTCCAGTATCTCCCGTTTCTGGGCGAGGAGAAGTTCCTTCATCTTCTCGACCGTATCCTTGTCCATGCGCCACCTCCTCGAAAGCCCGTATTGTATTCAACGCCAGGCGCGGCCGCGAGCCCTTACGCGGCCAGATACCGCGCCAGGGCCGGCACGATGATCTATTACGTTCAAAAAGTCAAGGCGCGGCGACGCCGCGCCGGGGCCTTCCGCCCAGGGGCGCGAGCCGCCGCCGCGGCGGCTCGATTGACATTCGCCCCGATAGCACATACAATTCTATGCGCCCGCGAGGATTATGCAAGCCTGACGGGCGCGCGGCGATCCGGATTCCCGGTTCCCCGCCTATATCCCCCGAGGAGGAAACGTGGCCAAGGAAGAAGCGATAGAGGTTGAGGGCGTCGTACGCGAGTCCCTGCCCAATACCATGTTCCGCGTGGAAATTCCGAGCGGCCACGTCATCCTGGCCCACCTCTCAGGCAAGATGCGCAAGCACTACATCCGCATCGTTCCCGGCGACAAGGTGAAGGTCGCCCTCTCCCCCTACGACCTCAACCGCGGACGAATAATCTACCGCGAGAAATAAGCCATTTCAGCGCGCGACGCGCCGTAAAACGACCCAGGTCGCTCCCGAGCCGCCTTGCGCCTTGTCGGCAGGGCCGAAGCGGCCGGCGAGGGGGCTGGCCTCGAGGACGCGCCTCGTCGCCGCCTTCAGCACGGGCGCGCCGCTCGAATGATTCCCCTTCCCATGGATGATCAGCACCTTCTCGAGTCCCTTGCGCGCGGCGTCGCGCAGGAAGGCGCCTATGGCCTCCTCGGCCTCGGCGGCGGGCTTCCCGTGCAGGTCGAGCTCCGCCTGGGGCCGCATGGCCGATAGGCGCCGCGCCTCCTCGTCGCGAAGCCTCGCCTGATCCCGCGGATCGTCCCGACCCTGCGCATCGCGCTCATCGCCGCGGCCTCGCTTGATCCTGTCCCACTCGTTCAGTATCTCTCCGAAGTCCATGCGTTCCTCAATACTCGAAGACTAGGGCCGAGGGCGCCCAGGCGATGACGCCGTCGGCTAAGGACAGGGCCGCGTAGCCGGCCGCCTGGATGCCGAGCTCGGCGGTCGAGCCGAGCGGCACGCGGATCTTGAGCTCGGACATAGGCGAGGGCACGGCGCCCAGCTCCCGGGTCCAGGCGATCGCGTAGGCCTTCCGCCGCTCGAGGGCCGAGGCGCCGGAAAGCGCGAGGGACAGGGCCGCCGCGAGGGCGAGGACGATAGCCGCGGCGGAGGGCCCGACCCGGCGCCGGCCGCGCCGGAGGAGGGCGGCGACGGCCGCGGCCAGGGCCAGGAGCGCGGCCGGGAAGAGGAAGGCCGCGGGCGGGGGCAGGAAGTCGAGGAGGGGCTTCACCGCCTCGCCTTCGATGCCGAGGCGGGACCGGAGCTCGGCGGCCGAGGCGGCGGCCTCGCGGCGGGCGCGCTCGAAGGGAAGGCTATGCCGCATAACTTTGTAGCAGGCGGCGAGATCGGCGACGGCGGCGGGGGCGACCGGGGCCGTCGCGGTCCCGGCGGCGGCCGATGGCGCGATCGCGGCCGAGCCCGCCCCGGCGGCCCCGTCGGCGCCGCTCGGCGCGGCGGCGGCGGGCGCGGCCGCGGCGGGGGGGCCGGAAGCGGCGACCGCCGGCGGTTTCGCGGCGCCCTCTACGCGGATCGCAGCGGCGAAGGCCTCGCCCTTGCGGGCCTTCGAGCCGGGCGCGGGAGAGAGCTCGGCGTCGGGAAGGACGAGCTTGCCCTCGGCCAGGGGCACGAGTTTCCATTTCAAGTAGCCCGCGCCCTCGATAGTCGCGCCCTCGGGGACGTCGAAGGAAGCGACGAGGCCGTTCTCGATCGCGCCGCCGTCGGCCCGAACAAGGGCGATCTCGATCTCCCGGTACATGCGGGCCGCGGCGGGCAGCCTCCATTCCCAGAGGACGGGGCGCGCGGGCGGGACGGCGTCGGGCGACGAGGGCTCTTCCGCCTGGAGGACGAGGGGACCGATCGAGATCCTGCCCTCCGCGGAGGCGATGACGAGGGACTCGATCCTGAGCGGCCCCGACTCCCGCAGCGCGAAGCCCAGCCGCAGCTCGACCCCCGGCGCGCCGCCGGCCATCACGTAGGGCCGTATCGCCCGCGACTCGAGCTCGAGTCCCTTTCCCAGGCGGATCGACTCCACGGAGGTCGAGGAGGCGGACATGCGCTCGGCCTGGATGACGATGAGCGCGCTCCCGCCCCTGACGAGCTCGCGAGGCGAGATCTCGAGCTCGTAGCGGATGTCGGCCAAAGCTCCCGCGCGTTGGGCGAACGAGTGATAGGCCGCCGCGAGGGCGAGGGCGAGGGCGAGGAGAGCGGCCCGGGAAAGGCGCGGGGCGGCCATCAGTAGTCCGGCCCCCCGGCCGTCCCGCCGCCGGTCCCGGGGCGCCAGGTCCCGGTCTCCATGCGCTCCAGTATCCGGAGCTCGGCCTCGCGAGAGCCGCCCGGCGAGACCGCGGTCGGGGCGGCCCCGCGGGGCGCGGCGACCTCCTTCAGCCTCCACGCGCGCCAGGCCAGCTCGAGGTCGTAGCGGGCATCGCGCTCCAGGTTCCCCTCGCCCGACCCGGCCGAGAGCGCGGCGCGGAAGGAGCGCCAGGCCTCCTCGAAGCTTCCCCGCTCGTAGAGCGAGAGCCCCTCGTTGACGAGGGCGGCCGCGGCGAGGGCGGGCGAGCGGTCGGGGGCGTCCGCGCGCCTGGACTCGGCGTAGAGCTCCCCCGCGGCGCGGTGCTCGCCCAGGCGGGCGTAGGCGTTGGCGAGGTCGTAGGCGGCGGTCGCCGGGAAGGCCGCGGAGTCGACGGAGAGGTAGGCGGCGACCGCGCCCTGGTAGTCGCCGCGGCCGTGGAGGCGGTTGGCCGAGGCGAGGGCCGCGTAGTCCGCCAGCTCCGAGCAGCCCGCGAGGCAGGAGGCCGCGGCGAGGAGGGCGGCGGCGCGCGCCGATGCCCTCACGACCGCCTCCGAGCCGCGCCGGAGAGGAGCGCGTCCGCGAGCAGGGCGATGACCAGGAAGGCGAGGGCCGCCGCGGCGAAGTCGCCGGAGCGATCGGCCGCGACGTACTCGACGCGGGTCCCGCCGGCCGCGGCGGCTGCGATCTCGTCGGCGACGGCCTTCCGCGTCCCGGGGTCGGAAAGCTCGAGGTAGCGGCCCCCGCCCGCCTCGACGGCGGCCGACAGGGTCGAGCGCTCGAGCGAGCTGAGTATCCGGCCGCCGCTCGAGTCGAGCAGGGGATTACCGTCCGGGCCCGGCACGCTCAAAGGCTCGGGCCCGCCGACCCCGACAGCGACGAGGCGGCACCTCGAGCGGGCGGCCTCGAGCGCGGCGCGGCGCAGCGATCCGGAGAGCTCGCCCCCGTCGGAAAAAAGGAGGATGAGCCGGTCTCCCGGATGCGAGCTCGTGAAGGAGGCGATGCCCGCAGCGACGCCGGCCTCGAGGTCGGTGCCCGCCATCGTGACGACCTCGGGACCCAGGTAGTCCAGGGCCGACTCGAGGGCCCCGAGGTCCTCGGTCATGGGCGAGAGGAGGACGGCCTCGCCCTTCGCGGCTACGAGCGAGAAGGAGGCGCGGCGGGAGACGGCGGCCTCGCGGCGCAGGATGGAGCGGACGAGGGCCTTCGCCGACTCGAGGCGGGTCCCGCCCGGCTCGGCCGCCTCCATGCTCCTCGAGGCGTCGATGACCAGGGCGGCCTCGAGCCCGGAGCGCTCGGCGACCGACCCGCGCCGCCCCCAGGAGGGCCCGGCCAGGGACAGGGCCGCCGAGAGGATGAACAGGGCGCCCGCCGCGGTCCCGACGGATGACAGGAGGGCGAAGAGCGAGAGCGCCCCCCTTCGCCTCCGGGGGCCCGCGAGTGCGGCGAGGGAGAGGCGAAGCCGAGGCGAGCGCGCGGCGGCCAGGACGAGCTCGGGGATGACGAGGAGGCAGAGGAGGAGGAGCTCGGGCCTCGAGAAGCTCACGGCCGCCCTCCCCCGCCCGCCAGGCCCGCCAGCCGCGCCGCGCCGAGCAAGGCGAGGGCGGCCGCGAGGAAGAACCCGGACAGGCCGCGCTCAGTCCCCTCGGTCCTCGATCGGCCGGGGGCGAGGCTCCTCTCGGACAGGGACGAGAAGGCCCTCGCGAGCGCCTCGCGGCTGGCCGCGGGGAAGTAGGAGCCGCCGCCGGCCTCGGCCAGTTCCTCCATCGGGCGGGCGTCGAAGCCGGATCGGTAGATGCCCGAGCGCTTCTCGCCGGTCCGCGGATCGGCGTACTCGACCGGAACGTCGCCCGAGCTGCCGATCCCGACCACCGAGAGCTCGGCGCCGAAGCGCCTGGCCGCTCGGGCCGCCGTCCTCGGATCGATGGCGCCCGCGTTGCTCTCGCCGTCGGTCAGGAGGATGACGAATTTCTCGGCGGCCTCCGATCGGGCGATATGGGCGACCGCGGTCGCGATGCCCGAGCCGATCGCCGTGCCCTCGCCGTAGGCCCCGGGAGACAGGGACGCGAGCCGGGACGCGACCGAGGCGTAGTCGGCGGTCGGGGGACAGACGAGGGCCGCCTCGCCCCCGAAGGCCACGAGCCCCACCGTCTCGTTGCGGCGCGCGGCCAGGAAGCCGTCGATGATCGACTTGGCGGCGTCGAGCCTCGTGGGCTCGAAGTCGGAGGCCGCCATGCTCGGCGAGACGTCGAGGACGAGCATGGCCTCGGCTCCCCGCTCCAGGTAGACGACCCGGCTCGAGGCGATCGCGGGGCCCGCGGCTGCGAGGACGGCGCAGGCGAAGCCTAGCCAGAGGGCGGCGGCTCGGCCGGCCCGCAGGATCGAGGAGGGGACGGGAAGCCGAGGCGGGCTAGCGCCCGACAGGGGGAAGGCGACGGCGCCGCGCCCTCCCGAGGCGCGGGAGAGGGCGAGGAGGACCAGGGGCAGGGCCAGGCCGAGGAGGGCCCAGGGCCGGTCAAGGACGAGCAAGGATCGCCTCCTCGTTCTCGGCGGCGAGTGTCCGGGCCTCTGCGGCGGCGGAGCCCAGCTCGCCCGCCCGGGCCACAGAGCCCCCGAAGCGGAGGCCCTCCGCCCAGGCCAGGAGCGCGGCGGCCCTGTCCCTCGTCGATGGCGCCGGGAAGGCGGCCTCGGGCAGCGCGGACAGCTCGCTCGGGGTCAGCGCGGGAGCCTCGGGAAGGAAGCGGAGGGTCAGGTAGTTGCGCAGGGCCCGCTCCAGGGCGGCCGCGTACGCGGCGGGATCGGCCGAGCCGGCCTGGGCGGCGAGATAATCCAGGCTCTTCGAGAGCCGCCGGAAGGCCTGGCCCGCCTTCCGCTTGGCGATAAGGCGCCGAGCCGCGGGCAGGAGGTAGGCGACCGATCCGAAGGCGCCCAGGCCGAGGGCGGCGAGGGCGCCCAAGATACCGTAGAGCGCGATCGCCGCTCCCGGCGGAAGGCGCTGGGGACGGGGCGGGGTCGGATCGATGTCGTTCGGCCCGAGGCGCGGGACCGCGCGGTAGGGAAGCGCCGGCAGTCCGATGCCGCCGACGCTCAGGCCCTCGATGATTCCCTCGGCCGGGGACCAGGCGACGAAGCGCAGGCGCATCCGCCAACGGCCCTTTTCTTTCGCGATATCGACGCCGAGCAGCTCCGGATCGGATATCCCGTCGGCCGGGGGCAGGCCTGAGCCCGGAGAGAGGGAGATCTCGGCGAGCTCCTCGCCCGGCTCGGGGGATATCCCGACGAGGACCGCGACCGGCTCGCCGGGGCCGTAGCTCGCGGGGAAGTAGCTCGGCCTGCCCTCGATCGTCGCCGCGGCGAGGGAGGGGGCCAGGGACAGCGCGAGCGCCGCCGCCAGCGGGGCGCGCCGGGCGGGCGCGGTCACGCCTTCCTCCGGCGCTCGAAGAAGGAGATGAGGGCGCGGACGGGATCGTCGGCCGTATCGATCTCGAGGACGGGAACGCCGACGCCCGCGCAGGTCTCGAGGCACTCCTCGCGGCGTTCGAGGCCCCGGCGCCGCCATCTCTCGCGGAAGGCGCGGCTTCCCAGGGGGAGCCAGGATACGGCGCCGCTCTCGGGATCGACGGCCCGGAAGGAGCCGAATGCGGGAAGCTCCAGGTCGGAGGCGTCGGCCATGCGCAGCGCCACTACGTCGTGGCCGTGCTTAAGCTTCCCGAGGGGCCGAGCCCAGCCGGGGTCGCGGTAGTCCGAGACGGCCAGGACGAGGCTGCGGCGCTTGAGCATCGCGTCGGCGGCCTCGAGGGCGGGAGCGAGCCCGCCTGCGCCCTCCGCGGCAGCGCCGGCGCCCGCGCGGGACGGGGCGGCCTCGGCCGCCTCGAGGGCGGCCGCTCCCACGGCCAGGGCGTGAGCCTTTCCCCGCCGGGGAGGGAGGGCGCGCAGGGAAGCGTCCGTGAATACGAGGCAGCCGACGCTCATGTCGCGCAGCTGGGCCGCGTAGGCGACCAAGGAAGCGGTCAGCGCGGCCATGTCGAGCTTCGAGAGCTCGCCCGATCCCTGCTCCATCGACGAGGACGCGTCGACGACGAGGAAGAGCGCGAGCGAGCGGTCCTCGCGGTAGGTCCTGACGAAGGGCCTGCCCGATCGCGCGGTCGCGTTCCAGTCGACGAGGCGCGAGTCGTCGTCGAGGACGTAATCCCTGAGCGAGTCGAACTCGATGCCGCGCCCCCTGAAGGCCGAGCGGTACTCGCCGGCCGAGAAAGCGCGCGCGAGGGCGGGCGACGCGAAGGTCAGCCGCCGTATCCGCTCGCGCAGCTCGTCCCGGTCCACGGCTCTCAGGGAAGGGGGATGGCCGAGAGGACGCGGGCTATGACCGCGTCCGCGTCGACCGACTCGGCCTCGGCCTCGTAGGAGAGGACGAGGCGGTGCCGGAGCACGGCGGGCGCCTGGGCCTTCACGTCCTCGGGGAGGACGTAGGCGCGCCCGTCCAGGAGGGCCGAGATCCTCGCGCAGCGGTACAGGTGGATCGAGGCCCGCGGCGAGGCGCCGAACTCGACCCAGCGGCCGACGTCGCGGGAGAGCTCGAGGGGCCTGGGCGCTCCCGCGGCGGGATCGTCGCGGCCGCCCGCGGAGGCCGGCCTGGTCGCGCGGACGATCCTGACCGCGTAGGCGGCCAGGTCCTCGTCGAAGGACACCGACTCGGCGGCGGCCCGCATCGCCGCGATCTCGGCGGCGCCCAGGACCCGGTCGACCGGCGCCAGGGACGCGTCGGCGACCCGCCGGACGATCTCCGCCTCCTCGGCGGCCCCGGGATAGGAGGCGGCGACCTTGAGGATGAAGCGGTCGAGCTGGGCCTCGGGCAGGGGATAGGTGCCCTCGTGCTCG
>CAYPHO010000032.1:8187-17383 GCA_964410245.1 uncultured Treponemataceae bacterium | reverse complement strand
CGCATCCTCTGCATGAGGACCGAACCGACCATGCCGCGCCAGCCTACGATGCCAACTCTCATGACTCTCCTCCGGATGCGTGATTATCGACCGGAAGCCGCGGGAAGGTCTAGAAGGTATTCCCGGCGTTCAGGGACGCCGGCGGCCTCGATTCCCGCGCGCGCGAGCTCCGCCTGATGCTCTCGCACAAATATTCGCGCGGAAAATTTGGAAGGGGGGCGCGGGGGGAAACTTTTCAGAAAGGTTTCCCCTCGCAGAGTGTATTCAATGATAATTGAACGTTAGGATTTTTCCAAACGTTAGGAAAATAACAAGCATTATAGTTTCTATTGACAGATACGACCACATCTCGGTAGACTTGATTTCGTTACTTCTTGTAGTAACATTGAAAGGAGCTGCCATGGTACGTCCATCCCGAGCCGACTTCCTGAAAGCGGCCAAGCAGGGCCATGTCGTCCCGATCGTCAAGGATATCCGCGCCGACAGGCTGACGCCCATCGACGCCTATTACGCTTTAGGCGCTTCATATCTCCTCGAGTCGGCGGGGGGCGGGTCCTTCGGGCGCTACTCCTTCCTGGGAGTGCTTCCGGTGGCGAGCCTGCGCATCGAGGGCGAGCAGGTGCGGTGGAAGGACGAGGAGGGCGAGCGCTCATTCCGCGCCCCCGACCCCGTGCGCGCGATAGGCGACCTGATGCGCTCGCGGCCTTGGACCGCGGACGGCGACCTGGGGCCCTTCCCCGGCGGGGCGGTGGGCTACCTGGGCTACGACGTGGCCCGGCTCTGGGAGCGCCTGCCCGACGTCTCTGCCAAGCGGGGGCCGGGCGTGCCCGACGGCGCCTTCATGATCACGCGCTTCACCCTGGTCTTCGACAACCTGATGCACGGCCTGCGCATCGTATGCAACCAGCGCGTCGGCGCCGACCCCGAGGCGGACTACGTCGACGCGATACGCGAAATCGAGAAGATCGAGTACGCGGTGCAGCGGGCCGACGCCGACCGCGACTCGCCCCGTAGGCCGCCCGAGGCGGGCCCCCTCCAGCCGAACATGGACGAGGCCTCCTTCGTCGCGGGAGTGGAGCGCGCGAAGGAGCTGATCACCGCGGGCGACGCCTTCCAGGTGGTGCTGTCGCGCCGCTTCGACGCCGACTTCTCGGGCGCCCCCTTCGACGTCTACCGCTCCCTGCGCTCTATAAACCCCTCGCCCTACATGTTCTTCCTGGACTTCGGCGAGTTCGCCTTCCTGGGCGCCAGTCCGGAGGTGATGGTCAGGGTCGAGGAGGGGAAGGCCCTCCTGCGGCCCCTCGCGGGCACGCGCCGCCGCGGCAAGGACGCGGCCGAGGATACGGCCCTGCGCGTCGAGCTCCTGGCCGACGAGAAGGAGCGGGCCGAGCACATCATGTTGATCGACCTCGCGCGGAACGATCTCGGGCGCGTCGCCGTCCCCGGATCGGTGACGGTCGACCGCATGATGGAGATCGAGAACTACTCCCACGTGATGCACATCATGTCCGAGGTGTCGGCGCGCCTGGCTCCCGGCGTTGACGTCTTCGACGTCATCCGCGCGACCTTCCCAGCGGGCACGGTGTCGGGCGCCCCGAAGATCCGGGCGATGGAGATCATCGACGAGATCGAGAAGGACAGGCGGGGCCCCTACGCGGGCTTGGTCGGCTACTTCAGCTACGCGGGCGGCTTCGATTCCTGCATCGCCATCCGCTCGGCCCTGGTGAAGGACGGGAAGATCAGCGTGCAGGCCGGGGCGGGGATCGTCTACGATTCCGTCGGGAAGCGCGAGTACGAGGAGACCGCCGAGAAGGCGCAGGCGATGCTGTCGGCCATCGGCCGAGGGAGGCGATAGATGGTCCTCTTGATCGACAACTACGATTCCTTCACCTACAACCTCGCCCAGGCCTTCATGCAGCTGGGGGAGGAGGTGAGCGTGATCCGGAACGACGACATCAGCGTCGAGAAGGCCGAGGCGATGGACTTCGACCGGCTGGTGATCTCGCCCGGCCCCGGCAGGCCCGAGGGCGCGGGCAACTCCATCGAGCTCATCAAGCGCTTCGCGGGCCGCAAGCCCATCCTGGGCGTCTGCCTGGGCCACCAGGCGATCGGCGCGGCCTTCGGCGCGAGGATCGTCAGCGCCGCCAGGATCATGCACGGGAAGTCCGATACGGTGTCGCACGACGGGAAGACGATCTTCTCCGAGCTGCCCAATCCCCTGCGCGGCATCCGCTACCACTCGCTGGCCATCGACAAGTCGACCCTGCCCGAGGGCTTCGAGGTCAGCGCGACCGCCTCCGACGGCGAGATCATGGCGATACGCCACGTCGAGCACAGGATCGAGGGATTGCAGTTCCATCCCGAGTCGATCGGCACCGAGGAGGGATTGCGGCTGCTCCGGAACTTCCTTTCGGGAGTGCGCGAGGTCCCCTCCGCCAAGGCGATGCTGAAGAAGCTATCCGCCAAGGCCGAGCTGACGCGCGACGAGGCGCGGAGCCTGATGGACCAGATAGCCGAGGGCAGCGTAAGCCAGGCCCAGATCGGCGCCTTCCTGGCGTCCTTGACGCTTAAGGGACCGACGGTCGAGGAGATCACGGGCTTCGCGTCCGCGTTGCGCGACAGGGCACTCAAGCTTCCCCTCCCGGAGGGCATGGCGACCGTGGACACCTGCGGCACGGGCGGGGACGTATCGGGCACTTTCAATATCTCGACGACGGCCGCCTTCGTCCTCGCCGGGGCGGGCGCTAAGGTGGCCAAGCACGGCAATAGGTCGATCACCTCGCGCTCGGGGTCGGCCGACGTCCTCGAGGCCCTGGGAGTGTCGACGAAGATGGGGCCGGACGAGGCCGCGCGCGCCATAGAGAAAGCGGGCATGGCCTTCCTCTTCGCCCCCGGCTACCATCCCGCCTTCAAGAACATCGGGGGGCCGCGCCGGGAGCTGGGCTTCCGCACGGTCTTCAACATGATGGGGCCGATGCTCAATCCCGCGGGCGCCGAGGCCCAGGTCATGGGCGTCTACGCCCCCGAGCTGACGGACATCGTCGCCCGCGTGCTGTGCAACCTTGGCGTGAAGCGCGCGCTGGTCGTCCACGGCTTGGACGGCGTCGACGAGATCAGCCTGGCAGCGCCCACCAAGGTAACCGAGCTCCGCGAGGGCTGGACGCGGACCTTCGTCCTGGATCCGGCGGACTACGGCTTCGAGATCTGCGGGAGCGCGGACCTGAAGGGCGGGGACGCGGCCGAGAACGCGCGCATAACCGAGCGGGTCCTGGCCGGAGACCTGGGTCCCAAGCGGGACGTCGTCCTCTTGAACGCGGCCGCGGCGATCTATGTCGCGGGCATCGCGCCCGACCTTGGTTCGGC
This sequence comes from uncultured Treponemataceae bacterium, assembly GCA_964410245.1. Lineage (GTDB taxonomy): Bacteria > Spirochaetota > Spirochaetia > Treponematales > Rectinemataceae > CAZXXZ01. Next base: position 14,020 of record CAYPHO010000032.1, on the reverse strand, counting down.
CGTCGAGGCCGCGCGGGATTCGATCGATTCCGGGCGGGCGGCCGGGGTGCTCGAGAAGCTGCGCTCGCTCTCGAAGGTTAACTGATGGCGACGGGCATATTGGGCGAGATCTGCCGCGAGAGGGCGGCCGACGCGGCGGCCGCGAGGCGGGCGCGGCCGGCCGCGAGCCTCGAGCGGAGGGCCGGCGCGCCGCGGCCCTGCTTCGCTGCGGCCGCGGCCCTGGCGGCCTCGCGGGGCGGCGCGACCCCGTGCGGCGAGGCGGCCCTCCGGGGCGCCGGCCTCCTCATCGCCGAGTGCAAGAAGGCCTCGCCCTCCCGTGGCCTCATCGCTCCCGACTACGATCCCGTCCCCCTGGCGCGCGCCTACGAGCGCGGCGGCGCTGGTATGGTCTCGGTGCTGACCGAGCCCCGGCATTTCCTAGGCTCCGACGGGCACTTGTCCGCGGTCCGCGATGCGGTAGCCCTTCCCGTCCTACGCAAGGACTTCGTGGTCGACGAGTACCAGCTCGCCGAGGCCTGGGCGATCGGCGCGGACGCCGCCCTCCTCATCGTCGCCGCCCTGGAGAAGGCGAGGCTCTTCGAGCTGGCCGCCCGAGGCCGCGAGCTCGGCCTGTCCCTGCTTATCGAGACGCGGGACGAGGCGGAGATCGAGGTCGCCATGGAGCTGGCCTCGGCCCTCGCGACGAGCGCCGAGGGCGGCGATCATAGTTCGCGCAACGCGGCGACAGGGGCCATCGCGATCGGCGTGAACGCGCGCGACCTTCGCGACTTCTCGGTCGACCACGGGAGGGCGGCCAGCCTGGCCAGCCTCCTGGCCGACGGGCCCTTCTCCGTCGCCGAGTCGGGCCTGAAGCGGCCCGAGGAAGCGGCTGCGTTGGCCGCCGCGGGCTTTCGCGGCTTCCTGGTCGGCGAGGCCCTGTCCTCGGCGATCGATCCGGAAGCAGCGACGCGCGCCTTCGTCGCGGCTATCGGCGGCGCCGTCTTGGCCGCCGAGGGCGGCGCGGCGGGCGCGGCCGCGGCCGCGCCGCGCGGGACCGCCGGGACCGCGCCGTGAAGGTCAAGATATGCGGGCTGACGAACTACGCTGACGCCGCACTCGCCCTCGAGCTGGGAGCCGACATCATTGGCTTCGTGCTCGCGTCTTCTCCGCGGCGCATCGCGCCCGCCGAGGTCGCGCGCGTACTGTCGCGCCTGCGCGCCGAGGGCCTCCTCGCGGAGCGCGAGTCCGTCGGGGTCTTCGTCAACGAGCCGCCTGAGGCGATGGCGGCCGCCTTGGCCGAAGCGGGATTGGACTCCGCGCAGGTGCACGGCGACGAGAGTCCCGCCGACTGCGCGGCCCTGCCCTTCCCCTGGTACCGCGCGCTCAGGATTGCCTCCGCGGGAGAGGCCGCCCGCGCGGTCTCGGCCGGATGGGCCTGCGGCCGGATCCTGGTCGATTCCGCCGTCGCCGGAGCGGCCGGAGGGCAAGCCTACGGCGGGACGGGCGTCCGAGTCGGCATCGAGGCCGCCTTGGCGGCCCGCGACGCCGCCCGTGCCGTCGGCAAGGAGTTCATCCTCGCCGGCGGAATAATGCCGCATAACGTGTTCGAGGCGCTGATCTCGGTCGCGCCGGACGGCATCGACCTGAGCTCCGGCGTCGAGGAGAGTCCCGGGAAGAAATCAAGGGACAAGCTGGAAACGCTCTTCGCTGAGATACGGCGGGCTAGAGAGGAGATGAAGGATGAGTGAGACCGATGCGAGGTCCGGGCGACTCGGCGCCGCCGCGGCGCGCGACGACGCGGGGCGCGGCGATCGATACTACGGAGGCTACGGCGGCCGCTACATACCCGAGGTCCTGAGGCCCGCTTTCGAGGAGCTCGAGGCGACCTGGCTCGCGGCGCGGGACGATCCCGCGTACTGGGCCGAGATCGAGCGCCTTGGCCGCGGCTACGTCGGCCGCCCTACCCCCCTCTGCCTCGCCGAGCGGCTATCAGAGGAGCTCGGCATGAAGCTCTACCTGAAGCTCGAGGGGCTGGCGCAGACCGGCGCGCATAAGATCAACAACGCGCTGGGGCAGGCCCTGCTCGCGAAGAGGATGGGCAAGAAGCGCGTCATCGCCGAGACGGGCGCGGGACAGCACGGGCTGGCGACCGCCGCGGTGGCGGCCAAGCTCGGCCTGGAGTGCGAAGTCTTCATGGGCGCGGTCGACATGGCCCGCCAGCATCCCAACGTCCTGGGCATGCGTATGTTCGGCGCGCGGGTCACGGCCGTCGACGAGGGCTCGCGGACCCTGACCGACGCGGTCAACGCGACGATGAAGAACTGGACCGAGCGCGTCGCCGACACGCATTACATAATCGGATCGGCCCTCGGCGGGCACCCCTACCCCGCCATCGTCCGCGAGCTGCAGTCCGTCATCGGCCGCGAGATCAAGTCGCGGATCATGGAACTCGAGGGGCGCCTCCCGGATCGGATCTACGCCTGCGTAGGCGGCGGCTCGAACGCGATAGGCGCTTTCGCCGCCTTTCTCGAGGACGAGGTCGAGCTGATCGGAGCGGAGGCCGGCGGGCGCGGCCTTAAGCCCGGAGAGCATGCGTCCCGCATGGACGGGCGCGGCAGGCCGGGCATCGTCCAGGCCTACCGCTCGCTCTTCCTGCAAGACGGGGACGGCTCGCTCTTGCCGACGCACTCGGTAAGCGCGGGCCTGGACTACGCGGGCATAGGGCCCCAGCTCGCCCACCTCGGCGAGACGAAGCGGATACGCTTCGTCACTTCATCGGACGACGAGGCCCTCGCGGCCGTCCTCAGGACCGCGAGGACCGAGGGGATCCTCCCGGCCCTCGAGTCGGCCCACGGCCTCGCGGCCTGCTACCGTGAGGCGCCGGGCATGAAGAAGGGCAGCCTGGTCGTCGCGAACGTTTCCGGGCGGGGCGACAAGGACCTCTTCATCACGGCGCCGCGCTTCGACGGCGCGGATTGGCTGGGCTTCCTCAAGTCCGAGGCGGCGCGTCTCGAGAAGGAGGCCCTGCGATGACCGGTATAGAGCGGCTAACGCGCGCCTTCAACGGCGGCAAGGCCGGCGGCATCAGGCTCATGGCCCACGCCGTCTGCGGCTATCCGGACGGCGCGGCCTCGCGCCGCATCCTATCGGCGATGGCCGCCTCGGGGGCGGACATCATCGAAGCCCAGCTGCCTTTCTCCGATCCCTCGGCCGACGGCCCCCTGATCGTCGAGGCAAATCACGCCGCCCTCCGCTCGGGCTCGAGCACGCGCGCCTGCCTGGATTCCCTATCCGCCCTGAGGCGCGAGAGCGCCGTCCCGATCCTCGTCATGAGCTACCTGAATCCGATCCTCGCCTTCGGCCCCGAGGCCCTGGTCGAATGGGCCGCGGCGGACGGCATCGACGGCTTCATCGTCCCCGACGCGCCCGACGACGAGGACGAGCCCGACCTGCGCGGCCTCTGCGCGGCGGCCGGCCTGGCCTTCGTGCCCCTGATCGCGCCGACCACGAGCATGGAGAGGGCCGCCGCCCTCGCCGCGGCCTCCTCCTCGCCCCTCCTGTACGTCGTCACCCGGCTCGGCGTCACCGGGCGCAAGACCGAGCTTGACGAGGCCGCTCTCGATCGCCTAACGCGCCTTCGCGAGGCTACGGGCAAGTTCATCGCCGCCGGCTTCGGCATCCGGGACCGCGCCCAGGTAGCGGCCCTGGAGGGCCGGGCCGACTGCGCGATCGTCGGATCCGCCCTCGTCGACGCGGCCCGCCGCGCCGTCCAGGCGGGAGGCGATCCCGCCCGGGCGGTCGGCGGCCTTACGCGCGAGCTCAAGGGCGGCTGAGGGGAGGCGGCTGAGGGGAGGCTGCCCGGGCGGGGCGCCGCCGCTAGGGCCGCGTCTCCCGATCCAGCGGCCTCGCCTTAATCCCGCGCCTCGACACCCCGTTCGCCCTCGCCTGCGCCCTCCAGCCCATGTGGCCCGCGAGCATGTAGACGATCCAGGGAAACGAGTGAGAGGCGTAGCGATGCGGCGGGGCGGCGGCATCGCCGCCGGATCCGCCCGGGCCGGCCGCGAAGCCCGCCGCTAGGGCGGCCATCTCGTCAAGGACGCGGCTGACCGGCCGCTTAATGAACATGCCATCGGGAGCGGTCCGCACGTTCGCCATCATCTCGCCCGTGCCGATGCCCGCGCCGCCCCTCCACTCGATTCCCGTTCTCGCGCAGAAGTTGGCTAGGATGTCGAGCGCGCTCTTGTTTTGGATGCCCTCATGAAAACCGTTGTTCGCGATCGCGATCATGCCGACGCGCCGCGGAAGACCGCGCTCGGCCTCGGCCTTGATGACCTTTTCCAAAGACATGAGCCAGCGGAGCAGTGTCGAGTGCAGGCTGTCGATATACAGGGGGAATGCGACGATCATGAGATCGACTTCCAGATCGGCGTGGGCGGCGGCCGCGGCGGCCATGGTCTCCACCATGCGGTAGTCGTGCTCCTCGCCCAGGCGCTTGCGGATCGCGTCGAGCACGATGCGCGAATTCGCCTTCGCGCGGCGAGGGCTGCCGTTCACCAAGAGTATTCTCATGACGCGAGCTCCTTCTCGAGCCAGGCCGGCAGGGAAGCCGAGTCGCCTCGGCAGCGGAAGGCGCTTTCCTGCCGCGGGCAGGACACGTTGTCGCAGAAGGAGCGCATGAGCTCGAGATAGGTCGCGTCCTCGGTCTCGCTCGCCTCCCCGAAGGAGATCGAGAGGAAGCGCGGCAAGCGCCGATAGCGGGGAACGTGATGCATCTCCCCTCGGTACATCCGAAAATACGGGAGGATCAGGGGGATGACCCGGTCCAGGGCCGCCTTGATCGGTAGGCCGAAGCATCCGTAGGGCGTGTCCCCTCCGAGCAGCACGAGATCGGCTCGGTATATAGCCTCGACGACGGCCGCGCCCTCGTCTCCCTTCACCGCGCAATGGCCCGGCGTCTTGATCCAACAGCCGAAACAGCCGAGGCACGGCTTCAATTCGGGCGCGAGCATCGGAATGACTTCGTGCCCGCGCTTCCCCGCCCAGGCGGCGAGCGTCGATCCCGCCTCGCGGCGATCATCCTCGTCCCGGTCGTAAAAGTAGAGAATTTCCATCAACACCTCCATGTAGACAGTGCCAACATCAATGCCGAGAATGTATCGCGTAATGTTGGCAACGTCAACATAATCGTGTAATCTTTTGGCATGGACAGGAAGGAGAAGGAGCGGAAGGCGTATCACCGCGAGGACCTGCGGCGCGAGCTCCTGGACCGTGGACTCGCCCTCCTCGCGCGCGACGGGCTCGCCTCCTTCTCGCTCAGGGCCCTGGCCCAGGATCTCGGCGTCAGTCACGCGGCGCCCTACCGCCATTTCGCGACACGCGAGGAGCTCCTGACCGAGATCGTCCGCGAGAGCATGGCCAGGTTCGAGAAGGCGCTCGAGGCGAGCCCCTTCGTCGAGGGCGAGGATGAGGAGAACCTGTACCGCCTGGGCGAGGCCTATGTCCGCTTTTACTTGGCCAATCCCGAGATACTCGCCCTCTTCAGCATCCTGCCCGGCGCGCTGACCGACACTACAGGCGGCCTCGTCGGCATCCTGCGAACGAAGCAGGCCTCGAGCGGGGATGAATGCGCCCTCGAACCCGGCCAGGACCACGGCTTCCTGACGCTGCGCCGCGCGTCCTCGGCCTTCCTCTCGAAGTACCCCGGCCTCTCCGAGCGCGACGTCATCCTGGGCTTCTGGGCCAAGGCCCACGGCCTCGCTTGCCTCCTCGCCTCGAACCCGGATTGGTTCGCGCCCGAGGATCTCGAGTCGGGCTTAGCGCGCGTTATTCGAGAATCTTTTTAGCGCGCGCTGAC
>CAYPHO010000032.1:0-8087 GCA_964410245.1 uncultured Treponemataceae bacterium | reverse complement strand
CGAGAATCTTTTTAGCGCGCGCTGACATAGAGGAAATTCATGGAACGAGTTCGCCTTCGGCGAACTGTGTATAGCGCGCGTTATGCGCCGCTCCTTCTGACGAGGGCGACGCCGTCGGGGCCACGGCTTCGCTCGGGGCAGCCGGTCGCCGTCGGGGCCATTGGCAGCCCCGCGCGGGCCGGCCGAGAAAGGCGCGCTCCGGCCCCGGCAGCCGCCCGCTACTTCCCCGAGCGCGCCGCCTTGATCGCCTTCAGGACCTTCTCGGGCGTGAAGGGCAGGTCGTAGAGCCGCGCGCCCGTCGCGGCGCGGATCGCGTTGGCGATCGCCGCGGGCGGCGTGTCGATGCCGATCTCGCCGGCCGACTTCGCGCCGAAGGGGCCGGAAGGCTCGTAGCTGTCTGCGATCTCGACGCGGATGCGCCCGACGTCGGCCCTCGTCGGTATCGCATAGCTTATCAAGCTGTCGCTCAGGAGCCGCCCCGAATCGGAGTAGCGGACCTCCTCGCAGAGGGCCATGCCGATGCCCTGGAGGATGCCGCCCTCGACCTGTATCCGCACGAGGCTCGGGTTTATCGGATTGCCCGAATCGACGACTGCCGCGAAGTCGACGACCTCGACCTTGCCCGTTTCCGTATCCAGCTCGATCTCGACGAAGCCCGCGAGGTAGGGCGGCGGCGAGACATGGCCCGTGAAGGACTCGGTCGCCGAGATGGTCCGCATGCCCTCCCCGTCGCCGTAGAGGGTGCCGAAGGAGAGGTCGTAGAGCGACAGCGACTTCCCGCCGGGAGCCGCGAAGGACTTGTCCGCGTAGGAGATGTCATCGACCGAGGCGCCGAGCTTCTCGGCGGCCTTCTCGAAGAGCTTTTGCTTTAGCGCGCGCGAAGCCTTCACGACGGCCGAGCCGGACACGTAGGTCGTGCTGGAGGCGTAGGCCCCGACGTCGAAGGGCGCGTGGTCCGTATCCGAGGAGAATACCGAGATGTCCTCGAGATCGACGCCGAGCTCCTCGGCCGCGATCTGGGCGAGGATGGTGTCGCTGCCCGTGCCGATGTCGGTCGCGCCGACGTGGAGCTTGAAGCATCCGCCGTCCTGCAGCTCGATCCTGGCCGAGCCCATGTCGATCAGGGGTATGCCCGAGCCCTGCATGGCGATGGCCATGCCCCGGGCGCGGACCTTGCCGGGCGCGACCTCCCAGGACAGCCGCCCGGGATCCCAGCTGACCATCTCCATGCCGCGCTTCACGCAGAAGTCGAGCTTGCAGCTCTCGACCTTCATGGCGACGCCCTCGGTACCCTCGCCCATGATCCTGAAGACATCGCTCGTCTCGCCCTCGGCGATCATGTTCTTCTTCCGCAGCTCCGCAGGGTCCATGCCGAGCTTGGCTGCCAGCTCGTCCACCGCCGACTCCAGGGCGAAGAGGCCCTGGATGGCGCCGTAGCCCCGGAAGGCCCCGGCCGAGACCTTGTTGGTATAGGCGACGTCGCCTCCGAAGCGGACCGCCTTGACCTTGTTGTACAGGGGCAGCGTCTTCGAGCCCGCGACCATGAAGGTGGTCAAGGCGTGCTCGCCGTAGGCCCCGGTATTGGAAAGGATTTGCATGTCGATGGCGCGCAACGCGCCGTCACGCGAGGCGCCAAGCCTGACCGCGACCCTCATCTCGTGCCGGGTGAAGGTCGCGCGGAAGACTTCCTTGCGCGTCAGGGCGATGCGGGCGGCCTTGCCGGTCTTGAGCGTCACCAGGGCGACGAAGGGCTCGAGGTGGATGTGCTGCTTGCTGCCGAAGCCGCCGCCTATACGCGGCTTGACGATGCGGATGCTCTTCAGCGGCATTCCGAGCGTCATGCCGACGATGCGCCTCGTATGCCAGGGATTCTGGGTCGAGGTGACGATGACCAGGCGGCCGTGGATATCCAGGTAGCTGAAGGAGGCGTGGGGCTCCAGGGCGACGTGGCCTTGCGCCTGGGTCCTCCAGACGCCCTCGACCCTGACTTCGCTCGCCTTAAGCTCGTCCTCGACCTTCCCGATCTCCATGCGGTAGGCGGCGGCGATATTGCGCTTAGGCTCGAAGCCTATGGGGAAGTTCTGATGGATCCCTTCCTCGGGATGGATGACGACGGGGTTGTCGACGGCCTCGTCGACGTCGAGGACGGGCTTCAGGACCTCGTACTCGACCTTGACGAGATCGGCCGCCCTTGCGGCGGTCTCCTCGTCGGCGGCCGCGACGATCGCGGCCTCGTCGCCGACGTAGCGGACGTACTCGTCCAGGATGAACTTGTCGCGGGGGCTGGGCTCGGGGTAGCCCTGACCGGCCCGGGTATAGGGCCTGCGGGGGACGTCCTTCCAGGTCAGGACGCAGGCGACCCCCGGCAGCGCCAATGCCCTCGACGCGTCGATCGAGACTATGCGCGCGAAGGCGTGGGGGCTGCGCACCAGCTTGACGGCCAGCGCGTTAGGCGGCGCCAAATCGTCCGTATAGGCCGGCCTGCCGAGGACGAGGCCCTCCGCGTCGATCTTGGGCGAGCTCTTCCGCACCGCCGAGAATTCCTTGTCGGAGGATACGCTCGTAACGGCGCCCGGCGCGGCCGCCCCCTCGGTATTATTTCGGTTATCGCGCATCGCCGGCCTCCAGGTAGCGCATGATCGCGCGGTGCTGGCCCTCGTAGCCCGAGCAGCGGCAGAGATTGCCCTTGAGGTACTCCCGCGCCTGGTCCTCCGTCGCGCCGGGGATCTCGCGCGACAGGGCGATGACGGTCAGGGCGAAGCCCGGGGCGCAGAAGCCGCACTGGTCCGCTCCCTCGGCCGCCAGGAAGGAGGCGAATCGCTTGGCCTCCCCCTCGACGCCCCTGACGGTGGTGACGGACCGCCCCTCCGCGCGGGCGGCCAGGAAGGAGCAGGAGAGGATCGGCTTACCGTCGAGGAGGACCGTACAGGCCCCGCAGTTGCCCGTATCGCAGCCCTTCTTGACCTCGACGTGGCCCGCCGCGCGCAGGACGTCGGCGAGCATGGCGCCGGGCTCGAAGGAGAAGCGCTCGGCGGCGCCGTTGACGACGATGGTCGCGTTCACGCGAGGGCCTCCTCGAGGGCGCGGCGGACGAGGACGGGACATAGCTCCCGCCGGTACTCGGCGCTCGCGCGCGCGTCGCCGCCGAAGTCGAGCTCGGAGGCGGCGGCCGACGCGGCCGCCCCGATCGCCGCCGCGCCGGGTCGGGCCTCGCGGCCGAGCGCCGCGGCCGCGGTTTCGGAAAGCCGGGCCGCCCCGGGCCGCGCCCCCACGGCGACGCGCCAGGAGCCGCCCGCGAAGGCGGCCGCGGCCACCAGCATGCTGAAGTCCCCCGCGGTCAGGGCGAGCGCGGAATAGCCCGCCGCGGCCCGCCGGGGAAGGAGGATCTTCTCGAGCAAGAAGGGCTCGGCCCTCCGCTCGGCCAGGAAGGCGGCGAGATCGCGCTCGCCCTCGCCGCGGAGGACGAGCCGGGCGCCGAGGGCGAGGAGGGCGGCGTTCAAGCCCGCGAAGGCGTACTTCCCCGCGACCGTGCCGCCGATCGTGGCCATGTTGCGGAACTGGACTCCCACGACGCCGCCGACGACGCGGGAGAAGAGGCCCCCGAAGCGCTCGTCCAGGAGGCCCGAGGACTCCAGCTCCCGGAAGCTGGTCATGGCGCCGATCTCTATGGAATCGCCGGAATCGCGGATATACTCGAGGCCGAGCTCGGAGAGGTCCACGGCGAGCCCGATCCTCTTCGCGCTCATCCTGAGCCATAGGCCGCCGCCTAGGGGGACTCCGCCTTCGCTCCGTATCAGTCCGAGGGCGGAATCGAGGTCGCTAGGGCGGGCGAGATCGCCGATTTCCATTGGGCGCTCCTTGCGGGGAACAGGTCCTTAGGCCTTCATTCTAGCATCACGCGCGGCCGGGCTCAAACGAATTGATCGAGGTTGCCGCATGAGCTGGGGCGTCATAGTGCTGGCGGCGGGCTGCTCGTCGAGGATGGGCAGGCCGAAAATGACTCTCCCATGGGGGGGCTCGACCGTGCTCGCCAGGGTCCTCGAGACCCTGGCCATCGCGATGGGCGGGCGCCCGGCCTCGGCGATCGTGGTCACCGGAGGCGACGGCGAGGCCGTCGGCGCCGAGGTCGCCCGCCTCGAGGCCGCGCGGCGGCTGGGAGCCGCCTGCGTCGCCAATCCCGACTACCGCAACGGGGAAATGATGGACAGCCTGGCCGCGGGCCTGCGAAGCCTGCCGCCGGGGACCGGGCGCGCGCTTATCGCCCTGGGTGACCAGCCCCAGCTGAGCGCGGCGGCCGCGGCCGCGGTGATCGAAGCCGCCGAGCGCTCGGACGCGCCGATCGTCGCCCCGGTCCACGGCGGCCGCAGGGGCCATCCCTGGGCGGTCTCGGCCGGGCTCTGGCCCGAGCTCGCGGCCGCCCATACCGCGCGCGCCTTCCTGGGATCGCGCGAGGGCCTCATCGAAGAGTGTCCCGCGGACGCGACGGTCCTCAAGGACCTCGACTCTCCCGAGGATTACGAGCGGGAGCGGCCGCGCGCCTAGGCGCCGTAGGGACCACGGGCGGGCGCCCTAGCGAAGCGTTAGGCGGCGGCCCGCCCTCAGCGCCCGCCGCGGAAGTCCGAGAGCTCCTCGAGCTCCTTGAGCTTCTGGACGGCCTTCTCCTGGATCTGCCTGACCCGCTCGCGGGTGATGCCCAGGAGCTTGCCGGTCTCCTCGAGGGTCCGGGGGCTCTCGCCGTTCAGTCCGTAGCGGAGCTGGATGATGGTGATCTCGCGCTGGGACAGGTTCTTCAGGACACTTCCCAGGGTGTCCTGCAGGGCCATGGAGAAGACTTCCTCGAAGGGCTCGGCGACGCTGTCGTCCTTTATTAGGTCCGACAGGTGCGTGACGTTGTCCTCGTCGACGGTCGTGTCCAGGCTGGCCGTCTCCTGCGAGAGCTTCATGATCTCCTTGACCCGCTTCGAGTCCATGCCGAGCTTCTCTGCCAGCTCCTCGGGCTTCGGGTCCCGGCCCAGGTCCTGGGTAAGCTGCTTGGCGACGAAGTAGCACTTCTTGATCGTGTTGAGCATGTGGATGGGTATGCGGATGACCCTGCCCTTGTCCGCCAGGCTCTTGATGATCGCCTGCCTGATCCACCAGGTGCCGTAGGTCGAGAAGCGGCAGCCGCGGGTGTAGTCGAAGCGCTCGACCGCCTCGATGAGGCCGATGTTCCCCTCGTCGATCAAGTCGAGGAGGGATAGGCCTCGATGCTGATAATTCTTTGCGATAGAAACGACGAGCCGCAGGTTGGACGTGATCATGCGGTTCTTAGCCGCCACGAGCTCGCGCTCCATGCCCTCGCGATCTTCTTTTCCCAAGGGCGGAAGGGCATCCTCGACGGGGGATTGAAGGCGGGCGCGCAGGGTCTGGATCACCTCGCCGATCCGCATCTCGTCCTCGGCGGTCAGGAGGTTATAGCGCGATATCTGCTTGAGATAGAGGGCCAGCGGATCGGTCTCTTTCGGATGCTTCGGATGCTTCGGCTTCTTCTTGGTGGCGCCCAAGGTCTTCGCGCGCTTCTTCGCTTGAGGGGATTTGGGAGCGGCCTTCTCGTTCACGTATCCTACCTTCCCGTATGACCCGTCGCTTTGATTCGGCCTCGCGCCGGCCCGAAATTCAGCGGGGCGGGCCCGAGCCGCGGAAATGATATTCTAAGCTTACGCATATCCGTACGGAGTTCAAATTCATTTTTCGGCTAATCCCGAGGCGCCTTGGCCGGATCGATCGCCACCCCATCCTTCGATACGAGGAAGTAGGCCGCCGGCCGGCCAAGCTTGGAGTCGACGCCGACCACGCCCAGGGCTTGGCCGCTCCTGACCTTGTCCCCGGCCCTGACGGCGATGCTTTCGTTGCCTCCGTATACGTACAGGTAGCCCTTGCTCGACGCGACCATGACCACCCGCCCGTAGCCGCGGAAGACGTCGGCGAAGGCGACGGTCCCCGAGCTGACGGCCTTCTGGCTCTCGCCCGGCCTCGTCTTGATTATTACGCCGTAGGCCTTCCCCTCGAGATAGGAGACCTCGCCGAGGCAGGGCCAGGTCACGCCGGCGCCGGTCCTCGCGGGCGATAGCCGGACCGGATCGGGAGCGGCCGGCGCCGACCGGGGAGTCGCGGGGGCCGCGGGCCCGCTCGCCGAGGAAGAGCCCGAGTCCGATATGCCCGCCCGGGCGCCGCCTGAGGGAATCAGGACGGACTCGCCCGGCCTGATCACGGAGCCGTCCTTGAAGCCGTTGAGGGAGCGCAGCTCGTCCAAGGCGACGCCGTAGGCCTTGGCGATGCCGTACAGCGTCTCGCCCTTGGCCACGCGATGGGCCCGCGGGATCAGGAGCTTCATCCCGACCGGGAGCTTCGACGCGTCCGCGACGGAGTTCGCCCTCGCGAGCGCCTCGGGGCTGACATCGTAGGCCTTGGCCACGGAATAGAGGGTCTCTCCCCTCTTGAGGACGTGGTAAGAAGGCCGAGTCCCCGACTCGCCCGAGGCCGTTTGCGCGGCGACGGCGAAGGCGGCGAGCGCCGCCACGGCGAGGGCGCGCGCCGAGGCGCGCGCTATGCGCGAAAGGATGCTCATCCGTTCCGAGTATCGGAGAGAGCGGGCGGATTGTTTACTTCGTTGCGGCGCTTTTATCGAATAGCCAGCGGCCCGCCTCGTCGACGAGCTTCGAGAGGATGACGATATGGACCTCTCCCTTCGCCCGCTCCACTTCCTTGGCCCAGCGGGCCTCGCTGAAGCGCTTCCGAAGGAGCTCGCGGCAGGAATCGGCCTTTTGCCGCGCGGAGTCCCGCTCGGCCTCGACGGGCTCCGCCTCGGCGCAGAGCGTGTCCAGGAGATAGGCCGCGAGGCCGCGCAGGACCGCGTCGCCCGAGGCGAGGGCGGCCTCGACGTAGGGCCGCGCCTCGGCGATCCGCTTCTGCATGATGAGGCTGAAGCCGTAGTCGAAGCCGAGCCAATCGGGCGAGTCGGCGTCCTTTGCGCTCAGGTAGTCCTTCAGGAAGGACTCGGCCTCGGCGTGGCGGCCCGACAAGAGGCGCGTGACGCCGAAGAGGAGGGCGTTCTTCCGCAGGAGGTCCGGCCGCTTGGCGGCCAGCTCGGACTCGAGGCGCGCTATTCCCTCGGCGTCGGACTGCAGGAGGTAGGCGTTGATGAGGAGCCGCACGCGCGATGAGCGGAAGCGCCCCGGGCGCGAGCGGCCGGAACCGAACATGGACTTGACGAGGTAGGCCGAAAGCCCCCCCCAATCCTCGCGCTCGACCAGGAGGAATACCCTGCGGTTCGCCAGGAAGAAGGCGTTGAGGCCGGCGATGAGGAGGAGGAAGAAGAGGCCGAGGTACCAGTTGTCCTTCCAGAAATCGAAGGCGGGGCCCGGTCCGAGCACGAAGAGGGGCATGAGGAAGACGAAGGCGAAGGAGCTCAGGATGACGACGTTGAAAAGCGTGAAAATAGTCCTAAATTTCATCGCCCCGGACTCCTATAATATAGAGAAGGAATCGAATGGACGATTCGAGACTAGCATCCGGGCATAGCGGGGTCAATGGGCGCATATGAACAGCATCGCGTTGAAGGATCTTAGGCCGCAGACATTCTTCTCCAAGCCCCTCTTCCTGGACGAGGGCTACGTGCTGCTGGCCCCCGAGACCCCCGTGGACGAGGCCCTCCTGCGCAGGCTGACCCTCTGGGAGTTCCGCGAGGTCAGGACCGAGGGAGGCCAGCTCGACGCCGTCCGCGAGGAGGAGGGCGACGGCAAGGACGATCTCGTCGAGAAGGCCGCGCAAGGCGCCCTGAACGACGGGGCGGGCGAGCGCGAGAAAGTCGACGAGGTCCTGGCCTTCTACGTCGACTTCGCCAAGTACATGGAAGGGCTCTACACGAGGTTCGTCACCAAGAACGAGCTCGACTACAAGGCGCTGGGCGAGCGCATGAAGTCCCTGGTGCAGGTCGTGGCGCAGAACCGCCGCTTCCTCCTGCGCGCCCAGTCGATGGCTCCCCAGCACAAGAACTACCTCGTCTCCCACGCGGTGCGGACCTCGGTCTACTCGATAATCCTGGGCGC
>CAYPHO010000031.1:0-17388 GCA_964410245.1 uncultured Treponemataceae bacterium | reverse complement strand
TCAGGCGCCGGACGAGCTGCTCGGCGAGGCGGTGGACGAGGTTCTCGTCGGCGCCGCGGTCCCGGAAGACGACGCGGCCGGCGGTGGCGGCGTCGGTCAGCGAGAGCGTGAGGAGCACATCGGTACCCATGAAGACGTATTCGCCCGTCAGGAGCCAATCGGCGCCGACCAGGCGGCCGGCCGCGGCGGCCGCCGAGGCGTCCGTCCCGAGGGCGCTCAGCGAGAGCTCCTTTTCCCTGAGGACGGCGTCCATGTTCCGGCGGTCGACGAGGGCTATGCCGGAGCGGCTGGCCAGGTCGAAGGACAAGAGGCCGCCGATGATCCCCGAGAGGTAATCCACCCGCGGGTCGAGGCCGGCGTTGGCGATGTCGAGGACGGCTACCGAGGTGGCCTTGCCGCTCGGCGCCCCTTGCTGGGCGGCGAGCGCGGCGGGCTGAATGGCGAGGAGAAGGCTGAGGCCCGAGGCCAGGAGGGAACTGAGCGACCGGATCTTCATGCGGGGAGTATGGCGGAGAGAGGGCGGCTCGGCAATGCGCAAAAAAAAAGCGGCTCCCAGGAAAGGAGGCACAACCTGGGAGCCTGCCGCTCGCTATTGCCCGGTAGATGTCCGTATCGAGCAGCTGATGTCGAACCATCCGTGTCGTCCTCACGGATATACTTAATCTATCAAAAATCTCTATAAAGTCAAGTACTTCGAGAAAAAAACTCAATTCCCGGGGATTCTTGCCGAGACAGCTACACGCATGTATAGTCATAGTCGTATGAGTCTCCCCCTTCTTGGACCCCGGTCCTGGTTCTCCCTCATGGACGGAGCCCGATCTCCGGCTGATCTCGCCGGCGCCGCCGTCAAAGCGGGCTGGTCGGCTATCGCGCTCGGCGACGCGAACAACCTCTACGCCCTTCCCGAATTGGTCGACGCCGCGTCCCCGGCCGGGCTGAAGGTCCTGGCCTCGGCCTCGATCGAGACGGGAGGGCGCTTCCTGCGGGCCTACTGCCTCGATCGGCGCGGCTTCTCCCGGCTCTGCGGCCTCCTAAGCAGGGTCCTCGCCGTCGAGGTGCCGCGCCGCCGGCTTCATCTGCCGCCCGAGGTCCTGGCCATGGAGTCAGCCGAGGAAGAGTCCCAGGAGGGGGGGGACGAGCCGCCTCGAGCGCCGGCCGCGCGCGGCCCCGCCGCGGTCGGGCGGCCTTCGAGTTCGGCCGCCCGTCGCGCTCGTGAGCAGATCCCGGCCTTCGATCCCGTCGCCGAGCTCGCGGAAGCGGGCTGGGAGGGCTTGGCGATCTCGGCCTCGGACCCTGCCGTCCTGGCCGCCCTGAAGGGCAGGGGACGGCTCTACGCGGCCCTTCCCTTGGGCCTCCCGCAAGAGGGGACGGCGAGGGCGGCCCGCGAGCTCGGCCTGCCTTTATTGGCCGAGCACCCCGCCCGCTTCCTCGAGCCCGGGGATGCCGAGCTGTGGCGCCTGGCACGGGCCATCGAGGAGCGGCGGACGATCGCCTCCCTCGAGGCGGCGGGGCTGCGCGAGAGCCCCGGGGCCCTCCTCGTCGCTTCGGCGCGCGGGGGCGCCCTGCTCTCGGCCTTTCCCGAGGCCCTGGAAGCCGCTCGCTCCCTGGCCGAGGAGGCCGCGCCCGCGGGAAGCTTCTTCGCGGACCCGCCCGTCTTCCCGGCCTACAAGGGCCTTCCCGACGAGGAAGCCTACTACCTCCTGCGCTCGCTCTGCGAGGCGGGCGTTCCCGGCCGCTACGGGGCCGCGCCCCCGCGGGGCCTCCGCGCCCGGCTCGACCGCGAGCTGGCCATCATCCGCTCCAAGGGCTTCTCGGCCTACTTCCTGGTCGTGCGGGACATCGTCAGGCGTTGCCCGCGGACCTGCGGGCGGGGCAGCGCGGCCTCGAGCCTGGTCTCCTACCTCCTCGGGCTGACCCACGTCGATCCCCTGGCCCACGACCTCTTCTTCGAGCGATTCCTGAACGAGGGCCGGAAGGACCCGCCCGACATCGACATCGACTTTCCCTGGGACGAGCGGCCCGCCCTGCTGAAATCGGTCTTCGAGGAGTACGGGGACAGGGCGGCCATGGTCGCGAACCACTGCTGCCTGTCGGAGCGCAGCGCCTTGCGGGAATCGGCCCTGGCCCTGGGCATGAACGAGGAGGACATCCGCGACTCGGCGAGGGCCCTGCGCCTGGGGAAGCTCGATTCCCTGCCCGCCGATTTGACCCGCCTGGCCCGCATGGTCCGGGGCATGCCCCGATGCATCGGCACGCACTGCGGGGGCGTGGTGATCACGCCCGGCCCCATCGCCGACTATAGCCACGTCCAGATCTCGCCCGCGGGGATACCGCTCCTGGCCTGGGAGAAGGACGGGACCGAGCGGGCGGGCCTGGTCAAGATCGACCTTTTGGGCAACCGCTCGCTCGCGGTGCTCCGCGATTGCATAGCCGAGGTCAATCTCGAGCGGGCCGCCGGCGGAGCCGTCCGCGGCCGCGATGGCGCGGGCGGCCCCGACCTTGCCGCCGGCTGCCCCGACGGGCCCGCGGCCCCGCTCCGGTGGGACTTCCGAGGCGCCGACGAGGACCCGGCCGCCCGCGCCCTGGTGGAGTCCGGGCGCAGCATGGGCGTCTTCTATATCGAGTCCCCGGCCACCCGGCAGCTTTTGCAAAAAATGGGCTCGGTGGACTACGGCCGGCTCGTGGTCGCCAGCTCCATCATCAGGCCCGCGGCGAACAAGTGGATCAACGAGTACGTGCGCCGCCTCAAGGGCGGGAGCTGGCGCCGCCTGCCCGCCCAGGTAGAGGAGACCTTGGCCGAGACCTACGGCATCATGGTCTACCAGGAGGACGTCTCCCGCGTGGCGATGGCCGCGGCCGGCTTCGACGCGGTCCTGGCCGACGGCCTGCGCAAGGCCCTGACCAAGAAGCGCAAGGGACCAGTCCTCGAGGATTTCCGCGAGCGCTTCCTCTCGGGCTGCGCCGAGCGGGGCGTCGAGGGCCGCGACTCGGCGGAGCTCTGGGACATGATGCTCTCCTTCGACGGCTACTCCTTCTGCAAGTCCCACTCGGCCTCCTACGCCCTGGTCTCGTACCGCCTGGCCTGGATGAAGGCCCATCACCCCGCGATCTTCATGGCGGCGGTGATCAACAACGGCGGGGGCTTCTACGGCGTCCAGGCCTACCTGGGCGAGGCCAGGCGCCTGGGCATAGGCCTTTTGCCGCCCCACGTCAACTCGAGCGGGGCGCGGTATACGGTCGAGCGCTCGGCGGCGACTCGAGCGCCCGGGGCCGCCGCGCAAGGGGCAGCGTCGAGCGGCGCCGAGTCCGGCAAGGACGCGGCCGCCAACCACGGGGCCGGAGCCGCCAACCACGGCGCCGCCGCCGCGCCCGCCGCCCTCCGCGTGGGGCTGTCCCAGCTCGCTGGCCTCTCGCGATCGACCATCGAGCGCATCCTCGATTCGAGGTCCGAGAAGGGGAGCTTCCGCTCGCTCGAGGACTTCGACGCGCGCGTAGGGCCGAGCCTGCCGGAACTGCGCGCCCTGGTCCGCTCGGGCTGCCTCGACGGCCTGAGCGGCCGGGCCGGCGGCGAGAGCCTGTGCCGGCCCCAGGCCCTCTGGGCCCTGCATCGCGCCCGCGCGCGGGCCGGCCGGGCGGGCGGGCGGGGCAGGGGACGGAGCCGCGCCGCCCCCTCGGCCGCCCTCGACCTGATCGAGGACGAATGGGCCCCGCCCGAGTGGGTCGCCGACTATCCCCGCTCGGCCAGGCTCGCCGACGAGGCGCGGCTCCTGGGGCTGGTGCTGGACGGGCCCCCGGCCGCCCTCTTTTCCCGCCGCGCCGCCTTGGTCGCCCGGAGGGAGGGCCTGCCCGCGCCCTCGAGCTCGGGCTGCCTGCCCTATCTCGTGGGGCAGAGGGTCTCCATGGCGGGCCAGCTCGTCGCGGCCAAGGAGGTCCTCTCGGCCTCCGGCGAGAGCATGGCCTTCTACACCTTCGAGGACGAGGAGGGCCTCTTCGAGACGGCGCTTTTCCCTCAAGCCTACGCTCGCGCGCTGCCGACACTAGAAGGGAATACGGCGGTCCTCGTGGCGGGGACGGCGCGCAGCGAATACGGCGCGATCACCGTCCACGTCGAGCTCGCCTTCGGACTGAATCGGCACTAGCAGGCAGGCTCGATGTGACGGTTGCGGCTCTCGCGTCCCCCGAAGACGGACATCGCCTCCTCGGCATCCTCGAGGCCCTGGATTCGGCCGGTATCGACGCCTACGCGCTCAAGATCCACGGCGGCTGGTCCACCGTCTCCCCCGATAAGCTCATAGGCCGGCTCGAGAAGGCGACCCATTACCTGGTCGTGGCCTCGGCCGCGAGCATGGCCTCGGGCTGGCTTCCCTTCGCCGCCGGCTTCGGCTACGCGAAGGGCTCGGGCATCGCGCTCTACCGGGTCGATCCCGAGCTTCCCCTGCCCAGGATACTCGCCGGCCTGCCCGCCCTCGACAGCCTCGAGGAGCTTTCCGCCTACTTCGCCATCGAGAAGGACGAGTGGACCGCCCTCGAGTCGCGGCGCCAGGCGCGGGCCCGCCTCCTCGAGGTCGGCATATCCTGCCACGCCGACGCCCTGGCCCAGTGCGTCGCCGACGGCGATACGAAGGCGGTAGGCCTCTTCATCGACGCGGGCTTCAGTCCCGACACCCGGGACAAGCACGGCGTGCCCATGCTCTGCCTGGCGACCAGGAACAAGCACCTCGCAGTCGCCGAGCTCCTCCTGGACCGGGGCGCCTCGCTCGACCTGCAGAGCGAGGACCGCGGCTACTCGCCCCTCATGGACGCCGCCCAGGCCGGGGCCGTCGAGCTGGCCAAGCTCTTCCTGGGCAGGGGCGCGAATCCGAACCTCGCCAGCAAGGACGCGCAGACCGCCCTCATCGTGGCCGTGGGCCGCAACGACGCGGAGATCTCCCGCCTCCTCCTGGAGCGGGGCGCCGATCCCGACATCGTCGACAAGCTGGGGCTCTCGGCCCGCAAGTACGCCGCCCTCTTCAAGAATCCCGAGATCCTCTCCCTGATCGACGCGCTCCCGGCCGCGAAGCCCTAGTCCCGCCCGAAAGGCCCGCGCGGCGCGCGATTCTCTTGTTGCAGGCAACGCGAGCCTGGGGTATCGTCCATCAAGATGATCTCGATCGAGACCCTAAGCGAGGGATTCGCCCTGTCCGCCGGGGGCAGGAGGATCCTCAGCCATACGCGCCGCAGCCCCTGCGTCGAGCTGGGGCGGGGCGAGAGCCTGGTCAGGCAGTCCAGGGGGCGATTCTCGCTCCGCTCCCGCCGAGACGAGCGCGTCCCGCTGCGGTCCTTCAAGATCGTCGAGAGCTCGGGGGACTTCGTCGTCGTAGACTTCGAGGGGCTCCTGAGCATGGCCGTCCGCGAGCGGGACGGGCGCTTGCGCCTTTCCTTCTCGCGCTACGACGCCTCGATCAACAGATTCAGGCTCAGGATCGCCGCCCGGCCCGACGAGGCCGTCTTCGGCTGCGGCGAGAGCTTCGGGCCGCTCGACCTGAAGCGCCGCCGCGCGGAATCCTGGCTGCGCGAGCGGGGGCCGGGCTCCGGGCTCGGGGCCGCCTCGGCCGCGGCGCGCAAGCGCGGCTCGGGCGGGGACATGCGGGCCTCCTCGCACGCGATTCCCGCCTTCGCCTCGACCGAGGGGCTGTGGTGCGTCGTGGACTCCGCCTCCTATACCGCCTTCGAATTCCGCCGGGCCACGACCTCGATCGAGTCCTGGTCCGTCCCTCGCGAGGTCGTGCTGGGCCTGGGGGCGGGCGGCGCCGACTCGGTCGCGGCCATGAACGGCTTCCTGGGCAAGGCCCCGGTTCCCCCGGACTGGTGCTTCGACGGCGCCTGGCTGGGCGTCGCCGGGGGCCTCGTCGCGCTGGCCGGCCGGCTGGGCGATGTCCGCGACGCGGGCGCCTCCGTGGCCGCGGTCTGGGTCCCGGATTGGTGCGGCATCCCCTCGGCCTCGGGAAGGCCGCGCGAGGCCTCGGAATGGAGGCCGGACGAGGCGCTCTATCCCCGCCTGGCGGATGAGATCGCCGCCCTGCGCGCGAAGGGCGTCCGCTTCGTCGGCCGCGTCGATCCCTACCTCTCGCCCGAGGGGAAGCTGGGAGCCGAGGCCTCGGCCCGGGGCTTCTGCGTCAAGGAGCGCGGCGGCGGGGACTACCTGATGCCCTGCCACTCCTCGAGCGTCCTGATGATCGACCTGACGAACCCCGAGGCCTTCTCCTGGATCAAGGAGATCATCTCCCGGGACCTCCTGGGCATCGGCATGTCGGCCTGGGCGGCCGAGGGCGGGGAGCTCCTGCCCGCCGACGCGGTCCTCGCCTCGGGCGAATCGGGGCTCGAGGCCCATAACCGCTGGCCCGCGCTGTGGGCGAGGGCCAACCGCGAGGCGATAGAGGAGGCGGGCCTCGGCTCCGACGCGACCTTCTTCGCCCGATCCTCGTGGCTCGGCTCGGCCCGCTACGCGATGGGCCTCTGCTGCGGCCCCCAGCTGCCCCTCCTCGAGGGAAGCCTGGGCCTCGAGGGCGCGGTCGCCTCGGCCCTGTCCTGCTCCCTCGCGGGGGCCCTGCCCTGGCACGCGGAGGCGGGCGGGATCGTCGGCGCGCGCCTGCCCCGCCGCGATCCCGAGCTCCTGGCGCGCTGGATGGAGATGGCGGCCTTCACGCCCCTCTTCCGGACGAGCGCCTCCTGCCGGCCCGGGCCCCGCGGCCGCGCCCCTGTGGACGCGATGCCCTGGTCCGATGCCCTGTCGCTGACGTCCTTCTCGCGGATGTCCCAGGCCTACGCCGCCCTTAAGCCCTACCACCTGGCCGTGGCCGCCGAGGCCGCCGAGCGCGGCCTGCCCCCGCTGCGGCATCTTTGGATCAACTACCCCGGGGACCCCGTCGCGAAGCGCATAACGCGTCAGTTCCTCTACGGCGGCGATCTCATGGTCGCCCCGGCCCTGGCGCGCGGGGCGTCCCTGACCAGGCTCTACCTGCCCGACGACGAGTGGGTCCACCTGTGGACCTCCCGGTCCTTTCGCGGGGGAGAGGTCGAGATCGAGAGCCAGCTGGGCTGCCCGGCCGTCTTCTACCGCGCCTCCTCTCCCTTCGCCCCGCTCTTCGACGCGATGCGGAGGACCGGGCGGCGACGATGACGGTATCGCCTCTCGCGGCCGCCGCGGTCATCCTCGCGGGCAACGCGGTCCTCTCGCTCGGCAACAGCCTGCAGAAGCTGAACATCGGCTGGATGGGCGGGACGGCCGAGGGCGCCGGCGCTCCCGGCGCGGGGCCGGCGCGCCGCGATCGCGGCCGCTTCCGGTCGCGCGCCTTCGCCGGCTGGCTGGCGGGCTTCGTCATGATGAACGTCGTGCCCGCCTTCCAGTTCATCGCCCTCCTCGGCCTGCCCGCCAACGTCGTGGCCGCCTTCGCGGGATCGAGCGTCGCCTTCACGGCGGTCTTCGCCCGCTTCCTCCTGGGCGAGCGGATCGGCCCTCGCCGCGCCGCCTGGACCATCGCCCTATTCGCGGCGATCGCGGGAGCGGGCCTGCTCGGCCGGGGACCGGCCGGGGACGAGCTCTTCTCTCCGCCGGCGCTCTGGATCTTCATCGGCCTGCCCCTCGCGCTAGCGGCGGCCTTGGCCGCGGCTCGGAGGCGCCGCCGCGGGCCGCGCCTCGCCGTCCTCCTCGCGGCGGCTTCGGGATGCTTCGGCGGCTACATGGTGGTCGCCATGCGCGCGCTGCAGATCGACGCCGGCGCCTCGGTATCGATAGCCTGGCTCGCTTCGCCCTATCTCTACGCCTTCCTCGTCTGCGGCTTCGGCGGCTTCTCGATCGTCCAGCTCGCCTATAAGGACGGCGAGATGGCCCGCGTCGCGCCCGCGCTCTACGGCATGCAGGTCCTCTGGCCCGCCCTCGCGTCCTACTTCGTCTTCGGCTCGCCCTTCGTCGCCTTACAGGCGGCGGCCTTCGCGCTCGTCGCGATCGGCGTCGCGGCGATAGCGGGAGACCGCGGCGCTTCACAGCGATAATGACAGGCCGCAATCGAGCTGCAGCCAACTCGCGGGTATGTAGACCATCATGAAGAGCACATCCAGCATGGAGTCGTCCGCGTTGGGCCGCGGGGGCAGGAAAGCGGAAAGGCCGTAATAAAACCCGAGAGGGCCGTCGGGGCTGAACGTGTTTCTATATCCGATCTCGAGGCAGCCATTCAGGCTGTTGGCGGACCACTCGATTCCGTCGAAATAATAGCGTCCGCGCTGATCGGGCTCTCGATTGATCAGCCATAATATCGAGGCCCCGACGTACGCATGCTTTCCGATCCCGATTTCTGCCCTCGGGCCGCAATACCAGTCGTCCGCGCTGAATCCGTACATCGTCGTCAATCCGAGTCCGATCGACCAAGCGTCTAGTTCATATGAGCATCCGAGGTTCGCGTGAACATAGTCCTGGCCCAGCATTGAAATTCGGTTGCCGGCGCGTATATCGCAAGACCAGGGGCCGCCCCCATCGGCCGAGGCCGCCGCCGCGGCGAGAGTCAGCGATGCGATGATCAGGGTAATTCGCCTCATGACGCATTAAACACCGACATAGGGCTGCTGCGCCACGGGATCGAGGCGGGCGGCCGGGCCGCTCCCCGGCGGGTGAGGTCGAGCAGGCGGCCAGGTAGATCGCGATCAGGATAAGGGCTAGGCTGGAGATTCCATATTCGTCGCGCATACCGAGCCGCGATTATCGGGGAAGCGGCGCCGAGCGGCGAGTGCATAGCCCATCCGCTCGGCCCGCCGTTTCGTATCCTCAGAACTCCTCGAAATCCCCGTCGGCCCGGTCGCCCGCTTCCTGCTTCACGCGTATCGCCGTCGTCTGCCTGCCCGGCCTCTCGCCGGCCTTGGCAGGCGCCGTTGCGGAGGCCGCGATCCGGCGCGGAGCCCGCGGAGCGGCCTTGGAGGCCCCGACCTCCGTCCCGACCTTGAAGAAGGATATAGCCTCGGCGAGCTGCTGGGCCTGGACCGAGAACTGCTCGGCCATGCTCGCCATCTCCTCGCTCGCGCTGGCGTTCTGCTGGATGACCGTATCGAGCTGGACCATCGCTTTGGTGATCTGCTCGACGCCCGTGTTCTGCTCGGCCGAGGCGCTCGCTATCTCCTGTACCAAGTCGCTCGTCTTTCGTATCTCGGGTACGAGCCCTTGGATGATCTCGCCGGCCTTCGTGGCCGTTTCCACCGTTACCCTGGACAGGTCGCCGATCTCTCCCGAGGCCTTCTGGCTGCGCTCCGCGAGCTTTCGCACCTCGGAGGCGACTACGGCGAAGCCCTTGCCCGCCTCGCCCGCCCTGGCCGCCTCGATTGCCGCGTTCAGGGCCAGGAGGTTGGTCTGCCGCGCTATCTCGTCGATGATCGAGATCTTCGTCGCGATCTCTTTCATCGCTCCTACGGCCTCGATCACGGATGTCCCGCCGTCCTCGGCTCCTATCGCGGACTTCGAGGCGATGCCCTCGGTCGCCAGCGAGTTGTCCGCGTTCTGCTTGACCGTCGATCCCAGCTCCTCGACCGATGCGGAGACCTCTTCGGCGTTAGCCGCCTGCTCCGTCGAGCCCTGGGAAAGGGCCTGGGCGGTCGCCGATATCTGCTGGGCCCCGTCCGCGACCTGGTTCGAAGAGATGAAGATGCTCTCGACGATGCGCCTGAGGTCGCGGGATAGCGCGTCGAGGGCCTTGGCCAGGTCGCCTATCTCGTCGGCCCGCCCGAGATACGCGCCCTTGATGTCGTTGCGAAGATCGCCATTCGACATTTGCCGCAGATGGCCGACGGCCGCGGCGAGCGGCTTGGTGATCGATCGGGTAAGGAGGATGGCCATGACGATCGAAAGCGCGAGGGCTATCATCGATACGATCGTCACCGCGGCCTGCGCCCGGTCTTGCGTGATGATCGCCCGCTTGCTGTACCCTTCCGCGTGCCCGTTCAGGAGTTCCTGCAGGGAGTTCAGCGTTTCGCGCATCGTCGAGAAGAGCCGGGCCGCCTCCCCGACGGACAGGGCGAGGGCCTCGCCGGTATTCCCCGCCGCTTGCAGCTCCAGTACCCGCGCCGAGACGCCGACCCAGGCCGAGCGGGCCGCGTCGTACTGGGCATAGATAGCGAGTTCCTCGTCCGTCAAGGCGAGGGCTCTCGCCTTGGCGACGCGCTCCGCCGACTGCTGCGAGTTCTCCTCGTAGGCCGCGCGGTAGGCCTTCGCCTGGTCTCCCCCCGGGCTGACCAGGAGCAGCGTCCGTTCCGCCTCGATGAGCTGGTACAGGTCCCGGTCCGCCTGGTCCAGGGCGTCGATCGAGGGAAGGAATCTCTCGTAGATGGCGGTTAGGCCGTCGGAGATGCTTTTTATGGAAGAGTAGCCCAGGATCGCGATGGCCAAGAGGGCCGCCATCACGCCCGCGAAGCCCAAGGTCAGCTTTACGCCTATCTTCATGCGAGCCCCCTATGCGCGCCGCGGCTATCCTCGCCGCAGCTATCAAGCATAGGGGGAGAGGAGCGATCGGCAAGGGCTTCAGGGGGAATTTCGAGGAATCTCGGGCTAGGCTCCCGCGGCGCGGCTCAATAGCGCGATCGCCTGGGCCTCGACCGCCCGGCCCTCGCCGGCCGCGTTCACGCCCTCGGATGTCTTCGCCTTGAAGGAGACGGCGCCGCGCCCGAGGCCCAGGCAGGCGGCGATGGAATCGCGTATCGCGTCGCGATGGGGGCCGAGGCGGGGCCGCTCCAGGACGACGGTGCAGTCGAGGTTGCCGATCTCCCATCCGGCCTCGCGGGCTAATCCGGCCGCCCGTCGCGCCAGCTCCCGCGAGTCGGCGCCCTTCCATCGCGGATTCGAGGGCGGGAAGTGCATGCCTATGTCGCCTAACGCGGCAGCCCCGAGGACGGCGTCGATGATCGCGTGCAGGAGGACGTCGCCGTCCGAGTGGGCGTCCTCGCCATTGTCGCTGGGCACTTCGACGCCGCCCAGCATGAGGCGGCGGCCGGGAACGAGGCGGTGCAGGTCCCAGCCCTGGCCGATTCGGAACGCATAGGCGCTCGCGCCGGCGCCCGCCGCCGCGGCGCCGCCCGCCGCGGGGCTTGAGCCAAGGTCCGCGCGGACCGTCACCTTGCGGTTGGCCTGGTCGCCGGGGATCCAGGCGACGGGGCCGAGGTAGCGATCCCAGAGCTCGGCGTCGTCGGTGCAGTCGACCTGCTCGGCGGCGGCGCGGCGGTGGGCTTCCAGGAGGGGGCCGAAGCGAAAGCCCTGCGGCGTCTGGACGCCGCCGAGCGATGAGCGCCTGGGATGCCGCGCGATGACGCCGTCGGGCCCGAGTTCCTTGGGCGTGTCGACCAGGGGAACGACGGGCACGCAGGCGCCCTTCTCTGCCGCGCCCTCGGCGATCGCCCGGGCGAGATCGGCCGTGGCCCAGGGCCGCGCTCCGTCATGCACGAGGACGACGAGCTCGTCGAGGGCCGCGTCGGCCAGGGCCGCGGCGATCGCCTCGAGCCCCAGCCGCACCGAGTCGCGGCGGCTAGCGCCGCCGGCAACGATCGCGAAGCGTCCCGGGCCCAGGCGCCCGAGGGCGACGAGGCTGTCGGGAGACAGCGAGCCGCGCAGCTCTTCCTCGCGGCCGGCGGGCGCGGTGACGATTAGGGCTTCGAGGCCGGGAAGGTCGAGGAAGGGCGAGAGGGCGCGATCGAGGATGGAGCGATCGCCGATGCGGACGAGCTCTTTCTTCTCGCCGCCGCCGAAGCGAGCGCTCGCGCCCGCGGCGGTGATGACGGCCGTTATCCTGATCGGCTTTGGGGCCATGTCTCGCGCTCCTGCTTTTTGGAAGAGGGGGCGCGGGGCGAGAAACCTTTCGTAAAGGTTTCGCCCCCGCTCAGCTTTCCAACCGAGCGCGGATCAGCTCGGCGATCTCTTCCTTGTCCTTGTTGAGGGAGAAGGATACCTCGTCCTGGAGGAGGTTGAGGGCCGAGTCGTAGAGCTTGCGCTCGAGTATGGGCAGTTCCTTGATCTTGGAGCGGTGGTAGAGCGAGCGGACGACGGAGGCGATGTCCAGGACCGAGCCCTTCTTCAGGAGGTCGAGGTTCATCTGGTAGCGCAGCTTCCAGTCCGAGGGGATGGGCGCGTACTCTTCCGAGATGAATGCGAGGGCCCGCTCGGCCTGGTCCTTGGGGACGATGGCCCTGATGCCGAGCTCGTCCGCCTTGTCGACCGGCACCAGCACGGTCATGTCGGAGAATTCGAGGTAGATCGTGTAGTAGAGGCGCTTGGCGTCCTTGAAGGACTTCTCGGAGATCTCCATGATCTGTCCGACGCCTTG
Organism: uncultured Treponemataceae bacterium; assembly: GCA_964410245.1. Taxonomy (GTDB): domain Bacteria; phylum Spirochaetota; class Spirochaetia; order Treponematales; family Rectinemataceae; genus CAZXXZ01. The sequence continues at coordinate 5,059 of CAYPHO010000031.1, read as the reverse complement.
GCTCGGATAGACGATGCGCTGGTCGACCTTGTACTCGGTCTTCGGGCCCTTTTCCATAGAGGTCGAACGATAGCAGAGAATATATAAAAAGTCAAATATGCCTAGTCGCGGACTTGCGGCGGCCGGGCGCGGCGGATAGATTCTCGGCGTGGAAGCGAAGCCCCGCCGATCTATCCTCTCCCTCCTCGGCTTTCCCCTCCTCGTCTGCGCTATCGTGGCGCTCTGGCTGGTTTTCCGTTCCCAGTTCGCGGCCTTCTGGGCCGATCGGGACGCGCTGCGCTCATGGATCCTGAATTTCGGCCTCTGGGGGCCTGCCGTCTTCGTCGCCTTGCAGGTCGTCCAGGTCGTCGTGTTCGTCATTCCGGGCGAGGTCATCCAGATCGCCGGCGGCTACGTGTTCGGCTTCTGGCTCGGGAGCCTCTATTCGATCCTCGGCATCTTGGCGGGCTCGGTCCTGAATTTCTACGCGGGGCGGGTCCTGGGCAGGCCCTTCGTCGAGGGGCTCTTCGACAGGAAGAAGATCGAGGAGGTCGAGCGGGTGACGGGCTCGGGCAAGGGGGCCGCGGGCTTCTTCCTCCTCTTCCTGATCCCGGGCATCCCCAAGGACGTCCTCTGCTACGTCGCGGGCGTCTCGACGCTCCGCCTTCCCCTGTTCATGGGCGTGTCGATGGCGGGAAGGCTGCCGGGCATCCTGGGCTCGGCCTTGATCGGCGGGGCGGCCTACGGCGGGAAGTGGGGCCTGGCATTTATCGTGCTGGGCGCCGCGGCCGCGCTCTTCGCGGTCGGCCTCGTCTTCAAGGAGCGGGTCCAGGAGCTGCTCGCCCGGGTCCTGCACGGCGGGCGCGGCGGCGAGGGCGGCGAGGGCGGCCGCACCGGTACCTGAGGCGGGCCGTGAGCGATCTTCCGGTGCTGTACTACTCACTCTGCTACACGGTCGGCGGGATCGGATTGGTCCTGTCCCTCGTTCAGGCGCTCGCCCGCCTCGGCGCGGCGGGAAATAGGGGCTGGAAGGGCCTGCGCGCGCGCATGGGATCGAGCGCGTTCCTGTACGCCTGCGTGCAGGTCAGCCTGGCCCTGATGCTCGTTACGTTTTTTACCATCACCTATGATCAGAGGGTGGGCGGCCGAGGCCTGTGGTCGATAGGCCTGTGGATCTCGAACGTCGCGGGCGAGGCCCTCTTGGCCTTCGCCTTGCCGCGTCTCGTCCTCTCCGCGATCCCGAATCGCCATGAAAGGACCGTGAGGACGGTCTCGGCGATATCCGCCGCCGCGATCCTCGCGAGCTTTCCCTTGAATTTCATCTTCACGGAGACGGTTTTCTTCGTTTTCGTCCCGATGGCGATCCTGCCTGCGGCGATCCTCTACGCGATCCTCGCGTTCCTGCTCAGAGACAGGACCGAGTCGGGGCGGGCGGCCGAGTCCTCCGATCCCGATCGCGCCTTTTGGCTGTCCTATCTCGCCGCGATGACTCGCATCTCGCTGGTATCCCTCCCGATACTGATCGCCTTCGATTTCTTCCCCCTGCTCGGCGCCTGGGCGATGGGCGCTTTGGGCCTGGAGTACGATATCCGCTTCAAGTCCTTTCCCCTGCTCTACCTGGCCTTCTCGGCGGTTTACGCGGCGAGGATCATTCCCCGGATCGCCGGGCGCGAGGCGAGGGAGGCCGCGCCCTGCGGCGTCCCGAGATCCGACGCGCCGCTTCCGGACGTGAGGGCGGGCCTCGAGGGGCTTTCGGAACGCGAGCTCGAGGTGGCGCGGCTGCTTGTCTCCGGCCGGAAGTACAGCGACATCGGCGACCGGCTCTTCATATCGCTCTCGACCGTCAAGACCCACGTCGAGCGCATCTACAGGAAGACCGGCGCGAGGAGCAAGATCGAGCTGGCGAACGTCCTTCGGGCCTGGCCCCGAGCCGAGGCCGATGCCGAAGGCCGCGCGCCGGCCGACTAGGCCTTCCGAGCGGATCCGCGATCGAATCAGGAGTTCTCCCGACAGACAGGGCCGCGTATCGGCGCTAGCCTCCCCCCTGGGCGGCCGGCCGCGCCGAGCCGCGAGATCGCATACGGGGAGGATACTTGCATGAGGAATACGCGAGCTTTGGTTTCGTGCATCGCGCTCGCCGCCGTCGTCACGGGCGGCGCGGCCGCCCAGACGGTTGTCGGCCTATCGGCCGGCGGGGGGATCGGACGCCTGGAGCAGCAGCTGACCCGCGCCGGGAGCGCGGCCGATTTCGTCTACGCGGCGCCCGGCGCCTTCTTCGACGCGGAGCTGGATTTCGGCCGCTGGTACATGGATATGTCCCTGGCGGTCCTGTTCGCGCCCTTCGATACGAGCCTCGGCGGCGAGGCGGTGGATCTCTCGGGCTACAGCATGAACTCCGCGGGCGACTTGACCGCCGTCGGCATCGGCGCGCTCTTCCCGATCGGGGGCAAGCTGAGCGCGGGCGGGGCCCTCGGCTTCCACGTGGCCGCTCCCTCGCTGTCCCCCGGCGACGGGGACGAGTCCAAGCTGGCCTTCGAGGGATACTACGGGCTCATCGGCCTGTCCTTTACGCCTCGCCTGCGATACTCCCTGAGCGATTCCCTCGCCATCACGCTCTCGATTCCCATCGGCCTCGATTTCGGCCAGATGAGCGAGGACCTGGTGGTCAACGGCGTCGATACGGGCTACGACTCGCCCGCCATCGTCAGGCCCTGGGACCTTACGCCGGAGTTCACGGGCTTCACGGTAGGGGCCTATCTCTCGATCGGGTATTTCTTCCCTTTGTCCCGATAGCGGTAATCCCCGCCCGCCCGCGCAGGCGGCGTGCGCCCGCGGCGTGCCAGCGCAGGCGGCGGCCCGCGAATGACCGCCGCGGCCTTGAAGGCCGCGCGCCTTCCGTGCTACTCCGGGGCATGGGCCTCCGCTACCGCTGCCTAGCCATCGATCACGACGATACCTCGGTCATGAGCACGCCGCTCATCCATTATCCGGCCCACGTCGAGGCGCTGCGCCGAGTTCGGCCGGGCCGCGAGCCGATCGGCCTGGACGGCTGGCTCGAGAAGAATTTCGATCCGGGCCTCATGGGCTACCTGCGCGGCGAGCTGGGCATGACGGACGAGGAGATGCGTGTCGCCGACCGGGTCTGGCGCGAGCATACGGCGCGGGCCGCGGCCGAGTTCTTCCCCGGCCTCTTGCCCCTGCTGGCTGAGTTCAGGGAGCGGGGAGGGCGCCTGGTCGTGATCTCGCATTCCGAGGTCCGGATGATCGAGCGCGACTATCGCGCGGCGCTAGGAGGCCGCGCGGCCGAGGCGGGACGGGACGGCCCCGCCGACGCGAGCCCCGACCTGATTTTCGGCTGGGACGACGATCCCGAGCGCCGAAAGCCTCATCCGTTCCCGCTCCTCGAGGCGATGAGGATCCTCGATCTGCGGCCCGCCGACATCCTCGTCCTCGACGACCTGAAGCCGGGCGCCGACATGGCGGCCGCGGCGGGCGCGGACTTCGCCGCCGCGGGCTGGGGGCATTCCATACCGCGGATACGCGAGGCGATGCGCGCGCGCGCGAAGTACTACCTACGCGACGTCGCGGAGCTTCGGCCGATCCTCTTCGGCTAGTGCCCGGCCGGCCGCGCCCGGAATCGGCGGCCCGCGCGGGACGGTCGCGGCGCGCCGCCCCGCGCGACGCTCACTTGAAGATGACGCCGTCGTCGATCATGTCGTTTATGTCGCGCCGCTGTACCTCGCCGAAGCGCCCCGGCGCGGGGATGAAGAACTTCACGCCGAGCCCGACGTTGAGCCTTCCCCGTACGTCCTCCCACACCGACCAGCCGCTTCCGGGATCGTAGTCGCTGCCGTCGTCGTTCTTCGTCTTCTTCGCGAAGGCGAATTTATAGCCGAGCTCGGCGTAGGGGGCAGCGGAGGCCGAGATGAAGTAGTAGGCCGCGGCCTTGGGCTCGAATGATACATGGACGTACGTGTGCTTGTTGTCGATTATGACGTCGTGATCGACTTGCTTAAGGCCGAAGGTCGTGCCGAAGCCGAGGTCGGCGCCGAGGGAGAACGCGAACGCGCCCTTCGTATCGATGTAATAGCGGGACCCGAAGTCGAAGGTGATGGTCATGTCGCCATCGTAGGATTCCTGTATCCCGATTAGAAAGACATCGTCGAGGGAATGGCTCCTATACATGAAAATCGAGGGAGTCAGGACGAGCGACAGCCTGTCGATCGGGAATATCCCTATGTTCACGCCCGCTTGGATCGTGTCGGTGTATCCTCCCCTGTCCGCCTCCGTCGCGGCCTGATCGAATACGCCGTAATCCGTGGCGCGCGAGAATAGGAAGGAGCCGCCCAGCTCGACGGAACCCTTGCTGAAAAGCGCCTTTCCCTGGCCCAGGGCCGACGCGGCTAGTGCGGTGATGGCGATCGAGGCGATCAGGATTCTTTTTTCCATAGCCTTCCTCCTCTGAATCGGGGCTTCGCATCCCCATATAAAAAGCTTAGTTCATGCCGATGCCCGGCGCTCGGCGGCTCGGATCGCCTATCCCGACGCGTCGAAAGTTAGCCCGCGCGAACCCGGCGCGCGGATTGCTTGCGCGGCCGCCGGCCGCGGCCTATACTCTGCCTCGCACTTAGGGGAGTAGCTCGCCCGCGCCTACTGCGCGGGTGGATCGAGTCGTCAGCACGTCGGCCGGCATAGCCGGCTGTCCGGCCCGATCCGCGCGGCGCGCGAGCAAGACCTTCGTCCGCGCACCGCCTGCTCGCAGTGCCCGGGCGAAGGTCTTTTTTTGCGAAAGGAAGGACGAGCATATGGATTATTGGCACGCGAAGACGCCCGCCCAGACCGCCGAGGCCCTCGGCGCCGACGCGGGCGCGGGCCTTTCCTCGGCAGAGGCGGCGAGCCGCCTCGTGAAGTATGGTCCTAATCGCTTGGCCGCGAAGAAGGGTAAAAGCCTCTTCGTACAAACTCGCAGCGTTCTCCGCACCCTCCGGAAGCCTGTGTTGTTCGGCCCACTCGGCCATGCTCGTCGGGTATCCTACGCGACGGAGCTTCTCAAGTCGCCGCTCAACGTGGTCCCTGGAAG
>CAYPHO010000030.1:13167-17572 GCA_964410245.1 uncultured Treponemataceae bacterium | reverse complement strand
TCGAATTTGTCCCTCGAGCTGAACAGGGGCTCGCCCGAAACGACATCGACGTAAATGCCGTCGCGATGCTCGCTCCAGTAAGCGTTCTTGAAGGGAGGCTCGGTGCCGCACTGCTGGGTGACGAAGTACTGCTCGTCGGTCAGGCGCTCTCGCAGCTCCTCGCCGCCGCCGGATGATTTCGCCTCGCTCATAGTCGCCTCTCCCTTCGGCCTCCCGCAGGTCGTCATCGAGCCGGCGGCGAGGAGGATGGCCGCCGCGCCGACAGCCATGAGGCTCAATCTGCGGATATCCATGTAGTGAAATATAATGAAAAGCATATACTGAGGGTAGGCCGAGATCGAGGCCGAGCCCGGATCGCGCGAGACCGGGCGCCCGCCATGGTTTATAGTGTCGATCATGCCCCTTCTGTCGCGCTCCCGGCCGCCCGCTTCCCGCGAAGGATTGCCTCCCGCCCTCGCTTCGATCGGAGTCCGCAGGGAGCTCGAGTCCGGCGCCGTCCTCTTCAACCAGGACGATGAGGCCGAGAGCTGCTTCCTCCTCGAGTCGGGCGAGGTCGCCCTGCGAAGGAGCTCGCGCCGCGGAGACGAGGTCGAGGTCGCCCGCATCGGGCCGGGCGAGTGGTTCGGCGAGGTCGTCCTCTTCGCCGCCCGGGGCTATCCCGCCAGGGCGAGCGTCTCGGCCTCGGGCTCGGTCCTCGAGTTCAGGCGCTCGGCCGTGCTGGCTTCGCGCGATCCCGAGGTCTCGGCCTTCTTCCTCGGCCTATTGGCGCGCAAGTGCCTGGCCTTGAACAAGCGGATCGACCAGCTGACCGTCATGGACGCGCGCGAGCGGCTCGCCGCCTTCATCCTCGGCCTCTGTCCGGGGGCGGGCGCGGGCTGTGCGGGCGACAAGAGAGCCTGCTCATTCCCCCTGCCGAAGAAGAAGCGCGAGATCGCCCTCGAGCTGGGCATGGCTCCGGAGACCCTGTCGCGGACCTTCAACAAGATGCAGGCCGAGGGCCTCTTCAAGGTCCGCGGCTCCCGCGTCGAGATACCCTCCTGCCGGGAGCTCAGGCTCCTCGTCGAGGAAGAGTAAAAGCGCGCGTTATTGACCTCGGTCAAGGCCCCGCGCGCCGAGCCGCCGTATGCTTACCCCGTCGACGGAGGGAAGCATGAAGCGGAAGATAATCGAGATAGATCGGGGGCTCTGCGACGGATGCGGGCTGTGCGCGACGGCTTGCGCCGAGGGAGCCCTCGAGCTGGACGCCGAGGGCAAGGCCGTCCTCGCGCGCGATATCTTCTGCGACGGGCTGGGCGCCTGCCTGGACGTCTGCCCGACGGGCGCGCTTAAGGTAGTCGAGAAGGAAGCCTCGGCCTACGACGAGGAAGCCGCCGTCGCCCACGTCGAGAGGACCCGAGGGACCGAGGCCGCGGCCAAGGTCCACAGGACGGCCCCGGCCGCGCCGCGGCCGCATTCGGGCTGCCCCGGCTCGGCGATGCGGTCGTTTACGCCGGCCGCCGCCGCCTCTTCCGCGCCCGCCGCCGCAGCGGCCGGCGCCGCGCCCTCCGAGCTGGGTCAGTGGCCCATCCAGCTCCACCTCGTCTCGCCGGCCGCGCCCTGCTTCCGCGAGTGCGACCTCTTGATCGCGGCGGACTGCACGGCCTTCGCCCTCGGCTCATTCCACGCCGAGCTCCTGCGCGGCAAGGCCCTAGTCATCGCCTGTCCCAAGCTCGACAGGACCGAGGGTTACGTCGAGAAGCTGGCCGAGCTGATAAAGGCGAACACCGTCTACTCGATCACGGTCGCGATCATGGAGGTGCCTTGCTGCTCGGGCCTGTGGCGCATCGCGGAGGAAGCGATCGCGCGATCGGGCAAGAGCATCGCGGCGCGCAAGGTCGTGATCGGGATCGGCGGCGCTTGACGGGGGCCCGGGCCGGGGCGATACTCGCGGGGTGAGTACTCAAGGGCTGAATAGCGTCGCCCGCGCCTCCGCGAGGGGGCGCGCTGCGCTCGGGGATCGCCCTCCCTCGATCGAATGCTCCCTCCTTGGCCTGCTGTCGGAGAGGCCGATGCACGGCTACGAGCTCTACCGCGAGCTGGGCCGCAAGTCCGGCCTCGGGCTCGTCTGGACCGTCAAGCAGGCCCAGCTCTACGGCATGCTCGCCCGGCTCGAGTCCTCCGGCCTCGTCGAATCGCGCCTGGTCGCCTCGGGGCGGGGCCCCGCCCGCAAGGTCTTCCGCCCGACCGATTCAGGCCGGGAGGCCTTCGCCGCCTGGGCCCGCTCTCCCGCGAGCCGAGGGGATTTCAGGATCGACTTCCTCGCCAAGCTCGTCTTCGCGCGCAAGGCCGGCGCCCGGGCGGCCTCGGCCCTCGTGGCCGCCCAGCGGCGCGAGAGCGAATCCTGGCTCGAGGACATGCGCGCGAGGGGGGCGGCTTGCGAGGCCGGGAGCCTGGACGAGCTCGTCTATCGCTACCGGATCGGCCAGCTCGAGGCCATGGCCTCGTGGATCGGCGAGTGCGAGGCCTTCTTCCAGGCCGCGCCGCGAAAGGGGAGTCGAAAATGAAGAGAACCGCAACCGTCATCGCCGCGGCGCTGCTGTCGATCGCGGCGGCCGCCCAGGCGACCGCCCAGGCGACCTCGCCCTCGACGCTCATGGTCTCGGCGGCCTCCAGCCTGACCGACGTCCTGACCGAGCTCCAGCCTGAGGCGGAAAAGGCCGTCGGCGCGAAGATACTGCTCAACTTCGGCGGCTCGGGGACGCTGCGCAAGCAGATCGAGGAGGGCGCCCCCGCGGACGTCTTCTTCTCGGCCGCGGCCTCGGACATGGACGCGCTCGAGAAGAGGGGCCTCGTCGATCCGGCCTCTCGGCGGGACCTCTTGTCGAACGCGATGGTCCTGGTCGGCGACCGGAGGACGGCGCCGCCCCGGGACGCCGCATCGCTGCGCTCCCTACTCGAATCGGCCGAGCTCCTGGCCGTCGGGAATCCCGACTCGGTTCCCGCGGGACGCTACGCGGTGCAGGCGCTGAAGTCCCTCGGCCTTTATCCCCTCGTCGAGAAGAAGCTGGTCCTCGGGGGCAATGTCCGCGAGGTCCTCCAGTACGTCGAGTCGGGCTCGGCGCCCTTCGGCATCGTCTTCGGGACGGACGCGATGACGCTCAAGCCGGCCTCGCCCGCCGCGGCGCTCTTCCTCTTCCCCGACGAGGCCCTCGCCGCGCCGATACTCTACCCGGCCGCAGTCGTCGCCTCCTCGGGGGCGAAGGACGCGGCCGCGCGCTACGTGGAATTCCTTCGCGGCGATTCCGCCCGGCGGGCCTTCGAGAAGGCGGGCTTCGTCCTCCGATGAATCCGCTGGGACCGATCCTCCTCTCGCTGCGCGTGGCCGCCGCCGCGACCGCGATCGCGCTCGTCCTAGGCTTGGGCCTCGCGCGCCTCATGACCTCGAGGCGGGTGCCGTGGAAGTTCGCTTGGGAGGGCCTGATCCTCCTGCCCATGGTCTTCCCTCCGACGATAACCGGCTACCTCCTTCTATTGCTGCTGGGGAAGCGCGGGCCGATCGGCCAGCTCCTGGGGATGATGGGGACGAGGATCGTCTTCACCTGGGGGGCGGCCGTCGTCGCCTCGGCCGTCGTCTCCCTGCCCCTCATGTACCAGAACTGCAAGGCGGCCCTCCTGGGCGTGGACGGGAGGCTCGAGGACGCGGCCCGCAGCCTCGGCCTGGGCGAGGGGAGGATCTTCCGCCGCGTCACCCTGCCCCTCGCCCTCCCGGGCGTGCTCGCCGGCGTCGCCCTGTCCTTCGCGCGCGCGTTAGGCGAGTTCGGGGCGACCCTGATGATCGCCGGCAACATCCCGGGACGGACCCAGACCCTTCCCCTGGCGCTCTACAGCGCCGTCGAGGGCGGCAGGGACGCGGAGGCCCGGCTCTACCTGGCCGTGACGACGGTCCTCGCCTTCGCCGTCGTCGCGGCGGTCGGCCTCGCCGAGGCCCGCTCCCGCCCGGAGCGGCGCGGCGGGCGCGGCGCCGCTTCCCCGGCGGAGGCGCGAGGCGGGCGCGGCGGCCCCGGAGCCGCCCGATGATCCGCGCATCCATCCGCAAGAAGCTGCCCCTCTTCGAGCTCGACGTCGAGCTCGAGGCCGACGGACTCACCTCGGTATTATGGGGCGAGTCGGGATCGGGCAAGACGACCATCCTCGAGTGCATCGCCGGGCTCGCCAGCCCCGATTCGGGAGAGATCGTCCTTGAGGACCGGGTCGTCTTCTCCTCGAGCCGGGGCATCGACCTCCCGCCCCGCTCCCGCCGCGTCGGCTACGTCTTCCAGGACTACGCCCTCTTCCCGCACCTCGACGTGGCCGCCAACATCGCATTCGGCCTGCGGCGGCAAGATCCCGCCACCCGCCGCCGGCGCGTCGCCGAGATGCTGGAGCT
>CAYPHO010000030.1:0-13157 GCA_964410245.1 uncultured Treponemataceae bacterium | reverse complement strand
CGCCCTCTTCCCCCACCTGACGGCCGAGGAGAACGTCGCCCTCGCCCTGCCGCGGGGCGAGCGGCATCGGGCCCGGAAGTACCTGGAGCGCTTCCGCATCGCACATCTGGCGCGCCGCAAGCCCGCCCTCCTTTCGGGCGGCGAGCGCCAGCGCCTCGCCCTGGCCAGGGCCCTCGCCGTCGAGCCGCGCATCCTCCTCCTCGACGAGAGCTTCAGCGCACTCGACCGCGCGACGCGCGAGGATACCTACGCCGAGTTCCTGTCCCTGCGCGAGAGCCTCGGGATGAGCGTCATACTCGTCACCCACAGCCGGAGCGAGGCCGAGCTCCTGGGCCATCGGATCTACGAGCTGCGCGACGGCGAGCTCATAGAGGAGGGCGCGTGATCCGCCTGGAGGAGGCCCTCGCCATGATCGAGGCGATCGAGGTCCGCCTTCCCGGCGAGACCATCGGCATAGGGGAGGCTTTAGGCCGAGTGCCTTTAGCCGATCCGGTCTCGGCCCTCGACCAGCCGCCCTTCGACAAGGCGACCATGGACGGCTTCGCCTACGCGAGCGCGGAAGGGCGCCTCGCGAAGGAGGGAGAGGCCTTCCGCGTCGTCGGGTCGGTCGCCGCCGGCGAGGTCCCGGCCGCGGGGATCGGGAGGGGCGAGTGCGTCCGAATCATGACGGGAGCTCCCGTCCCGGAAGGAACCTTCGCGGTCCATAGGCTCGAGCGCGCGTCGGAATCGGGCGAGACCGCCGTCGTCGTACAGGCCGAGGAGGAGCCTAACATCGTCAGGCGGGCGGCCAACCGGCGCGCCGGGGAAACGCTGTTCCCAAGGCGAGCCTTGAAGGCCCAGGATATCGGCCTCCTCGCGGCCAACGGCGTCGCGCGCATAAAGGTCGCTCGGAAGCCCCTCGTCCGGATCCTGAGCACGGGCGATGAGCTGGCCGCGGCTTCGACGGCCGCGCCCGGCCCGACGGCCGCGACCGCCCGGCCGGCCGCGAGCCCGGGGCCCGGGCGGATCTTCGACTCCAACGGTCCCCAGCTGGTCGCCCAGGCGAGGGGCTCAGGCTGCGAGGCTGCCTTCATGGGCATCGTCGGCGACGACGAGGATGAGCTAGCCCGCGCGATAGGCCGGGCGGCGGGAGAGGCCGATCTCGTCATCGTTTCGGGCGGCGTGTCGGCGGGCGACTACGATTACGTGCCGACGGCCGCCCTCCGCGCGGGCTTCGAGCCCGTGTTCCATAAAGTCGCGATGAAGCCGGGCAAGCCCGCGTACTTGGGGCGCCGAGGCGGCGTCTTCCTCTACGGCGTCCCGGGTAATCCGGTCTCGGCCTTCGTCAACTTCGAGATCCTGATCCGGCCTTTGCTCGCGCGGCTCTGCGGCGCCTCCTACGCGGCGAGGACGCTTCGCGTCCGCATGGGAGCGGCCGCCTCGAGGCGAGAGCTCGATCGAGTCGAGTTCCTGCCGGCCGAGCTGCGCGGCGGACTGGCTTATCCGCTCAGGTATACGGGATCGTCCATGCTTGACGCCCTCTCGGCGGCCGACGCGCTCATCCGGCTCGAGATCGGCGTCGCCCGTGTCGAGGCGGGAGAGGAGACCGATGCTCGACTCGTTTAGCCGCCGCATCAGGTACCTCCGCCTGTCGGTGACCGGCCGCTGTAATCTCCGATGCGCCTACTGCTCGCCCCAGGGGCCCTGCTCGGCCGCGGGAAGGGCTGAACTGCCCCTCGAGTCGCTCGAGGCGGTCGCCGCAGCCGCCGTCCGCATGGGAGTCGACAAGGTAAGGATCACCGGGGGCGAGCCCTTATTGCGCGAGGCCCTCGTCGGCTTCGTCGGCCGCCTCGCCGCCCTTCCCGGCCTCGAGACACTGTCCATGACGACGAACGGGACCCTGCTCGCGCCGGTCGCCGCGGACCTGGCCCGAGCGGGACTTCAGTCGGTCAACGTGTCGCTGGACAGCGTCGACGCGGCCGAGTACCGCGCGGCGACGGGGGGAGGCGAACTCGCCGACGCGATGGCGGGCATCGAGTCGGCGCTCCGCGCGGGCATGGGCGTCAAGCTGAACAGCGTGGTCGATCCGGGCGATCCCGCGGCGGCGGGCCGCGCCGCGGCGGTCGAGCGCTACGCGCGATCGCTCGGCGCGGACTTCCAGAGGATCAGGCGCTACGACCCCGGGTCGAGGAAGATCCACGATCCCGCCTACGATCGGCCTCCGCCCTGCGCCTCCTGCGACCGCCTGCGCCTCTTGTCGGACGGGCGGCTCCTCGCCTGCCTGCATTCCTCGGCCTTCGTCGAGATCGATATGGACCGTATCGAAGAGTGTATACTCGAATGCGTCGCCCTGAAGCCCGAGCGCGGCGATTCGGCCGTCATGGCGGGCCTTCGGGAGATCGGAGGATGAAGGTGGAAGGAAAGAGCGGCGCGCTGACGCACGTGGACGGATCGGGGGCGGCCCGCATGGTGGACGTCTCGGGCAAGGGCGAGTCGCGAAGGACTGCCCGCGCCCGCGGCAGGATCGCGCTCTCGAGCTCGACCGCCCGCCTCATCCGCGAGAACGCGATCGCCAAGGGCGACGTCCTCGCGGTCGCGCGCGTCGCGGGGATCATGGCCGCCAAGAGGACCAGCGAGATCGTCCCCCTCTGCCACAACATAGTCATCGAGAAGGTCGAGGTGGATCTCGAGGTGGAGGAGGACGGCGTGGCCATCGAGGCCTTGGCCGTCTGCACTCAGAAGACCGGCATCGAGATGGAGGCCCTGACCGCGGTCGCGGCGACGGCCCTCGCGATCTGGGACATGTGCAAGGCGGTCGACAAGGGCATGAGGATCGAGGATATCCGGCTGGTCGAGAAGACGAAGGAGGACGCGTGAGCGGCGCCGAGGGCCTCCGCGCCGACGGCGCCGATTCGCTCCGCGAGGCCGCGCGCGGCGGCGAGCGAAGCTTCGAGCTGGTGTCGCTCAACGTATCGATAACCAAGGGCACGCCGAAGCTCCCCGTGGATTCGCTGAATCTCGTCGCCGGCCTGGGGGCCGAGGGCGACGCGCACGCCGCCCCCGGCAAGCGCCAGGTTTCCCTGCTCGCCGTCGAGGACATCGACGCGGCGAGGGCGGGCGGGCTCGATCTCGTTCCCGGCAGCTTCGCCGAGAACCTGACCACGCGGGGCGTCGACCTGCCCTCGCTGCCGATCGGGACACGCATCCTGATCGGCGAGGCGGAGCTCGAGGTCTCGCAGATCGGCAAGGAATGCCACGAGGGCTGCGCGATCAGGCGCGAGACCGGGGATTGCGTCATGCCCAGGCGCGGCATCTTCGCCCGCGTCGTCGTCGGCGGGAGGATCGGCCGTGAAGATCGCTGTCGTTACCGTCTCTGACCGCGCCCGCGCGGGCGAGTACGAGGATCGCTCCGGGGCGGAGATCGAGCGCGTCCTGCGCGAGGCCCTGGCCGGCGCCGAGATTTCCCGGAGCCTCGTCCCCGACGAGGACGAGGCCATCGCCGCCGCGCTCGACGAGGCCGCCCTGGGCGGCGCCGACTGGATCGTCACGACCGGGGGCACGGGACCCGGCCCAAGGGACAGGACGCCCGAGGCCACGGCCGCGTGGATGGACCGCGAGCTTCCCGGCATCGCCGAGGCCCTGCGCGCGGCCTCGATGGCCCAGACTCCCTTCGCCGCCCTGTCGCGCGGGATAGCCGGGATGAGGGGCCGCGCATTCGTCGTCAACCTGCCCGGCTCGCCCGCCGCCGCCCGCCTGGGCGCCGCCTTCCTGGCCGGGATCATGGAGCACGGCGCGGCGATGGCGAGGGGAGGCGGTCACGGCTAGGAGCTTTCCCGCGCCCCTCGTCCCGTCGTTCCGCCGGGCCGGCATCACGGTATGGGGAAGACGATCTCGGTAATCGCGCCGGATCCGTCGATACTCCGCAGCTTCGCGCCGATCTGGCCGCCGAGCAGGGATACCAGCTTCAGGCCGAAGCCCGCCGGCTCGGCGGCGCCCGCCGCCGAGCCCGATTCGGGCATGCCGATCCCGTCGTCGGATACGCGGAGCCGCCCGAATACACCGTCGCTCTCTAGGCAGACCGAGATCTTGCCCTCCCTGCCGCTCGGGAATGCGTGCTTCATGGAATTCATGAAGAGCTCGTTCATCATCAAGCTCAGCGCGATCGCCTTCTGCAGGCGCAGGCGCAGGGGGGACAAGTTCCTCTCGATTCGGATCCGCCCCTCGCCTGTCGGGTTAGTCGAAATCATAGTATCGACGATGTCCGAGGCGTAGGCGGCGAAGTCCACCGACTCGATCTCGTTCGAGCGGTTAAGGCGGTCGTAGAAGGACTCGAGCGCCTGGATCCTCATTCGCATGTCGCCGACGACGCGGGCGCTCGGATCCTTCCCGAGCTGCATCTCCTTGACGCTGAAGATGCTCGCCACGATGTTCAGGTAGCTCTTGACGCGGATCTGGAGCTCGGAAAAGAGCTCGTTGCGCTCCTCGAGCGCGGCTGCGAGGGCGCGGGCGTTCCTCTCCTCCTTCAGCGCCTCGGCCGCCAGCCTCTCGTTCGCGATCACGAGATCCTTGTTGAGCATGAAGGCGCGCGCGTCGTAGCGGTTGATGGCTTCGGCCAAGGCGATCACCAGGAAGGCGCAGATTATGAAGGGTATGGTCCAGCCCGCGCCGAACGCGCCGTCCCCGCCTACGTAGCGGCCGACGATGTACATCGCCGCCGAGAGGAGCACGAAGGACGCGAAGCAGCGGAGATCGCTGCGAAAGAGCGCGGCGATCCCGACGCTCCCCAGGAAGAAGGCGGTCTGATCTTTCGAAACTCGGCTGTCGAGAAGGCTTAAGGCCGATATGCACAGCAGGATGGCCAGGACGAAGCCGTATTGCTCGATCGCGGCCTTGGTCTTCCGCTTGCCGGCCTTCGAGATCGCGAGGTATACGAGCGCGAGGAGGATGATTAGTCCGTATACCTTCAGATAGGCCTCGTAGAGCCAATCCTCCCGCGGGACGCCCGGGGAGATGAAATGCTGCCCGAGCAGGAGCCCGAAGGCCGCCAGGATCATCCAGGCCGCCGTGCTAAGGCGCTCGCCGTTCGATCGATCAAGCTGGTCCTTGTAGTCGGCCCGGAGCTCCGGGGGAATGATGCCTTTCCAAGAGCCCGGGTATTGAAGGATCCTTCTCAGCCGCATGGTTAGGAGAGTGTAATTGGACCTCCGCTCCCGGGCAAGGGGAAAACTCTACCGCGCTTTCACGGGGGGCGCGATGATGCCGCGTAGGAATCATGCTATAATCCGGGAGCGCGCCGCCCGTCCCGCAGCCGCGGGATCGCGGCGCGCCTCGATCAACTCCAAGAAGGGTCGTTTCCTCATGCTTAGGCTTTCTCCTGTCTTCTCGAACGGCATGGTGCTTCAGCGCGGCGCGCCGAACTCGGTACGGGGCAGCTCGGATCCGGGCGCCGATATCGCCGTCGAGTTCCGAGGCGGGCGCTACGCCGCGGCCGCGGACGGCTCCGGCGCCTGGGAGGCCGTCCTCGACGCCGCGGGCCCTGGCGGTCCTTTCGTATTGAGCGTTACCGCGACGCCTGCGGGCGGGGCGGGAGCGCCGGAATCGCTGCGGGTCGAGGACGTCTACGTCGGCGACCTCTGGATCTGCGCGGGGCAGTCGAACATGCTGACGCCCATGGAAAGGCTTAAGGACGACTTCCCCGGGGACTTCTCCCTCTCGTCCTACCCCGTCATCAGGCAGTTCGCCCTTCCCGGCGTCGCCGATTTCGCCGGTCCCCGAGGCGAGGTTCCCGAGGCGGAGTGGGTCCAGGCGTCGGCCGAGAGCCTGGGCGGCTTCTCGGGCGTCGCCTGGTTCTTCGCGCGGAGGGAGGCCGAGAGGCTGGCCCTGCCCGTCGGCATCCTGCTGGCTGCCAACGGCGGCGCCCCGATCGAGTCCTTCATGAGCGCGGACGCGTTGAGCGAATTCCCCTGGAAGGTCGCGGAGGCGCGGAAGTACGCCGACCGGAGCTTCCGCGAAGGGGCGGAGAAGGCCGCCGCGTCCGCGGTCGAGGCCTGGGAGTCGAAGGCCCGGGAGGCCGATCGCGGCCTCGCGGAGGAGTGGTTCCGGCCCGGGGCCGACGCTTCCTCGTGGCGGCCGATCCGCCTGCCCGGAAGGTTCGACCAGGAGGCCGAGCTGCGCGGCTTCTGCGGCGCGATCTGGCTTCGCCTGGCCTTCGTCGCGCCGGCCGGATTCGGAAGCGCGGCCTGCCGCATCGACCTCGGCACGATCGCGGACGCCGATCAGGCCTATATAAACGGGGTCGAAGTCGGCGGCACTGCCTATCGCTATCCGCCCAGGAAGTATCGCGTTCCCGCGGGCTTGATCAAGGACGGGGAGAACAGCGTCGTCCTTAGGGTTTCGTGCAACGCGGGAGACGGCGGCGTCACCCGCGGCAAGCCGATGCGCATCGAGTTCCCTGAGGGCGCGGCCGCTCCCGGCGCCGCCTCCATCGACCTAGCCGGCATGTGGTCCTACGAGATCGGCGTCCGGATGCCTCCGAGGCCCTCGGAGCTCTTCACGCAGTGGAAGCCGACCGGCCTCTTCAACGGCATGATCGCGCCGCTCCTGCGCCTCGCCGTCGCCGGCGTCCTCTGGTACCAGGGCGAGAGCAATACCGAGCGCCCCGAAGAATACGGGCGCATGCTGGAAGCGATGATCCTCGACTGGAGGAAGAAGTCCGGCCGCGACGACCTGCCCTTCCTCGTCGCCCAGCTTCCCATCCTCGGCCAGCCGAGCCTCAACGACGAGTCGAGCAAGTGGGCCCTCCTGCGCGAGGCGCAGGCCGATGCCGCCCGGCGCCTGCCGCGGGCCGGCCTCGCCGTCGCCCTCGACGCGGGGGAGTGGAACGATATCCATCCCCTGAACAAGAAGGCCGTGGGAGGAAGGCTCGCGCTGGCGGCCGGGGCCTTGCTTCGCGGCGAGCCGAACGATTCCCCCGGCCCGACCCTCGCTCGCGTAGAGAGGCGTGGCGATTCGCTCGAGCTCCGCTTCGAGCGATGCGGATCAGGCCTCGTCGCGCGGGGAGGAGAGGCCTTCGTCAGCGTCGTGGACGACGAGGGGATATCGCATCGCGTAGAGGCGAGGATCGAGGCCCCGGACCTCGTCTCGGTGGGCCTGTCGGGGATCGGTAGGCCGGCCCTGGTCCTCTACGCCTGGGCCGACAATCCCGCCGACCGCCAGCTATACGGCGCCGAGGGCCTGCCCGCCCTCCCGTTCCGCGCCGTCGTCCCGCCGGGCTGAAACCGGCGCCGCGATCATCGCCTCGACGTCGAGCTCCTCGGGCTCGCCCTCTTCCTCCTCCTCCGATCCCAGGAGCTCGATCCTCGCGAAGACCCGATCCAGGGAATCGCGCCTTAGGACGAAGCGGCGCCAGGGACTGCCCGCGAGGCCCTCGCTCTCCAAGGATCCGCCGGAAATGTAGCCGCGGCAAGTCTCGGCCGAGCCCCAGTGGACGAGCTCGATGTCCGGCCCGGATATCTCGACTGCGGTATAGCCCTTCTTCCCCGTCGCGCAGCCCGAATTAAAGAGGCAGGGTATGAGTACGTCCCGCTTCTCGTAGAGGCTGCGCGACAGGCTGTACTTGACGCCGTCCCCGCTCAGCCGCCTGAGCTCCCTCATGTAGAGCCTGATTATCGCGCCTAACGCGTCGCGCTTCGGCCCCTCGGCCTCGGCGTATTCCTGGAGCTTCTCCTCGACCGACCACCGCAGGCTCTCGTACTTCGAGAGGGACTCGAAGAGGGGCCGGTGCGTATGCCCGGCTATCGAGACGATGCCGAGCCTCTTCGAGGCCTTGTAGATGCGCCGCTCCGTCTTGAAGCGGTAGCGGAAGTCCGAGGATATGCTGGTGTTCCGTATGCGCAGGGGCTTGGCCAGATAGCGCACGACGAAGCGCGAGACGTAATCGTAGCGCACGAAGAAGCGGGAGGCCTGGTGCCCGTGAAAGACGGCGATCGACTTTCCCCGCCTGGTCAGGCGGAGGCCGTGGGAGAGGGGGTAGGGATAGTCTTTCTCCCGCACGAGGGCGAGATCGTGGTTGCCGACGATCTTCCTAAGTCGGCCGGCCGCGGCGAAGGCGTCGAGGAGCTCGAAGAATCCGGGCCAGGCCTCGCGGATGTCCGCGAGCTTGAACTTATTGACGTCCTCGATATCGCCGTTGAGGACGAGCGTGTATTCCTTGTCGAGGTACCATCGCGATAAAGAGTCCATGATGAGCGCGCGGTTTCGCTGAAGGTCGTCGCGCCTGCCGCCGTCCCCCAGGTGGAGGTCGCTGAGGAAGACGTAGCGCCCGTCCTCGCGCAGCTCCTCGGAGGGGATAGCCTTGAGGAATTCCTCGAAGGACTTGAAGAAATCCTTGAACTTCATGGCCGCCTCGCGTCCAGTCGGATTAGTCCGAGATGGAGCTTGGGCGAGGCCTGAGAATCCGCGGTTAGGAATGGGTTAGTTTCGCGTTAATCCGCGCCTCGCCCTCGCTATGCGATCGGGCTGAGTGGATTTGGCCTCCATTCGGCGACTTCGTGTCGCCTCATTCCGGCCCGGCTCCGCCGCTTTCGGCGCCTTCCATGGCGCCTCACCCTCGATCGCGCTCATCGAATCGCGCGATCGAGGGCCGCGGCTCCGCTTCAAATCCACTCAGCCCGACACCAAAGAAAAAGACGTTCGGTATTAACCGAACGTCTTTTTCCTAAAGTCGGGCTGAGTGGATTTGCCCTTCAGGGCTCGACGTCCTGTCTCGCCCTTGCGGGCCGGGGAAAGCGCTCTCGCCGACTCGGCGCGTTCAAATGATCACGCGCCTCCATGTCGGCTCGGCCGCGAATCGCTCTCAAATGATCGAGCGATTCGCGGAGCGCTTTCCCTTCAAATCCACTCAGCCCGATCGCAAAAAAAGACCGTTTGGCGAATGCCAAACGGTCTCCTGCTGCGATCGGGCTGAGTGGATTTGAACCACCGATCTCTTGGTCCCGAACCAAGCGCGCTAGCCGCTGCGCTACAGCCCGTGCGGGGTCGCCGGCGACGGGCGCCGGCGGCCTGATATAAAAAAACCCGTCGTGGCGACGGGTATTACGGGAGCGACGGGGCTTGAACCCGCGATCTCCGGCTTGACAGGCCGGCGCGATAAACCAGCTTCGCTACGCCCCCGTGTCGTTGCCGACGAGGTGGAACTATAGCGACGCGCGCGCCGCAATGTCAAGTAGGAAGGATTATCGCGCCCGACTTCTCGTCGGGACGGGGAAGGGGAGAGACCGCCACCTCGAGAAGGTCTCCCGAGGCGAAGCCCTTCTCGCCGACCTTGCGCTTGAGCAGCGTATATCCCAGGCTCGAGCAGGCGTACTGCCCCGTAGAGCCGTCCGGAAGCGGGAAGGACTCGGAGACGACGCGCACGAGGATGCCGCGGCCGGCCCTCGCGCGGCGTTCCCGCTCTCCGGGCACGGAGTCCGGCATGCCGGGCGCGGGGCGCGCTGCGGCGCCCCTGGCGGCCCATAGATAGGAAAGGACCGCGCGCTCCTTGGGGAGCCCCGCCTCCTCGGACAGTCGCTCCAGCCAGGCGGGAGCCTCGACGGCGTCTATCCCGAGGTGGCACCAGGGATACTTGTCCCGCTTCTTCGGCATGACGACCTGGGGCAGGACGAATCGCGAGGGGGCCGCGTTCGGGTCGCCCTTGACCGTCCTCGTCTCTTCCGGGGGCAGGAGGTGCTTGAAGATGCCGGGCATGGGGCAGGAGAGCGAATGGGGACAGGGGCCCAGCGGCGACGCGCCCTCGGCGATGAGGGCCGCCCTGAGCGCCGAGATCAGGGATCCCGAGCGCGGGTCGCCCGGCTCCATGACGAAGAGGCTCCCGTTCTCCCTGGTGTACGAGAGCAGGGTCCTCGCGGTGTCGATGGCCTTCTCGCCCAGGCTGCGCCTGTCCTTCCAGAAGAACTCGTTGAAGACGTTCGCGGCCGCGAGGAGGTGGGCCCGCTCGGGCAGGGGCGCGCCGAAGGAATCCTTGCGGCTCACTATCTTCCATGGCGGCAACCTGCCCCCGACGCGCATGCAGAGGGTCTCGAAGACGGCGATCCCGGCGTCCAGCACCCGCTCGACCCGGTCCATGCAGTAGATGGTCAGCGGCACCTCGCGCAGCTCGGGGCGCGAGGCCCAGAGCGCGATGGGCAGGGTCAGGGGGCCCGAGCCGACGTCGGCCACCACGGCCCCGTCGGGCAGGCAGAAGTCGGCGTTGGTCAGGAGGGACGTTAGGCGAAATACGTTCCAGGGCATGAAGTAGCGCAGGTAGGCCGAGAGCGCGGCCGGCGTGCCCAGGTACTCCTCGGATCTCGACTCGCGGTCCGATGTCAGCTCTTCCCAGAGCGAGCGTATGTCTCCCTTGAGCGCCGCGCGGTGCTTGGCCTGCAGCGGCGCGGCCTCGTCGAGGACGGACTCCAGGGCGTCGAGGGCCTTCATGCTCTCGGAGGAGGGGATCAGGGTCTCGAGCCTGCGCGCGGCTTCCCGCGGGAAGGATTCGATCGGCGCGGGGGCGCCTCGGCCGCCCCTGCCGCCGCCGCTCCGCCCGCCCGAGCCCGCGTAGCGGCGATCGCCGCCCGAGCGCGGCGAGAGCGAGACCGCGGCGAGGTCCTCGGCGCTGAAGGGCGGCAGGCCCTCGATGCGGCCGCCCCTTCCCGGCGCCGCGTCCTGCCTCCTGCGGCCTCCCTGCCGGGCGGGAGCCTGGGCGCCCTTGCGCGCCTTCCCCCGCGGGGTCTCGGCGCGACGGGACCGCCCCTCCGAGCGGCGCTCGGGATCGCGCTCCTGCGGCTGCTTCCTGCGCCCGGCCTCTTTCGGCTGGGCCTGCCTGGGAGCCGCCTCCTGCGGGGCGTCTTCCGACTTCGCCTTCATCGCCGCCTTGCGGCGGTCGCGGCGGCGCTTGGAGCGGCTCTTCTTGCCCTCGCCGCCCTCGGATTCGGGCGCGCCTTCCTCGGGCTCGCCCGAAGCTCCGCCATCGCGGCGGCTCTTCGCGGGCTCGCTCTCGAAGAGGCTGCCTTGGCTCGGGTCCTCGGTCTTGGGGCCTCGCCTCTTTCCATGCCGGCGCTTGCGGCGCGGCTCGGCGCCATCGGCACTGCTTGCGTTCGGCGCTGGATTGTCGGGCGAGCCCTCGGCCCGCCGCTCCTCCGAATCGGGGGCGGGCTTGGAGCTTTTTCTCACGGTTGGTCCACTATAGGGGACATCGCCGTGCAATTCAAGCCTCGATCGCGCGGCATGGAGCCGCGCCTCTAGTGCGGCGCCGGCGCTTCCAGGCTTGCGACGTTGACAGCTCGGGCCGCCGCGTCCGATACTGCGCCGGGGGTGCATCGATGGTAAGCGATCGGAGGCCGATCATCGCGGCGAGCATGGGCGATCCGGCCGGGATCGGCCCGGAGATATGCGCGAGGGCCTTCGCGGAAAGCGCGGTCCGCGGTTCCTCGAGGCCCGTCCTCTACGGGGACGCTCGCGTCATGCGAAAGGCCGTCGAGCTGACGGGCTCGGGCCTGGAAGTCCGCGTCCTTTCCGATCCTTCGGAAGCGAGCGGCGAGGGACGCTTCCTCGAGATGGTGGACCTGGCGAACGCCGATCCCTCCGCCTTCCGGCCGGGCGAGGTCTCGGCGCTGTGCGGCAAGGCGGCCTGGGAGTACGTGGACGCGGCGGGCCGGGCCGCCCTCGGGCGGAAAGCCGCCGCCCTAGCCACCGCCCCGATCAACAAGGAATCCATCGCCGCCGCGAAGGTGCCCTTCATAGGCCATACCGAGATGCTCGGCGCGGTGTCGGGCGTCGCGGATCCCCTGACCATGTTCGAGACCCTGGGACTGCGCGTCTTCTTCCTGACGCGCCACGTCTCGCTCAAGCGGGCCTGCGAGCTGGTGACCAAGGACCGGCTCGTCGATTACATCGAGCGCTGCTCGGACGCGCTGGCCCAGCTGGGCCTCTCGGGGCCGCTCGCGGTCGCCGGCCTGAACCCGCACTGCGGCGAGCACGGCCTGTTCGGCGACGAGGAGGGAGGCGAGATCGAGCCGGCGATAGCCGAGGCCGCGCGGCGCGGCCTGAAGGTCGCCGGCCCTATCGGCGCCGACTCGGTCTTCCACCAGGCCAAATGCGGGAGGTACGCGGCCGTGCTCTCGCTCTACCACGACCAGGGCCACATCGCCTGCAAGACCCTGGACTTCGACAGGACCGTCTCGCTGACCCTCGGGATGAGCTTCCTCAGGACCTCGGTCGACCACGGCACGGCCTTCGACATCGCGTGGAAGGGCGAGGCGAGCGCGGTGAGCATGGTCGAGGCCCTGCTCGCGGCCGGGCGCTACGCGAGCGCCTTCGGCTCGCGCTGAAGCCGATGCCCCGTCCCGACGCGCTTCGGCTGAAGATCGAGAAGCTCGTCGCCGGGGGCGACGGGCTGGGCTTCCTCGACGGCAAGGCCGTCTTCGTGCCCTTCGCCCTGCCGGGCGAGGACGTGCTCGCCTCGATCCGGGAGGAGCGCAGGGATTTCTGCCGAGCCCGCTTGGTCGAGGTCCTGGAGCCCAGCCGGCATCGCGTCGCCCCGGTCTGCCCCCTCTACGGCGAGTGCGGGGGCTGCAATCTCCAGCATCTCGCGTATAGGCGCCAGGTCGAGGAAAAGGCCCTCCTTGTCGGCGAGGCCTTCGCCCGCAACGCCCGCGTCGATGCGGGCCCGATCGAGACCGTACCTTCGATCCCGCTCGCCTACCGCAACCGCATGCAGCTCCACTTCACCCGGGCGGGAAGGATCGGCCTCATGCGGCGCTCGTCCTCCGAGGCGATCGAGGCCAGGACCTGCCCCGTCGCGGCGCGGCCGATCCAATCCTGGATCGAGGAAAGGGCGGGCGGGAGCCGCGGCTACGAGGAGATGCGCCCCTACATCGCGGGCAAGGATCGCTTCCTCGCCTTCGGCTACGGCGAGGAGCTTTGGCTCGAGGGCCGGCAGGGACTCGTATCCGTCGCGGTCGCGGGCAAGGACATCAGCTTCCACCTCAAGGGATTCTTCCAATCCAACCTCCACCTGCTCGAGTACCTGGTGAAGGACGCCGTCGGGGGCCTGTCGGGCGGGAGGGCCGCCGACCTCTACTGCGGGGTCGGGCTCTTCGGCTCCTTCCTCGCCTCGGCCTTCGAGAGCCTGGTCTGCGTCGAGG
>CAYPHO010000029.1:0-17722 GCA_964410245.1 uncultured Treponemataceae bacterium | reverse complement strand
AGGCCGAGCGCGCCAACAAGGCCAAGAGCGACTTCCTCGCGTCGATGAGCCACGACCTGAAGAGCCCCATCGCCAGCGTGCTCGCGGCCGCGAGGCTCATCGAGATGGGCGGCGGCGAGAGCGAGCGCAGGGCCGCGTCCATCATCGCGAGCGCCCAGGGCCTCATGGACATGCTCGGCGACATCCTGGACTTCGTGCGCTTCGAGGCCGGCACGGGGACGATCCGCAAGATCCCCTTCGGCCTGTCCGCCTTCGTCGCCCGCGGCTGCGATCAGTTCCGCGCCAAGGCCGAGGCGAAGGGCCTCTCCTTCGAGGTCGGCGCGATCCCGGACGAGACGCTGCGCTGCGATCCGGACAAGCTCGGCAGGGCCTTCTCGGCCCTGCTGGCGAACGCCGTCTCCTTCACCGACCGCGGCGGCGTCGCCGTGTCCGCCGCGATCGAGCGCAGGAGGGGGAACGTCCCCTACCTCTCGCTCTCCGTGTCCGACACGGGGACGGGCATCGCCCCCGAGGACCAGCTCAGGATCTTCGCGCCCTT
The DNA here is from genome assembly GCA_964410245.1 of uncultured Treponemataceae bacterium. Lineage (GTDB taxonomy): Bacteria > Spirochaetota > Spirochaetia > Treponematales > Rectinemataceae > CAZXXZ01. Next base: position 17,184 of record CAYPHO010000029.1, on the reverse strand, counting down.
CGTCCAGCTCTCCTCGCCCTATTCGAAGGAGGGCGGGACCGGCATCGGCCTCTCGCTCGCGAGGAACATCGTGCGCGCCCTGGGCGGCGAGATCCGCCTGCAGAGCGAGGGCGGCCGAGGCTCGGTCTTCACGATCCTCGTGCCGGTCGGCGAGCCCGACGCGGCCGATCCCTCCCGCCCCTCCCCCCGCGAGCGCGCGTACCGGCTCCTCGTCGTCGACGATAACGAGGTCAATCTCGAGTACATGGCCGCGATACTCTCGAACGCCGGGCACAGGACGACGCTGGCCTCCTCCGGCGCCGAGGCCCTCCGCCTGCTCGAGGAGGCCGAGCCCGACGCGGCCATCCTCGATATCCAGATGCCCGGCATGAACGGGATCGAGCTGGGGAAGAGGATCCGGTCCTACGCGGGGACGCGCTTCGATCCCGCGATTCCCCTGGCGGCCCTGACCGCCTTCGGGCCCGAGGAGCTGGGCAAGTCCGGATCGGACTTCGACGGCGTCTTTGACAAGCCCGTGGACGTCCCGAAGCTCCTGGGCTTCCTCGACGAGGCCGTGGCGGCCGCCTGGGCGCCGCCCGCGGGCGAGCTGCGCGGGCGCTGGTCCGGCAAGGGAAGCGAGGCGGCCGAGTCCCTCGAGTCCGCCCGCGCCGAGGGCGAGGCGGCCGCGGAGGCGCTGCGGGCCGCCGTCGCCGCCGGGGACGCCGAGGCGCTCAGGCCCGCCGCGCGGAAACTCGGCGCGCTCTTCTCGCTCGTCGGCTTCGAGCGGGGCGCCGACGCGCTGCGGCGCCTCGCGCTCGCGCTTCCCCTCGAGGATCCCCGCGTCGTCGCCGGCCGGGCCGAGCGCATCGTCCTCGCGTGGGAGGCCGCCCTCGCCGCCGCGAGCGCGGCGGCCTCCTCTTCCCCGCCCGGCGACGGCGCGCGATGAGGGTCCTCGCGGCCGACGACGACGAGCAGGTGCGCGACATCCTGTCGCGGCTCCTCTCGCGTATCGGCGTCGAGGCCGTCGTCGCCTCGAGCGGGGAGGAAGCCTTCGCCGCATTCAATGAAGCGCTGCGCGGCCCGGGCTTCGACGCGGCCTTCGCGGACTTGGGCATGCCCTGGCGCCCGGGAGAGAGCAGGGAGGGCGGCGGATTCGCGCTCGTCCGCGCGATCCGCGACGCGGAAGCGGCTTCGGGATCCCGTCCCATGAGGATCATCGCCCTGACGGGCGCGGACCGCCGGGACGCCTCGGCGGGCACCGAGCCCGGCTTCGACCTGTTCCTGCAGAAGCCCGTCGGCCTCGAGGAGCTGAGGACGGCGCTCGGCTTTACGGCCGGACCCTCGCGGCGCCGCGAGGGCTCGGCCTAGCCGGGCAGGCGGATCGCGAAGGAGCTTCCCTTCCCGATCTCGCCGGACGCTTCCAGCGAGCCGCCGTGGCGCTCGACGATGTCCTTGCAGAGGATGAGGCCGAGTCCCGATCCCCGCTCGCTCGCCGTTCCCGGGCGGCACTTGTCCGCGCCGGGCTCGAAGAGCCGCGCGAGCGCCGCCTCGTCCATGCCGATTCCCTCGTCCCGGACCTCGACGATCGCGCCCCCGTCGCCGCGCGCCGCGGATACGACGATCCTCCCTCCGCGCTCGCTGAACTTAACGGCGTTGGAGATAAGGTTTCGCATCAGGACCTTGAAGAGCTCGGGATCGACCCTGGCCTCCAACTCGGGATCGACGTCGATCTCCAGGGACAGGCCCTTGTCCGAGATCGACAGCTCGTGCAGGTCGGCGCACTCCTCGACGAGGGGCCGTAGGCGGGTCGCGGAGGCGGACAGCGGCATGTCGCCGCGCATCGACCTCGACCAGGCGAGGATATTCTCGAGGAGCTGGCTCGTGCCGCGCGCGCTCTTGCGCAGGGCCGTCAGGAAGCGCTCGAGCTCGCCTCGCTCGAGGCCGTCGATATCGGCGGCCATCGCGTCGAGGAGGCCGGAGATGCCGCTTATCGGGCTGCGGAGGTCGTGGCCCAGGATCGAGATGAGCCTCTCCTTGGTCGCGTCGCTCTCGCGTAGCCGATCGAGGCTCGCGGCCAGCTCGGCCTGGGCGGTATTCTGCCGCCGCAAGGCGAAAAGGAGGCGCGCCGAGACCAGGGCGATCGCCGCGATCAGCCCGACTGCCGTCGCGATCCTCGAGGCGAGGGCCCTCCTCCACTGCGATAGGATGTCGGGTATGCTGGCGGATACGCTGATGGCTAAGTCCGGATCGGATATCGTGCTCGTCGCGATCACGCGCTCGACCTGATCCGTGGACGTGGCGCGCATTATCATGATCGGGGAGGCGAGGGTCGTATCCCACCAGGAGGCCGCGTCCTCGGCGATCCGCTTGCCCATGAGGCCCTCGATGAAGGGCACCCGCGCCATGATGAGGCCGTTCCTGCGTATAAGGGTGACCGATCCTCCGGGCTTCGGCCTGACTTCCTCATAGATCGCCTCGATGCTGGAAAGCTCCAAGGCGGCTAATATCACCGATATGCCGCCATTCCGCGAAGACAGCGGGTACGAGATGGGAATGCCCCATCGGCCGGTCAAGCGGCTCAAGACGGTATCGCTTACGCGGAAGCCTCGGGTCGAGGGGTCGCCCTGGGCGCGGAAATACGCGCGATCGCCGACGTCCATCAAGGGCTCGCGGCTCGCCGAGGGTATGAAGTAGAGGCCTCCCGATTCCGACACGAGGTGTATATCGACGTTCCCGGTCATCGTGCCGCGAAACTCCTCGACGAGCTTATGGAAATCGGGATCGAAGCGCGGATCGGATGCCGGGCGCGTCGAAAGCCAAAGGTCGGCCGCCTCGAAGAAGAAGCGGATCTGGTTCAGCATGTCCGTCATCTCGACCGCCGCGATCTGGGCGATGCGCGCCAACGAGTCCTTCTCGTACGCGACTATAGCCTCTCGCTCGCGGATCGATTGATATGCGACGAGCCCGATGACCAGGATCGAGGCGAATACGCCCAGCCCGGCGGCGCTGACGAGCGTGTTTCTCTTAAGCCTGCCGGATTTCGATGTCGTAACGCCGAGGCTGTCTGGCATGCCAGAAGTATATGCGCAACAAGTCCGAGTCCTGCAATTGGAAATATAAATTTACAGTGATCATCTCATAGTCCTTAGCGAATTCCCGATAGCCAAGAGCGCCACGCCGACATCGGCGAAGACCGCGGCCCACATTCCCGCCTCCCCGGCTATGCCGAGGCCGAAGACGACCGCCTTCGTCCCCAGGGCCAGCGCGATGTTCTGCGCGGCTATGGAGCGAGTCGCCCGCGAGCGCCGGATCGCTCGGGCGACCAGGCCGAGGTCTCCCGACAAGAGGACGGCGTCGGCGCTCTCGACCGCGGCGTCCGAGCCCGCTCCCATGGCTATGCCCGCGTCCGCCCTGGCCAAGGAGGGCGCGTCGTTGACACCGTCGCCGACGAAGACGGTCGTCCATCCCGACGCCGATGTCTCTCGGACGATCCTCTCGAGGATATCCAGCTTCCCCTCGGGGCTCAGCCCCGCCTCCGCCTCGGCTATGCCCAGCGCCTCGGCTACGCGCATCGCGGGCTCGGGCGCGTCGCCGGTCAGCATGACCGTCCGTCGGACGCCCAGCTCGCCGAGCTCCCGGATCGCCCGGGCCGCCTCGACCTTCGGCTCGTCCCCGGCCAGGATCAAGCCGGCCGGCTTCCCGTCGACCGCCACCCGCACCATGGTAGCGTCGGCGGCGCCGCCGCGCGTCCAGCCGCCGATCCCCTCGGCGGCGAAGAGCCGGTCGTTGCCGGCCAGGACGCGGCGGCCGCCGACCTCGGCGGCGACCCCGGCCCCCGGCGCCTCGCGGATCGACGAGGCCTCGTCCTCCGATCCCGAGGAGAGGCCGCGGCGCTCGGCCTCGGCCCGGATCGCGGCGGCGATCGGATGCAGCGAACGGGACTCGGCGGCGGCCGCGAAGGCCAGCACGGCCCCTTCGTCCCAGCCCGGCTCCGGCAGGACGGCGCGCACCGAGAACTCGCCCTTCGTCAGCGTTCCCGTCTTGTCGAGGACGACGGTTCCCGCCCTCGCCAGGGCGTCCATCGCGCGGCCGCCCTTGATCAGGACGCCGCGCCGCGCCGCGCCGCCTATGCCAGCGAAGTAGGCCAGGGGCACGCTGACGACGAGGGCGCAGGGACAGGAGATGACCAGGAGGACGAGGGCGCGGTAAGCCCACTCGGATAGGCTTCCCAGCCCGGCGATCGGCGGCCCGAAGGCGACGAGCGCGGCCGCGCCGACGACGATCGGGGTGTAGACCCGGGCGAATCGCGTCACGAAGCGCTCGGTCCTCGCCTTGGCCCGCGAGGCGCCCTCGACGAGGGCGATGACGCGCGCGGCCGAGGAATCGGCCGCGGCCCTGGTCGCCCGCGCGGTCAAGGATCCGTCGAGGGCGACGAAGCCCGACAGTATCTCGGAGCCCGGTCCAGCCGACCTCGGCGCGGACTCGCCCGAGACCGAGGACGAGTCGACGAAGGACTCGCCCTCGACGACGCGGCCGTCGAGGGGAACGCGCTCTCCGGGCTTGACCATGAACAGATCCCCGACCGCGGCTTCCTCGGGCGGCATCTCGATCCATGCCTCTCCCCGCCGGACCCGCGCCGTATCGGGCCTGAGGGCCATGAGGGCGCGGACCGAGCGGACGCTCCTCTCGTAGGCCGCCTCCTGCAGGGCCTCGCCGACCTTGTAGAAGGCCATAACGCCTATGGCCTCCTCGTCGTAGCCGATGATCAGGGCGCCGACGGTCGCGAGGCTCATCAGGAAGAGCTCGTTGAAGACGTCGCCCCGGGCGATCCTGCGGACTGCCGCCAGGAGGACGTCGTAGCCCGCGGCGAGGTAGGCGGCTATAAGGAGGGCGCGGGGAAGGAAGGCCGGCGATCCGAGTCCCCCGAGGGCGCCCCCGGGGCCGGCGAGATAGGAGGCGGCGATGAGGACGGCCGCCGCGCCGAAGGACGCGAGGAGCTTCTTCACGCTCGTCCCCCCGGTACCGCCGATGCCGCGCCCGCGAGGCCGGCCGCGCGCTCGGCGGCGTGCTCGAGCCCGGCCTCGAGCAGCGCCGTGACGTGATCGTCGGCGAGGCTGTAGGCCACGGACTTGCCCTCGCGGCGCGCCTCGACGAGCCGGGCCGCCCTGAGGGCGGCGAGCTGGTGGCTGATCGCGGACTGGCTCATTCCCAGCGCCTCGCTCAGGTGATGGACGCAGAGCTCCCCGGAGGCCAGGGCGCTCAGGATGCGCAGCCGCGTCGGGTCCGCGAGCATCTTGAAGAGCTCGCTAGCCTCCCTGAGGAGGGGGGCCGGTATATTCGCCTCCCGGGCCGAATCGGCCCGGGAACCGTGATCGAGGTCCCCGCAGGCGGCAGCGGGGACCGCCGCCCTCGAACGGCTCCTCTTCGCCCTCATGCCGCGGCCTCCGATAGGTAGTAATGAATATATGAGCAAGTGTTCATGTAAACAGTCTAGCAATTCCCCCGCTTTTAGGCAAGACTAGTAGCTATGGAATCCCCCAGCCGATCATTCAAGCGCACGAAGATAGTCGCTACCATCGGGCCGGCCTCGGACAAGCCGGAGACGATCGCCGCCCTCATCCGCGCCGGGGTCGACGTCTTCAGGCTCAATTTCTCCCATTCCGATCCCGAGGCCGCGAGGCTCCTGGTGGCCGCCGTCCATGAGGCGAGGGAGTCCCTCAAGAGCCCCGTCGCGATCATGGCGGACATCAAGGGCCCCGCGGTCCGGATGTACGGCTACGCGAAGCCGATCGCCCTCGAGGCCGGCTCCGTCCTGGTCATCGAGTCGCGGCCCCCCGAGGGGATCGAGGCGCTGTCCTCGCCCGATCCCGGGCGCGTGTACACGAACCTGCCGGAGATCGACTCGCTCTGCTCCATCGGCCAGAAGATCCTCCTCATGGACGGCTACTTCTCCGGCGAGGTCGTCGCCGGGAACGCCGCGCCCGGCGGCGCCCGGGGCGGCGGCTCGGTGTCGGTCAGGATCGGCAACCCGGGCTCGCTCAGGCCCAAGGCCCACCTGACGATCCCCCGCGTCGACTACCCCATCCCCTTCCTGTCCGAGAAGGATATCGGCGACATCGAGTTCGCCGCCGAGGCGGGGGTGGAGTACATCGCCCTCTCCTTCGTGCGCAACGCCACCGATATCGAGGAAGTGCGCAGGCTCGTCCAGCGGACCCTCGCCCCCTCGGGGCGGAAGAACCAGGTGAAGCTCATCGCCAAGATCGAGAGCGCGAAGGGCCTGGACGCGGCCGCGGAGATCCTCGCCGCCGCCGACGGCATCATGGTGGCGCGCGGCGACATGGGCGTGGAGATCGCCATCGAGACCGTGCCCATCGCGCAGAAGCGGCTGATCCGCGACGGCTTCCTGAGCGCCAAGCCGGTGATCACGGCGACGCAGATGCTCGAGTCCATGATCGAGAGCCCCATGCCCACTCGGGCCGAGGCGAGCGACGTGGCCAACGCCTGCTTCGACTCGACCAGCGCCGTCATGCTGTCGGGCGAGACCGCGATCGGCCGCTTCCCGGTACAGGTCGTCGAGACGATGAGCGCCATCATCAGGCAGGTCGAGGCCGAGTTCGACTACGAGCTCTTCCACGAGCGCATGCCGCCCGAGGTCCGCGCGGGCAAGCTGGCCGCGATAGTGTCGTATAACGCGGTATCGGTCGCGTACCAGGTCGGCGCCGCGGGCGTCGCGGTCCTGACCGAGACCGGCCAGGCCGCCCAGCTCATCTCGCGCCTAAGGCCGCGCATGCCTATCTTCGCCTTCGTGAAGGACAAGGCGGTCTACAACCAGATGGCGATGAACTGGGGCGTGAGGCCCTTCCTCCTCGCCGGCCCCGAGGAGAGTCTCGACGCCCTGGTCGCCGAGATGGTCGATTCCTGCTCGTACGCGGGGGCCCTGAAGAAGGGCGACCGCCTGGTCGTGGTCGCCGGCCTGCCGCTCGCGCGCCGGGGCACGACGAACATGATCCGCGTGGAGACGGTCGCGTAGGGCGGCCCCGGCCGGCCCCGAGCGGCGCCCCTACAGCCCCTCGTGCCGGGCCGACATTGCGGCCCAGGTCCGAGGCAGGCGGCGCGACAGGAAGAGCCCGAAGCGCAGCTTGATGGTGAAGCCCGACCGCACTTCCACGCGGCCGCCCTCGATCGAGCGGACGATGTCGCGGCCGAGCACAGCGGGGTCGACCCCGCCCTCTATGTTCGGGTCGGCCCTGCCCGTCGGCCTGCCCTCGCCGTCGAGCGCGTTGTGCGCCACGGCCGTCCGTACGTAGCCCGGGTAGACCGTGACGACGCGGATCTCGCTGCCGCCGAGCTCCGCGCGCAGGTTCTGGAAGAGGCCCGCGATCGCGTGCTTGGCCGCCGAGTAGGCGGGCCGCCTGGGCATGCCCGCGAGGCCGACGAAGCTCGACACGGCGACCAAGCAGCCCGAGCCGCGCGCGATCATCGCGGGAAGGACGCGGCGGCATAGGTCGACCTGGGCGTCGAAGTCGAGGCGCATGACGCGGTCGAAGGCCTCGGCAGAGGTCTCCATGAAGGTAGAGCGCTGCGTCATGCCGGCGTTCAGTACCAGGGCGTCGATCGGCCCCAGGAGGGAGGGGGCGGCCTCGCAGGCCTCGGCCCTGGCCTCCGGATTCTCGAGGTCGAAGGCCAAGACCGCGGCTGCCTGGCCTCCCGCGGCCTTGCAGGCGGCGGCGGTCTCGTCCAGGGCCTCGGCCCTCCTGCCCGACAGCACGACGCGGGCGCCGCGCCTCGCGGCCTCGATCGCCGCGGCCCTTCCGATCCCCGACGAGGCCCCCGTGATCCATATCACCTTTCCCGCGACGCTCTTGCTCACCGCATGCCTCCCTAGCCTAATGCTTCGCTTAACGTATCAAGCACTTCTTCCCCGGGCCGATCAAGTCCCGCCTCCCGGCCAGGATCAGGGCCTCCCGCACCAGCTCCCGGTTCTCGGGCTTCTTGTATTGAAGGAGGGCGCGCTGCATCGCCCGCTCGCGCTCGCCGCGGGCGACATGAACGGCCTCGCCCGTGCGCGGGTCCTTGCCGGTCTTGTACATGGCCGTCGACAGGGTGCCCGGCGTCGGGTAGAAGTCCTGGGCCTGGTCGGGGACGAAGCCCGAGTCGCGCAGGTACTCGGCCAGCTCGATCGCCTCGGCCAAGCCCGCGCCCGGATGGGCCGAGATGAAGTAGGGCACCAGGTATTGCCGTAGCCCGAGCTCGCGATTCAATGACGCGTAGCGCGTCGCGAAGGCGTCGTAGGCCGCCCGGCCGGGCTTGCCCATCAGGGCCAGGACGCGCTCCGACACGTGCTCGGGCGCGACCTTGAGCTGGCCCGAGACGTGCCGCAGGACGAGCTCGCGGAAGAAGGACTCGTCCTGATCGAGCATGAGGTAGTCGAAGCGGATGCCGGATCGGATGAAGACCTTTTTGACGCCCGGCACGGCCTCGACGGCGCGCAGGGCGGCCAAGTAGTCCGAGTGGTCGACGGCGAGATTCGGGCAAGGTTCCGGGGCCAGGCAGAGCCGGTCGGGACAGGAGCCCTCGGCATCCGTCTTGGCGCAGGCCGAGGCGCGGAAGTTCGCGGTGGGCCCTCCCAGGTCGTGGATATAGCCTTTAAAGGCGGGAAGCCTTGCCAGCGCTTCCGCTTCGCGGACCAGCGATTCGCGGCTCCGCGCGGCGATGGCGCGGCCTTGGTGCAGGGTTATCGAACAGAAGGAGCAGCCGCCGAAGCAGCCGCGGCTGGATACGATGGAGAAGCGGACTTCCTCGAGGGCCGGCACGCCTCCGAAGGCCTCGTACATCGGGTGCCAGGAACGCTCGTAGGGCAGCTCGTGGACGCGGTCGAGCTCGGGTCCGGAGAGGGGGAGGGCCGGCGGCTCCAGCACGACGAAGCGCTCGTCCGAGCGCTCGACGAGGGCCCTGCCGCGGCGCGCTTCGGCGTTTCGGTAGCGCAGGCGGGTCGCCTCGAGGAAGGCCTCGTCGTCCGATGATACGGCTTCGAAGGAGGGCAGCTCGACGAAGGATCCCGGCTCGAGAGCCGGCGCCGAGGCCGAGCGCCAGGCCGTGCCGGGGATGCCGCGCAGGTCGGCTGCGGCCCGCTCGGGGCCGCTCCCGCGATCGGGGCCGCCCGCCGCGCCCGCGGGGCCGCCGCGCACGGCGCAGCCCCCGCGCTCGGGGCCGTCGGGGCCGCCGCCCGCGGGGCCGCCGAGCCGGCGCATGATTTCGCATAACGCGCGCTCGCCCATGCCGTGGGCCAGGATGTCCGCCTTCGAGTCCAGGAGGATCGAGCGGCGGACCTTGTCGGACCAATAGTCGTAGTGGGCGGTCGCGCGCAGCGAGGCCTCGACGCCGCCGATTATTACGGGTACTCCCTTGTAGGCCTCGCGGCACTTGGCGGCATAGGCGATCGTGGCGCGGTCCGGCCGCGCGTTGCGCCTTCCCGCCTTACCGGGACCGATAGTCCCGTCGCCGCGCAGGCAGAGCTCGGGCTTTCCTCCCGGCGCGTAGTCGTCCTCGGATCTCGGCTTGCGGTTCGCGGTGTAGGAGGCGACCATCGAATCGAGCGCTCCCGCCGATACCAGGAATGCCAGCCGGGGCCGGCCCAGGAGGCGGAAGGCCTCGACGTCGTCGGGATCGGGCCGCGCGATGACGCCGACGCGGTAGCCCTCGGCCTCGAGCAGCCTTCCCAGGAGGGCCGCGCCGAAGGAGACCTGGTCGACGTAGGCGTCGCCCGTCACGAAGACCGCGTCGAGGTCCCCGGGCTTAAGGCCGCGGGCGGTGAGATCGGCGGGACGGGCGGGAAGGAAGGCCATCGCCGCAGTATACAGCGACGGCCTTCCGCTATTCAGCGCCCCGGCGCGGGCTTCAATGCCCGCCCTTGGCGAGGGCGCGGTTCACCGCCGACAGGACGGCGCGCACGCCCGCCGCCGCGATGCTCGGGTCCAGCCCCACGCCCCAGGTGGAGGGGGCGCCCGACATGCGCGCCTGGATGTAGGCGACCGCGTTCGCGTCCGCGCCCACGGTCAGCGCGTCCTCGTGGAAGGACACGATGCCGATCCCCTCGATGCCCAGCGACGAGAGGCTCTTCACGAAGGCGTCGATCGGGCCCTTTCCCTTGCCGACGATCTCGCGCTCCTCGCCCTTATAGCGCACGATGGATTTCCACGTGGTCTCCCCGTTCGCGTGGTCGGGCACCTCGTTGAAGGACAGGAGGGCCAGGGGCTCGGCGACGTTGATGAACTCGCCCTCGAAGAGCGCCCTGAGCGAGGGGGCGTCCACTTCCTTGCCGCGGATGTCCGCGACGCGGTTGACGAACATCCCGACCTCGGGATGCATCGCCTTGGGAAGGTCGTAGCCCGCGCCCTCCTTGAGGATGTAGGCGACGCCGCCCTTGCCCGACTGGCTGTTGATGCGGATGATCGCCTCGTAGCTGCGGCCGATGTCGCGGGGGTCGATGGGCAGGTAGGGGACCTCCCAGGGCGCGTCCTCTGCCGCCGCGCTCCCGCGCTTCTCGATGCCCTTCTTGATCGCGTCCTGGTGCGAGCCCGAGAAGGCCGTGTAGACCAGGTCGCCCGCGTAGGGATGGCGGGGCGGGATCTCCATGCCCGTGAAGTCGGTATAGGCCGAGGACAGGGCCGGGATGTTATAGACGTCGAGGCCGGGATCGACGCCCTCGCTGAACATGTTCAGGGCCATGGTCACGATGTCGAGGTTGCCCGTCCTCTCGCCGTTCCCGAAGAGCGTTCCCTCGATGCGCTCCGCCCCGGCCAGGAGCCCGAGCTCGCTGGCCGCGACGCCGGTGCCGCGGTCGTTATGCGTATGCAGGGAGATGATCGCCGCGTCGCGGCGCGTCAGGTGGGTAGCGAACCACTCGACCATGTCCGCGTAGAGGTTGGGGGTCGAGGCCTCGACCGTCGCGGGGAGGTTCAGGACGACCTTGCGGTCCTTCGAGGCGCCCCACTCGTCCATGACGGCCTCGCAGACCTCCAGGGCGTACTCGACCTCGGTATTCGAGAAGCTCTCGGGCGAGTACTCGAGGATGATCTCGGTGCCTGGCACGGACCCGAGCCCGGCTTTGACCATGCGCGTTCCCTCGATGGCCATGGCCTTGATCTCGGCCTTGTCCAGGCCGAAGGTCACCTTCCGCTGCACGGGCGAGGTGGAATTGTAGATATGGAAGACGGCCTTCTTCGCGCCCTTGAGGCTCTCGAAGGTGCGCGAAATGAGATGCTCGCGGCACTGGCAGAGGACCTGGATGGCGACGCCCTCGGGAATCCTGTTCCCCTCGATTAGGGCGCGGGCGAAGTCGAACTCGATCTGGCTGGCCGAGGGGAATCCGATCTCGATCTCCTTGAAGCCCATGCGGACCAGGAGGTCGAAGTAGGCGAGCTTCTCGTCGACGCCCATCGGCTCGATAAGGGCTTGATTGCCGTCGCGCAGGTCTACCGAGCACCAGGCGGGCGCCCGCTCGATCCTTCGGTCGGGCCAGCGACGCTCGATCGCCGGCGGCTTGGGGAAGGGACTGTACTTGGCCATCTTCGACTCCTTGGCCCGGAGCCGCCCGCCGCTCGCGGATAAAAAAACCCGCGGCCGGCTCGAGCGGCTGCGGGTTCATTTTTTAAGGGCTTATGCCCTATCCGGCCTCGGCCGCCGAACCCGTTCCGCTCGTGCTCCTAAGAAGGAGCCCGCTAAGGAGGAGGCCGGAAAGGAGGAGGCCGCTCTTCGCGTCGGCGAGGGATTCGATCTGTCCGAAACTCGGATTCGCTTTCATAGTGGTAAGGGAAACATACCCGGTATGCCCGTCGGGGTCAAGGGCCTTACTAAGGCTTGCATTGATATACTGATATAAGGCACGAGAGCGAACCGTATCCGAAACCGAGGATACGGTTCGCGGCAAGCCTTTACACGAAGTTTTTCCATATGCTCGTCGACACGCTGTGTCGACCTAGAATCGAAAAACTTCGTATACTGGGCCCGAGATGAACTCGATACAGTCCCTGAGCCAGGCCCAGGCCGCCTACCTCCTGGCCGCGGCCGCCTTCGCCGCCCTAGTCCTGCTGGTCATCGGCCTCTGGCTCGGCCTGCGCTTGGGCCGAAGGGCGGGAAGGCTCGAGGCCGAGCGCGGCTTGCCCGACCGCCTCGCCTCCGAGCGCGACGATGCGGTGCGACGCTCGCGGGCCGTGCTGGGCGGGCTGGCCGCCGAGCAGCTCGCGCCCTGGCTGCCCGGCTTCCCCTTCGACCCCACCGAGGTCCGCTTCGTCGGCAAGCCCGTGGACTTCGTCGCCTTCGTCGGCGCGTCCTCCGGCAAGGTCGAGGAGGTCGTCTTCGTCGAGGTGAAGTCGGGCGGCGCCCAGGCGAGCGGCGTCGAGCGATCGATTCGCGAGGCCGTGCGCAGGGGAAAAGTGCGCTGGGAGGAGTACCGGGCGCCGCGGTAGCGTTTCGGCCGCGGGCCCTTGCCCCGCGCCGCGCGATGGCTATAGTTGACTCCATCCGGGCCGCGCTCGGCCCAAAACGGAGGAGTTATGAAAGTTAAACGGCTTCTTGCGCTGACCATGGCCGTCTTCCTCGTCGCCCTCGCCCCGATCGCCATGGCCCAAGGCGCGGCCTCCGCCTACGCGGATAAGCCCTTCGTCCTGACCATCGTCGAGACCTCGGACACGCACGGCGCCTTCTTCCCCTACGACTTCAAGACCGACAAGCCCAAGGCGACCAACCTCGCCCAGGCGGCGACCCTCATCGCGCAGGAGCGCGCGAAGGCGGGCGCCCGGCTGCTCCTGCTTGACGGCGGGGACAACCTGCAGGGGCAGCCCATCGTCTACTACTACAACTTCGTGGCGGACAAGGAGAAGAGCGTCTTCTCCGAGATGATGAATTCCCTCGGCTACGACGCGATCGGCGTCGGGAACCACGACATCGAGACCGGCCACGCGGTCTACGATAAGGTCCGCTCCGAGCTCCAGGCGCCTATGATCTCGGCCAACCTCGTCAGCGCCAAGACCAAGATGCCCTATTTCGCGCCATATAAGGTCGTCGAGAAGGGCGGGGTCAAGATCGTCATACTCGGCCTGACCACGCCCGGCTTCCGAAAGAACTTCCCCGTCGTCCTGTACGAGGGCATCGAGATCCAGGACATGGTGGAAGCCGCCCGCAAATGGGTTCCCATCATCATGGCGAAGGAGAAGCCGGATCTCCTCCTCGGCCTCTTCCACGCCGGCGTCGACTACACCTACGGCAAGGGCGAGAACGCCGACACGCCCCTGAACGAGAACGCCGCCCAGCTGGTCGCCGAGCGCGTCGAGGGCTTCGACGCTATCTTCGTCGGCCACGACCACCAGGGCTGGGAAGGCCCCGGCTACGACCCGGCGACGAAAGCGCGGGTGGACGTAAAGGGTCCCTCCGGCAAGATCGTGCCGATCTACGGCGCCCTGGACGACTGCCGCAAGATCATAGTCGCGACCGTGACCATGAAGTGGAATAAGTCGAGCTCGGCGTGGGAGAAGAGCTTCGAGGGCAAGCTCGTCGGCACCGAGGGCGTCCCCGCCGATGCCGGATTCCTGAATAAGTTCGATCCCCAGTTCCTGGCCGCCAAAGCCTGGGTCTCGCGTCCCATCGGCAAGGTCGACGGCGTCATGAAGGGACGCGACGCCATCTTCGGCGACTCGGCCTTCGTCGACATGGTCCACATGCTCCAGCTGGAGCTGACCAAGGACCCGGCGAACAAGCTCAAGCCCGCCCAGATATCCTTCTGCGCGCCCCTCGATACCGGGGCCGTCGTGCCCTCGAGCCCCGACGGCGTCGTCTACGTCCGCGACATGTTCGGCCTCTACCGCTACGAGAACTGGTTGTACACGATGGACCTCACGGGCGCCCAAATCAAAGGCTTCATGGAAGCCTCCTACGGCGATTGGCTCAATACCATGAAGGCGAAGACCGATCAGCTGATCGCCTTCAAGACCGACGCCGAGGGCAAGATCGTCTTCGACAACCGCACGAACCTCCCGGCTACCAAGGTCGCGACCTACAACTACGACTCGGTCGCCGGCATCAAGTACACGGTCGACGTCTCGAAGCCCGCCGGAGCGCGCATCGCGATTCAGTCGATGAGCGACGGCGCCCCCTTCGACCTTGACAAGACCTACACGGTGGCCATCAATAGCTACCGCGCCATGGGCGGCGGCGGGCTCCTTGAGCGGGGCGCGGGCATCTCGGCGGCCGACCTCCTGTCCATGAAGTACGTCACCAGCGCCACCACCCGCGACCTGCGAATCTACCTGACGCAGTGGTTCGAGAAGCAGGCGAAGGCCATCCCCGCGAAAAGCGATAATAATTGGAAGCTCATACCCGAGGACCTCGCGGCGGCCGGCAAGGAGAACAGCTACAAGCTCATGTTCCCCTCGGGCAAGTAGGCCCGCCTCCATAAATAGAAGATGTGCGGAAGGGAAACCTTTTTAAAAGGTTTCCCTTCCGCGCCTTCCTTTCCAAATATCGCCGTCGCCCTCGCGCGGCCCTCGCGATATACTTGCGGCATGCGATCGAACTCGGCTCGAAAAATCATCCCGGCGATCCTCGCCTCGTTCCTGCTCGCTCCCAGCGCGCTGAGCGCGCTGGACTTCGTCTTCCCTCCGGAGCTCCAATGGTGGCTCGACGAGGCCCGCAAGGCGAATCCCTCGATAAAGCTCGAGGACTTCCGCCTGAACGAGTCCGAGGGCGCAGCGGTTCCTATAACGGAGATCCCAGGGCAAGGCGGTATTTACCCCGTGCTCAGAAAGTGGAACTACTCGGGCGACAGGTATGCCTACTATGACCTGTACTCAAGCCTTTCGAGGCTCAAGGATGGCCGCTACGAAGTGCTGCGCGATATCGACTCGGCCATGGGCATCTTCGACCGAAGCGGGGCCGAGCTGTATTCCGAATCCTTCGGCAGCTCGAAGGGACTGAACGCGCTCGCTTGGGTCCGCGACGGCGTCCTGGTCGCGACGGGGATATGGATCGATTCCAAGCCGGACGGGCGAGCCCTGGTCGATCTCGTCATCAGGGAATACTCGATTTCCGAAAAGGATGTACGGGTACGCGAGTATGTCTATCGCGACGCATTCGACAGCGACGTTCGCGCGGGCCTGCGCCTTACGTGGTGGTCGCAGCGACCCGATTACTTCTCGCCCTGAACGGAGGCCGCTTCATGAAACGATTCCGGACCTGCCTCGTCGCCTTCGCCGCGCTCCTCCTCGCGGGCTGCGTCGTCCTGCCTTACTACAAGGAACTTCCGCATTTGCCGTCGGTTTCGGGCATCGTCCTCGACGAGGCGAGCGGCGAGCCAATCGCCGACGTCCTCGTCTATTGGAAGGGCGAGGGCGGCATAACGGGATCGTCGACCCGGACCGCGGCCGACGGCGGCTTCTCATTCCCCGTCCTGAACAAGTACGTGAAGTGGAAGGTCGTCGCCATGGATCCGGGCTTGGGCGGCGTCCTTGCCTTCGAGAAGGAAGGCTACCAGCCCAAGGAATTCTCCGTCGGCGGCATGGGCCGGGAGTTCCGGGTCGAGGCGCGGCTCGCGCGGAAGGCCCAGGCCGCCTCGCCTTCGACGGCCGCGCCGTGACGGCTGAACCGTGAACGCCTACGACTTCCTGGCAGATCGCTTCGACGAGATCTTCCCGGTCGATCGCGACAGGATCGGCTTCATCGCCGACATGCTCGCGCCGGGCGCGCGCTGCGTCGATGCCGGCTGCGCGACGGGCGGACTGGCGATCGGCCTCAATGACCGGGGCTTCGAAGTCGTCGGCATCGACTTAAGCGAGCGGATGATCCGGCTCGCCATCGCTAAGGCGGGCTCAGGCCGCACGGGTCTCTCGTTCCGCGTCATGGACATGCGGCGCCTAAGCGAGCTCGGGGCCGCCGACTGCGTCCTGTGCTTCGGCAATACCCTGCCGCACCTCGAGTCCAGGGCGCAGGCGCGCGCATTCTTCGCCTCGGTCCGGAGCATGCTGAAAGCGGGCGGCTTCTTTGCTTTCCAAATAGTAAACTTCGACAAGGTCCTGGCCGAGAGCGGCATCCGCTTCCCGATCGTCGAGACAGACGATTTCGCTTTCAGGCGGTCGTATCATTTCCGCGACGACGCTCGCGTGGATTTCAAGATCGAGATCGAGGACAAGGCCGCGGGCGAGACCTATGAGAATACGACGCCCCTCCTCGTCCTGGGGCGGGCGGAGCTTCTCGCCGACCTGCGCGATGCGGGCTTTAGGTCGATCGAGGCCTACTCGGACTATGATCGGAGACCGAGCGACCTTAGCGAGTTCGCGACGATCTATCTGTGCCGAGAGTAGCCGGGGTTCAAGATCGGCGCGAGGGCCGATCGGGATCGGCTTCCCATGTGTCGCGCAACGCGAGCAGTCGGCGTCCCGCTTCGTGGAGCGTATCCTCTTTCTTGGCGAAGTGGAAGCGGATGTAGCTTCGCACATCTTCCCGGAAGAAGCTCGAGCCGGGGACGGCGGCGACGCCGACTTTCTCGGCCATCCACTCGCAGAAGGCGGTGTCGTCGGTCGCGCCGAATGAGGAAATATCGGCGAGGACGTAGTAGGCTCCCTGTGGCTCGTGATAGGGCAATCCGGCTCGCTCCAAGTATGAGAGGAAGAGGGCTTTCTTTCGTTCGTATGACAGCGCGAGCTCGCCGTAATACGAGTCGGGGAGCTCGAGGCCCGCGATAGCCGATTCCATGAGGGGAGCGGCGGCCCCGACGGTGAGGAAGTCGTGGACCTTGCGCAGTCCGTCGATGACCCGGGGCGCGGCGATCGCGTAGCCCAGGCGCCAGCCTGTGATCGAGTAGGTCTTCGACAGGGACGAGCAGGAGATCGTCCGCTCGAACATTCCCGGGAGGGACGCGAAATAGGTATGGCGGGCGGGCGGATAGACGATGTGCTCGTAGACCTCGTCGGTGATGACGAAGGCGTCATGGCGCTCGGCCAGCCGGGCGATGAAGGACAGTTCCTCGCGCGTGAACGCTTTGCCCGAGGGGTTCGAGGGATTGCAGAGGATGAGGGCCTTAGGCCCGCGCTCGAAGGCGGCCTCGAGCTCGGCGCGGTCGAATTCGAAGGAAGGGGGGCGCAGGGCCACGAAGTCAGGCTCGGCGCCGGAGAGGATGGCGTCGGCGGCGTAGTTCTCGTAGAAGGGCGAGAAGAC
>CAYPHO010000028.1:0-18056 GCA_964410245.1 uncultured Treponemataceae bacterium | reverse complement strand
GGGCCGCGCGATAGCCCGCAACCGAATTCCGTTTTCGCTGTCCAATAGGGCATGAGTGATTCGAGTCTGCACGCCAGGTCCTTCGACCTTCGGTATAGCGAGATGGACGGGAGGGGCGAGGCCACGCCGGTGGCGATGCTCGGCCTCATGCAGGAGGCCGCCTTCACGCACTGCGAGGCGATCGACTGGAGCGTGCCCCGGCTCCTCGATTCCGGATACGGCTGGGTCCTCCTGCGCGGCGGCGTCGAGATGTCCTCGTACCCCTCGTACGGAAAGCGGTTCACCATCGAGACCTGGCTCTCCGAGGTCCGTCGCTTCTACGGCTGGCGCGAGTACAGGATCAAGGACGAGGGCGGCTCCGTCCTCGGCTGGGCGCGCTCGCTCTGGGTATTCTATAGCCTCGAGCGCAGGCGTCCCGTGCCCGTGCTGGATGAAATCGTGCGCGGATGGGCCCCGGACGGCGTCTCCGCGGGACCCATGGAGCTCGGCGAGGTCGACTATCCCGGGTCTCCCTCCTCCGGCGAGATGCCCCGATTCGAGGTGCGCCGCTCCGATATCGACACGAACGGCCACGTGCACAACCTCAACTACCTGTCCTGGGCCCTCGAGGCCCTGCCCGAGGAGTTGCGCGACACCATGTACCTGTCGTCCGTGCGGGGCCACTACCGACGCGAGGTGACCCTGGGCTCCACGATCAGCGCGGCCTTCGAGGCCGTCGACGACCGGGGGAGCTGCGCCCACGGCGTCTACGCCGACGACGGCAAGGAGCGCTACCTCGCCGCCGCCGCCCTGTCGCGCTGGCTGCCCCGAGCGGCCTCGCGGAAGAGCGCGGCCTAACGCTCGCTAGAGCGCAAGGAATTGCTTGCACGGGGTCGCTTCGCGACCTGCGCTTAATCTCGGCCGCCTTGCCCGGAGGCTTCCTTCCCCTTATGCTTCGGGCATAGGGGGCGTCCATGAAGACAGCCTGCGTCCTTCTGGCCGACGGCTTCGAGGAAGTCGAGGCCCTCACTCCGATCGATTACTTACGGCGCGCCGGGATCGAGGTCTCGGCCGTCGCGATCTCCGGGATGTCCGCGACCGGGTCGCGAGGCGTCTCGGTCGAGGCCGACTTGGGCCCCGAGGGCCTGTCCCGCGACTACGACGCGATCGTCGTCCCCGGAGGCGGCAAGGGATCGGCGAACTTGGCCGCGAGCGCCGCGGTCGGGGCGCTGATCAAGCGGCACTTCGCCGCCGGCAGGATCGTGGCCGCGATCTGCGCGGCCCCCGCGGTCGTGCTGGGCCCCCTGGGCGTCCTGGCGGGACGGCGCTTCGCCTGCTTCCCCGGCATGGGAGAGGGTATCCGCGGCGCCGTCCATGTCGAGGAGCGCGTGGTCGCCGACGGGAACCTCATAACGTCCCGGGCGGCCGGTACGGCCGGGGAATTCGCCGTCGCGATCGCCGCCGCCCTGGCCGGCAAGGCCAAGGCGGACGAGGTAGCGAAGTCGGTCCTGCTGAGGATCTAGGCGATCGGCGTCGGAGAGTCCGACCGCTCGTCGGCCCCGCTCTCCGGGGAGGCTGGCTCGGACTTGTCCTCCAGGATCTCGTCGCAGGGAATCCGCAGGGCCTTTATGGAAAGCGCCCGGCCGTCATCCGCCGCCTCGATCAGGCAGCCCTGGAGCTCCAGCCCGAGCTTGCCGTCCTTGGACCAGGCGGGGATGCCCGTCAGGTACTCGCGCACCCGCGTCTCGGGATCGAGGCCGCCGACCGACATGAGGCTCCCGGTCCGGCCCGCGTCGGTGATGTAGGCGGTCCCGCCCCTGACGGCGGCGTCGGAGGTCTGGGCCTTGCAGTGCGAGCCGATCACCGCGGTTACCCGGCCCTCGGCATGCCTGGCCATGGTCCGCTTCTCGGCCGTCGTGGCGGCGTGGAAATCGAGGATGACGACGGGAGTCTCCTCCCGCAGCTTGCGGGCGAGGTCGGAGAAGCAGTGATAGGGATTCGCCAGGTGGACGCGCGTGAAGCCGGCCTGCCCCAGGAGCTGGAATACCGCGACCTGGGCGCCGCCCGCGGAGAAGGCCTTGTAGCCTCGGCCCGGATTGCCGTAGGGATAGTTGGCGGGCCTGATGAGGTAGGGCGCCTTGGGCATATGCTCGACGATGTCGCGCTTGTAGTACGCGCATTCGCCCGTGGTGATCGCCTCGATGCCGAGCTTGCGCAGGTAGACCGCGTGCTGGCGGCCGAGGCCCGCCCCGCCGGTGGCCGAATCGGCGTTCCCGACGACGAAATCGGCCCCGAGCTCCTTCTTGACGCGCGGAAGGAGCTTCTTGACCGTGAAGACGCCGGCCTTGCCGACTATCTCGGCTACGTACAGGATGCGGATAGCCACGGGGACACTCTAGCCGGGCCTCGTCGGCGGGGTCAACCGAGCTCCGGAAGAAAGCGCGGGAATGCGGCGCGGGGGCGTATTCACGGTTACGGGTTTCGGTGTATAGTATGGCTTCGTCCGTCTGGACGAGCGATTTAGCGACCGGCCAAAGGGCCGTCGAAGGAAGAGTTACATGGGAAAGAAGCTTTACGTCGGGAATCTCAGCTACGGCACCTACGAGGACGGCCTTCGCGCCGCCTTCCAGAACTACGGTTCCGTCGTCTCCGCCAAGATCATCACCGATCGCGACTCGGGCCAGTCCAAGGGCTTCGGGTTCGTCGAGATGGGCAGCGAGGAAGAGGCTCAGGCCGCCATCAACGGCCTCAACGGCCAGAACCTCGACGGCCGGGCTATCAAGGTCAACGAGGCCATGGATAAGCCCCGCCGCGACGACAACCGCTGGTAAGCACAACCGAACGGAGAAGAGGCCGCCCCGCGGGGCGGCCTCTTTTTTTGCCCGCGACGCTCGCGGGCCCGCCGGTCCCGACGCTCCCGCGATCAGGGAGCCGGCCGGCCGATGAGCCCTACTGCTTCTCGTAGCGCTCGACCTCGTCATGGACGAACTCGAGCTTGAGCCCCGCGATCCTGAACATCTCCTCGCTTTCCGCCCCGTCGTGGTAGCGCCGCTCGGCGACGACCCTGACGATTCCGCAGTTGATGATCATCATCGCGCAGGCGCGGCAGGGGGTCATGCGGCAGTAAAGCGTGGCGCCCTGGATCGAGGTGCCCCGCTTGGCCGCCTGGCAGATCGCGTTCTGCTCGGCATGGACGGTCCTGACGCAATGCTGGGTCGTCGTCCCGTCCTCGTGGACCATCTTCTTCAGCTGATGGCCGGCCTCGTCGCAATGCGGCAGCCCCGCGGGCGCCCCGACGTAGCCGGTGGCCAGTATCTGATTGTCCCGGGCGATGACGCAGCCGGACCGGCCGCGGTCGCAGGTCGCCCGCTTGGCGATCGCGTTGCAGACTTCCATGAAGTACTCGTCCCAGGTAGGGCGCCTATACGCTTCGTCCGCCACGACCGGCCTCCTTTCGCTGATACTGGTCGATATTCGACCCCGAGGCCCGATCCGTCAAGGCTCGATAAGCGGGGCCGACGGCGAGCGACTGGACCGACGGCGCCCTATCGGAATCGGGCGTTGCCATACCCAGCGACTTAAGCCTATCCTAGCGGAGGCGCGATACGGCCGGGAACCGTGGAGGGTACATGCGGATGAAGAGACTCGCGGCGATCCTCGCCGCATGCGCGATCGCGGCGACGGCGGCGTCCTGCGGCGGCGACAAGCTGCCCGACGGCCTGTACGCGCGGATAGCGACCGACCGCGGCGCGATCCTCGCCCGGCTCGACTACGAGCGCGCGCCCCTGACCGTATGCAATTTCGCGGGCCTCGCCGAAGGAAAGCTGGACGCGTCCAGGAGCGGCCGCTTCTACGACGGCCTTTCCTTCCACAGGGTCGAGCCCGGATTCGTCGTCCAGGGCGGCGACCCGAAGGGCGACGGCTCGGGCGGGCCGGGCTACGCCTTCCCGAACGAGATCTCGCCCTCTCTCCGCTTCGAAGAGGCGGGCGTCCTGGGCATGGCCAATGCCGGCCCGGACACGAACGGCTCGCAGTTCTTCATCACGCTGGGCCCTGCTCCCCATCTCGACGGCGCCTACTCGGCCTTCGGGAAGGTCGTGTCGGGCATGGAGGCGGCCCAGGCGATCCAGGCCGGCGACGCGATGCGCAAGGTCGAGATCCTGCGGGTCGGGAAGGCGGCCAAGGCCTTCTCCTGCGACCGGGAAGCCTGGAACGCTCTCGTGTCCGCGGCCTTGGGCGCGAAGCGGGCCGCGGACCTCGCGGCGATCGATAGCCGCTGGCCCGGCCTCGTCGCCGACGAGAGCGGCCTCTTGACGAAGCCGATACGGGAAGGCTCCGGGCCCTATCCGGCAAGGGGCCAGACCGCGGTCGTCGCCTACAAGCTCATGCTGAAAAGCGGCGAAGTCATCGATTCCTCGGACCTGCACGGCGGAAAGGTCGACTTCGCGCTGGGAACCGGCCGCCTGATCGCCGGCATGGACATCGCGCTCTCGGGCATGCGGCGGGGCGAGAAGCGGCTTTTCGTCATCCCGCCCGAGCTAGGCTACGGCCAGGCGGGGATCCCGGGGACGCCCATCGGGCCCCACGCCTTCCTCGTCTTCGAGGCCGAGCTCCTGGGCGTCGAGTAGGCGAGCGGCCGCCGCTCGGAGCCGTCGCCGCTCGGAGCGCGCCGATCGCTCGGGACGGCGGAGTACGCCGCCGCCCCGAAGCCGCGCCTACTCCTCGCGGACCCGCCAGCGCCCCTCGGCGTAGTCGAAGCGCTCGGCCCCGAAATCGAGGAGCCGCCCGTCCTCGCCCGAGGCCTTGACGCTTCCCGAGAGCGGGTTCACCTCGATGACGCGGAACAGGGTGCCGTCGTAGGGGAAGCGCGCGCCCTCGTTCGGGAGCTCGCGGCGGGCGTCGCGGTAGAAGCCGTACTCGTAGGCCAGGCAGCACAGGAGCCTCCCGCAAGGCCCGGAGATCTTCATCGAGTTGAGCGAGAGGTTCTGGTCCTTGGCCATCTTGATCGAGACGGGCACGAGCTTGTCGGTGACCCCGTGGCAGCACAGGACGCGGCCGCAGACTCCGCAGCCGCCGGTCACGCGGGCCTCGTCTCGCACGCCTATCTGCCTCAGCTCGATCCGCATCTTGAATACCGACACGAGGTCCTTCACGAGCTCGCGGAAGTCGACGCGCGACTCGGCGCTGAAGTAGAACAGGACCTTCGGCTCCTCGAGCAGGTAGTGCGCCGAGACGAGCTTCATGGGAAGGTTGCGCGAGGCGATCTTCTGGCGGCAGACGTCGAAGGCCTTCCGCTCGCGCTCGCGGTTCGCCTCGGCCTTGCGCAGATCCTCCTCGGTAGCGACGCGCTCGATCTTCACGACCTCGTCGCGCCCGATCGAGGCGAGGTCGAGGACCCGGCCCTGCAGCTCGCAGAGATCGCGGCCGTAGCGCGTCGGGACCACGACCATGGTCCTCGGGGCCACGGCCGTCGCGGCCGCGAGCTCGGCTGCGCTGATCGCGGCGTCGCCCTCCGGCCTTCCCTCGTCGGCGGGCTCGGCCGGGGGGGCCGGCACTGCCGCGGCGGTCGGCTCGGCAGCCGGGGCCGACGGGGACGCGGCGGCCGGCTCCGCCGGCAAACCCGACGGGGCGGCCTCGTCCGCCGTCTCTGTCGCGGGGGCCGCATTCGCCGCGGCGCCAGCCTCCGCCGGTCCCGCCGAGGCGGCCTCGGCCGTCGACGCGGGCGGCTCGTCCGCGGGCGCGCTGGTCGGGGACGCGGCGGCCTCGGGCGCCGACTCGGCCGCGGGCAGGGGCGCGGGCGCCGACTCGGCCGCGGCCGTTGCCGCGCGGCCGGACTCGCCTCCGCCGGCCTGCCCGAGCAAGGGGCCGTCGTAGTATGCGTAGAACGTCTCGTTCGAGTGCGTCGCCTTCAGGCGGTAGACGGTGCCCTGGATCTCGCGGCCGTCCCTCGGCTTATGGCGGCGGCCCTCGCCCTCGCGGGACGAAGAGTCGTCCTCGCGGGGAGAGTCGTCCTCGAGGCGCCGGAGCTCCTCCTCGGACTGGTTCGTATGGTCATCGCGGTAATCGCCCATGTGCTTTCCTTCTTCATCGCAGCAGGTCGACGAGCATGCCGTTGATCTCGTCCACCCGCCTTAGGATCTCGAGATTGTCCCTCTGGTTGCGAAGGATCTCGGCGCCGAGCCTCTCGAGGGACTCGTCGATAATCGATACGCGGAAATAGATGTTCCGCTTGAGGATATTCCGGCCCGAGCTCTTCTCCTCGACGGAGTAGGAGCGCTCGACGACGTAGTGGACGAAGTCGCGGACGGCCTTCTTATAGGCCTGCACGAGGTCGACGCTCGGGTTCTCCTTGAGCTTGTCGCCCGCCTCGTGCACCCCGTCCAATAGCTCCTCGAGCTGGGCCTGCGAGAACTCGCCGGCGGCGCTCGAGGCGCCCTCCTTGGAGCGCGCCTCCCCGACGGCCTCGCCCAGGGCGGCCCGGAAGGCTCCCCTGCCCTTCCCGACCTTCTTCTCTTCCTCCTTGCGCCTGGGCACGTAGGAGGGTCCGAACGGATTGATGCCCTCGGGAAACTCGATCGAGGCCATCGCGCTACTTCCCGCCGCCCCGGCCCGAGTCGCCGGAGGGACGGGCGGGGGCGACCTCGGCGAGCGGCCTCGCGAAGGAGTTCCTGCGGAATTTCCCCAGGAAGCGCCGGGCGTCGCCCCGGGCCTCGACGAAGGCCGCCAGCTCCTCCTCGGCAGTTTCGGGCCTGCCCGTGACGGCGACGTCGCCGTGCACGACCGTGCCCTCCTCGGCCTCGAAGCGCGGCGCGAACACGTTGCCGACGACCACTCCTCCCGACAGGAGGCGAAGCCGCTCGGTGACGTAGACGTCGCCCTTGACCGTGCCGCCGATGATCGCCGAGCGCGCCCGGATGGATGCCTCCACCCGAGCGCGGGCGCCGACGACGACGTTCCCCGTGACCCTGACGGAGCCGCGAAGGTCCCCGTCGACGCGCAGGAGGCCGTCGACGTCTATATCGCCGTCGACCGCCGAGCCGGCGCCGATTATCGAATTGACGAGGGTATCCCTGAAATCGGCCATGGCCCCGCCGGTCAACCGCCCCGCGCCGCGGTGGAAGGGGCGCCCTGGCGGATATTGAGGAATTTCATCGGGTCTATTACGCCCGTCCCGAGATGCACTTCGTAATGGAGGTGAGGCCCCGTCGTCATGCCGGTATTCCCGATGAGGCCGATGATCTGCCCCTGCTGGACATTCTGGCCCTTCTGGATGCGGAAGGCCATGAGATGGGCGTAGCGGGTGATGAAGCCGTGGCTGTGCTGGATGATGATGTAGTTGCCGAGGCTGTTGTCGAAGCCGAGCGCGACGACCTTCCCGTCCGCGGCCGAGACGACGGGATCCCCGGTCCTATAGGTCGAGAGGTCCACTCCCTTATGGATGTACCATTGGCCCGTGAAGGGATTCTCGTTCTGCCCGTAATGCATCGAGATATGCCCGACGCCTCCCAGGACCGGCCAGATATTCGGGATCTCGGTCAGGACGGCGCCTTGGTTCTGGAGGAGGGTCCCGATCTCCTTTAGGGGATCGACCGAGCTCTCGAGGTAGTCCGTCACCCGCTTCAGGTCCGCGATCTCGCGCGCCGAGCCCGCCGCGAGGGCCTCGGCCTCGAAGAAGGAGGCGAGGTCACCCTCCTGGAGGGGAGATCGCGCCTCGGCGGGGCGGGCGCCGATCCTCCCCAGCGTGCCGGAGAGGGCGCTCTCGAAGCGCTTCGCCGCGACGACGAGCTCGCCGGTCTCCTCGCGGAGCTGGTCGAGGCTCGCCTGGGTGGAGGCGAGGTCGTTGGACCGCGATCGGAGCCTGCCCTCCGTGCCCGAGAAGCGGGCCGTCGCGAAAACGAAGGCGCCCAGCACGGCGAGGGCGGCGGCGGCGCAGGCGGCCAGGCCGAAGACGCTTATCTGGAAATTGAGGACGCGCTTCTCCGTATGGGGGATGAGCATGATCGTGAGCTTCTGGCGCCCGGCCGCCCCGACGCGGGACAGGAAGGCCGAGACGGAGTCCCGCGCGGCCGCGAGGGCAGCCGAGAACCCGGCGAGGAGGGCGTTCTCCATCTTCCTGTAGTTCCCTAGGCTGGACACGAAGCTCTCCTTGCGGGCGCCGCGGAATCTGGCGATTCCGTTTTCGAGAGTAGCATTATAAGTGTCGCGCTGTCAAAGGCGAAGCCCCCCTTACGCGGCCCGCCGGGCTCCTGCGCCTCGCGGCGCGGCCGCTATATCGCGGCCCGGCCATGCGATATACTTCCGCGAATGAGCCTGATCGAGACGGGAATAGCGCCGAACCCCTTCCCCTTGAGGAACGAGGGCAGCCTCGAATTGACCTTCATCGGGACGGGCGGCGCCTTCTCGAAGAAGTACCACCAGAACAACCTCCTCGTCGTGAAGGGCGAGGACCATCTCCTCATCGACTGCGGCACCAGGGCGCCGGAGGCCCTGGCCTCGCGGGGGCTGAACGTCGGCTCGGTCCAGAACTACCTCATCACCCACGGCCACGCCGACCATATCGGCGGCCTCGAGGAAGTCATGCTCATGAACCGCTACGCCTTCAAGAAGAAGCCGACCATGGTGGCGACGAGGCGGCTGGCGAAGGCGCTCTGGGCCATGTCGCTCCGCGGGGGAGCCTCCTATAACGAGAGGGCCGCCGGCAGGTACCTCGGCTTCGCCGACTTGTGGCGGCTCTCGCCGCCCGAGCGGATGCGCGGGGCCGACCGCGAGATGGCCCGGACGGCCGTGGGCGGCATCGGGATCAAGGTATTCAGGACCATGCACATCCCCGACTCCTCCAGGAGCTGGAAGGACTCATTCCTGAGCTACGGCGTCATCCTGGACGACCGCGTCCTCTTCACCAGCGACACGCGATACGACCCGGGCATGATCGCCTCGCTCGACGGCGAGTACGGCTTCGACGCGATCTTCCACGATTGCCAGTTCTTCCCGGGAGGCGTGCACGCTCCCCTGGAGGAATTGGCCGGCCTGCCCCCGGCGATCCGCGCCAAGACCATGCTCATGCACTACGGCGACAATATCGAGGCCATGGAAGGGCGCATCGCCGAGCTCGGCTTCGCCGGCCGCGCCCGGGAATGGACGACCTACCGCTTGGAATAGGGCTCCCCGAGATTCACCACGGAGACACGGAGAGTAAAGGAGAGCACGGAGGAGAATTCACGAAAGGAAGGAAGATACACTGAAGCCTTCCCATCAATGATCTCGCCTCCCCCCATTACTCCTCTCCGTGATCTCCGTGGTCCGAATCTCCGTGCCTCAGTGGTGAATCTCTTCATGCCGCATGACCTTGCCTCGGCGGGCGGCAATCGGTATTTTTATTCGCACAACATTCACGATCCTGGAGTAATGCCATGTCCCAGCACCATTTCAAGACCGAGGTCGCGCGCCTCCTCGATCTCATCATCCACTCGCTGTACTCGCACAAGGAGATCTTCCTCCGCGAGCTCGTGTCCAACGCCTCCGACGCCATCGACAAGCTCCGCTACCTGACCGTCTCGGACGAGGCCTATAAAGGCCTTTCCTTCGAGCCCTCGATCCGCGTCGTCATCGACAAGAAGGCCAAGACCATTTCGATCGAGGACAACGGCATCGGCATGGACGAGAAGGAGCTCGAGGAGAACCTCGGCACCATAGCCCGCTCGGGGACCAAGCGCTTCCTCGAGAAGCTGCCGGACGGCGCCAAGCGCGACTCGAACCTCATCGGTCAGTTCGGCGTGGGCTTCTACTCGGCCTTCATGGTGGCCGACAAGGTCGTGGTCGCGAGCAGGAAGGCGGGGACCGACGCCGCCTTCGCGTGGACCTCGGACGGCAAGGGCGAGTACTCGGTCGAGCCGGCCCAGAAGGCCGGCCACGGCACCGAGGTCCGCGTCTTCCTGAACGCCGAGGGCGAGGAGTACCTGGGAAGGTGGACCGCCGAGTCGGTGATCAAGAAGTACTCGAACCACGTCGCCTACCCCATCTCCCTCGTGTCCGAGGAGAAGAAGTACGACGACAAGGGCAAGGAGGACGGTACCGAGCGCAAGGAGGAGGTCGTCAATTCGGCCACCGCGCTCTGGCGCCGGCCCAAGGCAGAGCTGAAGGACGAGGACTACGTCGGGTTCTACAAGTCCCTGTCGGGCGGCTTCGGCGATGCGGACGAGGAGCCGCTGCATTGGATCCATACCAAGGCCGAGGGCACGATCGAGTACTCGACCCTGTTCTACATCCCCTCAAAGGCGCCCTTCGACCTCTTCCGCGCCGACTACAAGCCGGGGGTGAAGCTCTACGTCAAGCGCGTCTTCATCACCGACGACGACAAGGAGCTCCTGCCCGCCTACCTCCGCTTCGTGCGCGGCGTCATCGATTCCGAGGACCTTCCCCTCAACGTAAGCCGCGAGATCCTCCAGCAGAACCGCGTCATGCACAATATCAGGCAGGCCAGCGTCAAGAAGATACTGGGCGAGCTGGCCGACCTCGCGACCGCGAATCCCGACAAGTACGCGAAGTTCGTCGCCGAGTTCAACCGTCCGCTCAAGGAGGGACTCTACTCGGACTTCGCCAACCGCGACGCCCTGCTGGGCCTGGTCAGGTGGAAGAGCACCCTCGACATCCCCGGTTCCGGGAGCTGGACCAGCCTGGCGGACTACAAGTCGCGGATGAAGGAAGGCCAGAAGGCGATCTACTACATCGCGGGCGGCGACGAGGACCGCCTGCGAAAATCGCCACTCCTGGAGATGTACCGCAAGGAGGGCATCGAGGTCCTGGTCTGCCCCGAGGAGATCGACGAGCTCGTGCTCTCGGCCCTGGGACCCTACGAGGGGCTCGAGCTGAAGAGCGTCAACCGCGCGGGCTCAGAGTCCGAGCTCGGCGGCTCGAAGGACGAGGCCAAGGCTAAGGAAGACGACGCGGGCGCGGCGGCGGCCGTCGACAAGGCCAAGAAGGCCCTGGGCGACGCGGTCAAGGACGTGCGCCTCTCGCGCCGCCTGTCGGAGAGCCCCGCCTGCGTGGTCGTCGACTCGGACGACCCCAGCCTCCAGCTGCGCGAGCTCATGAAGCAGCTGGGCGGCGGCGATATGCCGGAGGTGAAGCCCATCCTCGAGCTGAACGGCTCGCACCCCTTGGTGAAGCGCCTCGCCGAGGCCGACGAGGCCCGGGCCGAGGACCTCGCGAAAGTCCTCTTCGGCCAGGCCCTCCTGGTCGAGGGAGCGCGCCTCGAGGATCCCGCGGACTTCGCGGCGAGGCTTAACAAGCTATTAGGTTGACGAGAAGGCTGAACGGGCGCCTGCGCCGGGCGAGGCGCGCCTTCAGCCTTCGAGCTCCTTCAGCTTGTCGCGGATCGTCGCCGCCTTCTCGTAGTCTTCCTCGGCTATCGCCTTCTCGAGCTCCTCGCGCAGGCGCTTGACGCGCTCTTCGCCCTTGGAGGCCGCGGGAAGCCCCGGATCGGGGCGGGCGGGCTCGCCGGAGAGCGGTCCCGCGCCCGGGTCCCCGGGGGCCGCATCGCCGCCGCCCTCGTCGAAGAGGGTCGTCTCGGCTTCCGTGCCGCGGAATCCCGCGACCAGGTTGACCGAGATGCCCGCCTCCTCGACCACCGACTCGGCGATGTAGACGGGGCAAAGCGAGCGGACCGCGACGCCGATGGCGTCGGAGGGCCGCGAGTCGACCGATACCTCGCGATCGCGGGCACGCAGGAGGATCCGCGCGAAGAAGGTGCCCTCCCGGAGATCGTGGATCTCGATGCGGGATATCTCGACGCCGAGGGCGCCCAGGAGGCTCACCAAGAGGTCGTGGGTAAGCGGCCGCGGGACCTCGACCCCGCCCATGCCGATGAGGATCGACTGCGTCTCCAGCTGGCCTATGAAGATGGGCACGGCGATCTCAGAGCCCTTGGGCCGGATGAGCACGACGTTGCCCTGGTCGGTCTGCGCGACCGTCCATACCTCGGCCTCGACGAATGTCTGATCGGCCATCCTCCCTCCCCGAACCAGTATAGTATACTGACGTCCATGTCGAGCTACGAGAAGCCCGATTTCTGGGCTCAGAAGGCGAAGAAGGAAGGCTACCCGGCCCGCTCGGTC
Source organism: uncultured Treponemataceae bacterium (assembly GCA_964410245.1). GTDB lineage: Bacteria > Spirochaetota > Spirochaetia > Treponematales > Rectinemataceae > CAZXXZ01. The sequence continues at coordinate 5,964 of CAYPHO010000028.1, read as the reverse complement.
TATAAGCTGGCGGAGATCGACGCGAAATTCTCGCTCGTCAAGAAAGGCATGCGCATCCTGGACATCGGCGCGGCCCCGGGCTCCTGGAGCATGTGGATCCTGAAGAAGCTGGCGGGCTCGGGCTTCCTGGCCGCGGTCGACCTGCAGGAGCTGTCGATACAAAGCCAGGGCGCGAACTTCATGTTCCTGCGCGGCGACCTCTACGACGAGGCCATTCGCTCCAGGCTCCTCGAGCGCGGGCCCTACGGCCTCGTGCTCTCGGACGCCGCCCCGGCGACTACCGGCAATCGCGTAGTCGACCAGGGCGCCTCCGAGGCCATCGTCGAGGCGGTCGTGGACTACGCGGCGGCCGCCCTAGCCCCGGGCGGCGCCATGGTCGCCAAGATCTTCCAGGGCGGGGCCGAGGCGGCCCTCCTAAAGCGCCTGCGCGGGCTCTTCGGCCAGGCCAGGGGCTTCAAGCCCGAGGCCTGCCGATCCGAGTCCTTCGAGACCTACCTGGTCGCGACGGGCTTCAAGAGGCTTCAGTCCTCGTAGAAGGCGATGTTGGAGATACTGTCGCTCGAGTTCATTACCGTAACGGGGCTGTAGGATTGCATGCTGCCGTCCTCGTCGAACACGTAGAGAAGGTTCGCGCTCATCCCGTATCCCGAGGTAGGGATGAATATCAAGCCGTCCTTATACGCGATGTCGAGGCTGCCGAAGGCAGCACCGCCATGCAGAAGCTCGGTCGCGATGGGATCGTCGCCGGAAAGGTCGACCAGGTAGCTGTGCCCATAACCGGTCGCGACGAGGTTCCCGTTGGACAGCTGGACGAGGCGCGCGGGATAGATGGCATCGCCTCCCGACAGCTCGTTCGCAACCCTCTCGGCCGTAGTCCCGTTGCTTGATATGAAGTCGATCGAGCCGGGCAGGGGATTCCAATCCGCGTCGTATCCGCCGGTATTGGCGACGAAAACGGCGGCATCGCCGTCATAAATTCCGGCGAAGAGTCCTGTCGCCCCGGCCGCGGTCGCGTTGATGGTAGAGACGATCGTATCGGTCGCGGTATCGATCTTCACTACCGTTCCGTCAGTGTTGTTCGCCGCGTAGAGGTAGCCGTCGGCGGCGATGATGAGTTCCTGGTAGCTGTCCCCCTCGGTCCCGCTAATCGGCCTATACGAGGCGATCTTGGTGAAGGAGGGCACCTCGGCCGCCGGATCGAAGTAGTATACGCCGGCGCCCGTGCCGGACCCGACCGAGGCATAGCCGATGCCCCTGTAAAACGCTATCTCTCCCGTCGCGTTCATCCTCGTCGACGCTAGGCTAGTCGCCGAAGGAGCATGCGTTTCAGGATCATAGGTAAAAACGCTACCGGAAGAGCTTTCGGTCATGTACAGTCGATCGGCACCGCCCGTCGATGTTCCCGCCGGGGAGAAAGTGTACACTCCGCCCTCGGCGCTCGTGGAATCATACGCGGAAACATAAGCCGTGTTCGAGTCGAGAAAAGCGCAGTATTGCGCGTTGACGACAGATACCGTCGTATCAGGCGGCGAGCCGGGCCCCGCATCGCATCCGACGATGGCGATCGCCAGCGCCGCGATCGCCGCGACGGCGGCGATCCTCAAGGACTTGCCCTTCTTCATTCTTCTCCCCCTTTTTTCCCAAGCCTCATCTCGAAGCCGATGCGAATCCTCGTACCCGGCATCGGGTAGCCCTCGATGATCCGGTACTGCTCGTCGAAGAGATTGTCCGCCGCCGCGAAGAGCGAGGCGCCGCGCGCGAGCTCGACGCGGGCCATGGCGTCCATCGTGAAATAGGCAGGGAGGTAGGCGACGTTGGCCGTCTTCAAGTAGCGCAGGCTCGCGTAGGACGCGGTCGCGGACCAGGAAAGCTTGCCCTTGGCGCCCGACAGGACCGCCTTGAGGCTATGCACCGGCGTCATGGGAAGGCGCTTGTTGTCCGCAAGCCCAAGGGGGCCGGAAACGACGAATGAATGCAGGTAGGAGTAGGATGCGGACAATGATACGTTAGGCGATAGATCGGCCTTAAGCTCCTGCTCGATGCCGGGATAGAAGGCGCCCCCGTAGTTGCTTGGCCGCCAGATCCCGTCCTCTCCCGGCTGCCATAGGATGACTCCGCGGGAGTAGCGGGCATAGGCGACGGCCGAGTATTTCAGGCCCTTGCCCCTGCGCTCGTAGCCGAAGTTCGCCTCGAAGGCCTCCTCGGGCTCGAGATCGGGATTGCCCTCGGCCCCGGCTATCGCGGGCCAGTACAAATCGTTGAAGCTGGGCACGCGATAGGCGCGCGAGGCGTTGAGCTTCAGCGTGTCGTTCGCGGAAGCTCGCCAGACGAAGCCGGCCGTCGCGGCGAGCCCGCCCAAGGGATAGCGATCGGAGAAATCCGAGTAGTAGTCGTAGCGGACAGAGGGAGCGATCGTGATATCGCCTTTCGAGAGCGAGGGCGCGAGGAAGGCTCCCGACGAGAGGCGCCGCGGCCTGCCGACCGAATCGCTGTCGGCCGAGGCGTAAGACGCGGAGAGCCCGTAGGCGAGGGTCAGGCCCTCGGCGATAAAGGCGCGTTGGATGGTATCGAATCCCAAAGTCGCGACATCATGACGCGCCGCCTCGTCGGGGCGGTCTAGGTCCTCGTAATCCACCCTCGACCATTCGCCGGAAAGCGTCGCCTCGATCGAGATGAAATCCGAGAGGAAGCGCTCGGCCGAATAGCGGGCTAAAGCCCGCGCGCCCGCGTCGCGCTCGGCAGCTCGCAGGCTGGGAGAGCTCTCGGTGCCGGGCACGCCCTTGTCTTGATAGCTCCCAGATGCCCTCGCCGACAGCCTGCCCTCGAGGAAAGGCAGCTCGATGCCGGCCGAGGCCTCGGCGCCCAGCAGTCCCGCATTCTCCCATTCGCGCTTCTCGCCGTTCGCGTCGATGAAGGTGTAGGCGTTAGCCGCCCGGGACGCGCCGAGCGAGAAGGAAGCGAGGGCATCCCCGATTCGCGGAGCCCAGGAGAGGCTCAAGGATTGCGAGTCGAGGAGGCTCGTCGCGTCCGCTCCTTCCTCGACCTTGGAGAAGCCGAAGCCGCTTACGCGCGCCGCGGGCAGGAAGCCGCCGAGCTCGGCCCTGATGACAAGCGGCGACTCGGACTTCTTGGTGATGATATTGACGACGCCGCCGACCGCATCTGCGCCGTATACCGAGCTTCCCGCCCCGCGAAGGACCTCGATACGCTCGACGTCCTCGACGCTCAGGCGCGAGAGGTCGGCCAATCCGGTCAGCGCGTCGTTGACGCGGACTCCGTCCACGAGGACGAGAACCTGGTTGGTAGTCGAGCCGCGAATCGACACGGATACTTGGGAACCGCGGGCTCCCTTGTCGTTGAGCGAGAGGCCGGCCACGGTCTCGAGGGCCTCGGCGACGGTCGACGCGCCCCGCCCCGCGATCTCGGCGGCCGTCACCACGCTGACCGCGGGAGAAGTCTCGCCGGCGGGAGCGAGAACGCGGGCCGCGGTGACGGTTACCTCATCGAGCTCGTAGCGGCCGCCTTCCTCGACGGCCCCCGCCTCGGCCGACGACTCGACCGCGGCATCAGCATCGGATTCGGCCCCGGTCGCCGCTTCTGCCGCGACGGTCCCTTGGGCGCCGGCGACCCAGGCGGCCGCCAACGTCAGGACGGCGAACAGCGCCGCCGGCCTAGCTAATCTCGGCGTCGAGCAAGCCACATCGCCCCTCCTCCCCGCGCGTACGATGATTCATCGCGGAGAGATCGGGGCCGCGGCGCGGCCGAGACGGGCTGAGCTTTCGGTATTCCCGGAACGAGAGAATGAAGATAAGCCATGCCCATACCTCTACCTCGAAGGCTACGGGCTCCGATCGGTATCCTGACTTCCGGATCAGCTTACTTGCGATGCCTTCTCGCGCTTTCGCGCAATGGCTTTACGGGCGTATTCTCGCCCGGCCTCGCGTTCATCCCCGGCTACAGTGGCGGGACCGTTGCGGCATTCGACCGCATTCCTCGTTCGGAGCCCCGGCGATTTCCTTATAGCCGCAATCGGCCGTACTGTCAATCTCGCCGGCTCGGGCTAATCCTCCAACCGGAATACGACGGGCACGCTCATCTCGAGCTCCAGGCCCGAGTCGTTCGGCACGGGGAAGGCCGCCGCCAGGAGCTCGAGCCCGGCCCGGTCCAGTATCTCGCTGCCGGAGCCCGCGTCGACGCGGGAAGACAAGAGCGACCCGTCCTTGCCGACGCGGAACGAAAGGCTCATGCTTCCCTCGATCCCGCGAAGGCGCGCGGCCTCGGGATAGGTCATCGACGCGGCGATCCTCCGAGTGATCTCGGCGAGGGCGACCTTCTTCGCCCGCGCGATCCCCTCATCGGACGGGACGGTCGAGCTCGAGGCCGGGGGCGTGGCCGCGGCGGCCGAGGCTCCGTCATCGGCGAGCGAGCTTTCCGCCCCCCGCAACGGCGGCTCGGGCCCTTCCCCGTCGACGACGGCGCCCAGGTCGTCGAGGTAGGAGATATACTCGCCATAGCTTTCCTCGGGATCGAAGACCACGCGAAATCCGGATATTCTCAAGCCCGATGGATCGCGATAATGACGATCATCCTGGGAGTAGGCCGGGCCTCCGTCGCGCCTGGGAAGGGCTATCTCGAGCTTCTTCCATCCTAGGAAGCCCAGCGAGCCCAGGCTGAGCTCGAACTCCTCGCCGTAATAATCGAGGACGAGGAGCCGAAGCTCGTGCGGGATGCCGTTCCCGTAGGCCCGTACCGAGAAGCCCCGGCAATCGTGCTCGATCCTGATCGGCCGAGGCGGACGTAAGTCCAGCATCGATCGCGAGCGGCGCATGAAGAGTACCCTGAAACCGAGGGTCCCCCCCGCGGCGCCCTCGGACCGGGCGATCTTCGTCTCGGCCACCCCGTCGCTATATGGCATCGATGCGGCCCAGGCGACGGCGGCGGAACCCTCGAAATCCTCGACGACGAGCTCGCGAAGCGATGGCATCGCGGCTTCGCGATCATCGGACAGCCTGAAGCGGTCGCCCCAGAGCTGATCCTGCGCCTCGTCGGCCGCGCAGGGAATCATCGAAAAAAGAAACGCCGCGATCGACGCGGCGTGAAACGCGAGGCGAAACCCGACCTTCCTCATGGTATCGCGCGATTCCTCGCAGCGAGGCCGACGGAGCCTAGGCTCCGGTCGCCCAGGCCGCCTCTGCGCCGGCGATATAGTCGACCAGCTCCTCGGTCGACGGCCTCGCCCCTAGCAGGGATATGAATGCGTCGCGCTGGCAGAGATAGGACAATGATGCCAGGATCGATAAGTGGCTCTTCGCGTCGGACGAGAGGATTAGGAAGAGCGTGGATACCGGCTTGCGGTCCAAGGCCGAATAGGGGATGGGCGTCTTCAGGAAGAATACCGCCACGCGCTGAGTAGCGGGATCGGTCACCATGGGGCTGCGCGGATGCGGAATGGCGATCCCGTTGCCCAAGGCGGTCGGCATTAGGGACTCCCGCTCAAGGATCGCGGTCAAGAGCTTCTCCCGATCGAGGCCCTTGGGGAGAGACATCGCCTTGACCGCCTCGGGCAATGCCTCCGAGGGCGTCGATCCAGAGATATTGAAGTAGACTCCGCCGCGACTAACGAGCTCGGCCAATGATACGCTGCCGCCCATGCGCTTATCCTCCGGCACAAGTATGGAGAAGCGAAGGCGCCGAGGCAAGGCCGTCGGCCGGAATCGATCGACGACGCGAGCCCATCGCTGCCGCTACTTCTTCTCGCTGATCACGCCTGAAGCGTCGAGCGAGAATTCCTTCTCTTGGCCATCGATGAGGAAGAGCGCCTCGAGCACGTCGCTCGATTTGAACTTCTCCTTCGATTGGAAAACTATTATATAGTCCTTCCCCAGCTTCTTTCCCGATAGGCTGTCGCTAGGCAGGTAATACCTGTCTATCGCCTCGAACTGCTTCATCAAGGCGGCCTCATCG
>CAYPHO010000027.1:0-19690 GCA_964410245.1 uncultured Treponemataceae bacterium | reverse complement strand
AAGCGCTTGCGGAACTCGTCGAGCGTGGTGGCGCCGATGCACTGGATCTCGCCGCGCGAGAGGGCGGGCTTGAGCATGTTCGAGGCGTCGATGGTGCCCTCGGCGCTGCCCGCGCCGACGACGGTATGGATCTCGTCGATGAAGAGGATGATCCCGCCGGAGGAGGCGATCTCCTTCATGATACGCTTGAGCCGCTCCTCGAATTCGCCGCGATACTTCGTGCCGGCGACGACGGCGGCGAGGTCCAGGGCCAGTATCCGCTTGCGGCTCAAGTCCGGGGGCGCCTCGCCCTTGGCGATGCGCTGGGCCAGGGCCTCGACGATGGCGGTCTTGCCGACGCCGGGCTCTCCGACCAGAACGGGATTGTTCTTGGTCCTCCGCGATAGGATGCGGATCACCCGGCCGATCTCGCGCTCGCGGCCGACCACCGGGTCCAGCCTGCCCTCGCGCGCCATGGCCGTCAGGTCGCGCGCGAACTCGTCGAGGAGGGGAGTCCTGCCAGCCGATCCCGAGGGCCGCTGCTCGGGCCTTCCCTCCGGCCGGGGCTCGGGCCTCGCCGCGCGGCCCTGGCGATCTCCCGGCTGGGGCTCGCGCAGCAGCCTGACCGCGGCCCGCAGCTGCTCGTAGTAGACTCCCAGCCGCGCGAGGTAGCGCTCGAAGGCCGCGCCCTGCTCGCGCGCGGCGGCGACGACGAAGTGCTCAGTCCCGATATAGTCGGAACCGGACATGTTGGCTTCCTCCGCCGCCGACTCGAGGAGGGAGCGCGCGCGGCGCGAGAGCGGCAGGTCGCCGACCAGGACGCCTTGCCGCTTGCGGTCGAGCGAGCGGTCGAGCTCGTCGCGCAGCTCGAGCGTGTCGATCTTGAGGCTGCGCAGGGACTTGAAGCCGATGCCCTCGCCTTCCCTAAGGATGGCGAGCAGGACGTGCTCGGGCAGGACCTGGTCCGACCTGGAGCGCTTCGCCTCCTCCTGAGCGAGTACGGTGAGCACCCGCTGGGCGCGGTGCGTCAGTCCCTTGAACATCGAGCGGCCTCCTCGGGTCTATACTCGGCGTCCTTGATGGCTGCCTTGACGATTCTCGCGCGAAGCTCGTCCTGGTCCTCGGCCGCCGGGAGCTCGCGCGCCGACGCGGCCATTCCCAGCGAGCCGGGGCCGAGGGCCGCGAGCCGCGCCGCGAGCGCGGCCGACGAGCATCCCTTAAGCGAGCCCCGGCGCGCGGCCAGCCGGAGGGAAGAGAGCGCGGAAGCCGCCTCCTCCGCCCCGAGCAGCCTGCAATGCCTGATCAGGCCGAAGGCTCGCCCCTCCGCGTCCGCGAGGGCGAGACTCTTCCGCTCCGCTATGTCCGCGGCCGCTCGTCGCTCGGCCGCGACCGCCGTCCGCACGGCCGCTTCCAAGGCCGATACGGGATCCTCGACCGGCGCCGCCGGTTCTATGCATATCTCGTATAGGGATCCGCCCGATCCCTCCGATCCCGAATAGGAGCCGCGGATCGCGGCGCCGTCGGCCATGAGGGCCTTGAAGAGCCGATCGACGAGCCCGGCGGCGGACAGGGCCGGGAGGTGAAGGAGGGCGGACAGCGAGCAGCCCCGGCCGCAGTCGTCCGCCCGGGCGCATATCCAGCCCAATTCCGGGCGGCGCGCAAGGACGACGCTGCGCCCGACGTAGTCTGCCGCGTCGAGGGCGGCGCCGAGGGCCCCCTCGGGATCGAAGCCCGGCCGGAGCGCGACGGCCCGCAGGTGGTCCGTCTCGTTCAGCAGGGCGTATACCGCGTCCCGTCCCCTCGCCGCGAGGAGGGCGTCGTCCATGGCCGCGTAGCCGCGCGGCAGGAAGCCCCTCTCGGCGAGGGAGCGGCGGCCGCTGGCGCCGAGCTCCGGCATCGCCCAAAGGCGCCATCCCTCCGACTCGCGGAAGGCGGCGCCGTCGATCGGGCCGCCGGGATGACCGGATACGGCGGCGCCCGGGAACGCGGCGCCCTCGGCGTTGCGCCGTACCGAGGCCGTGGTCCAGAGCACGACGTCGGCGTCGGGGGCGGCCTCGTCGACGAGGGCCTCGGGTCGGAGCAGGAAATCGAGGGACGAGGACGATGAATCTCCCTCGTCCTGGCCGCTCAGTCCCGCGAGCCTGTCGCGAAGGGCGGCGGCGGCCTCGTAGTCCTCGGACGATAGCGCCGCCTCGAGGCTGCGCTCGATCCCGGCCGCGTCGACCGGCAAGCGCCGGAAGGCCGAGGCGGCGTAGCTCCGCTCCGCCGATGAGGCGGCGCGGACGCGGGCGCCGAGCAGCCTCCTCAGCTCCGGCATGAACGCGTCGGCGCAGGAGGGGCAGCCGAGCCTCCCGTCGCGCCTTAATGCCGAGATCTCGAGGCCGCAAGAAGGGCAGGATAGGGAACGCGAGGGCCGGGAAGGCTCCTCGCTCCCCGCGGAGATCAAGTCGCCGAGCGAGAGCTCGAGCGAGCCCTTGCCGACCGCGATGCCGCGGCCCCGGGCGCACTCCTCGCAGAGGGCCGAATCCCCCGACGCCGGGCCGCCGCTTCGCCTGATGAAGACCACGGCCTCTCGCTCGCGGCACTGAGCGCACATCACGAGTAGAATATAGTCGAAGGCATAGTAAAAGACCAGCGATCGACATTACTATGAAAGCAGGAGAACGCAAGACATGAAGAAGCCGAAGCATCTCGGCGCGTCGCTGGCCTTGTTCCTGGCCGCGTGCGCCATCGCGCCGGCCGCCGGCGCCGACCCCGCGCGCATATCGGTCGCCGCGCTCAAGGGCCCTTCGGGCATCGGACTGGTCCGGCTCTTCGAGGCGCCTCCCTCCCTCGCGGACGGTGCGGTCGTCGTCCCCATCGCCGTCCCGAGCGCCGACCTCATGGTGGCGAAGGTGGTATCCGGCGAATACGACATCGCGGTGCTTCCGGTCAACATGGCGGCGAAGCTCTACGCCTCGGGCATCGGGATCGAGCTGGCGGCGATCATCGGCGAGGGCATGGTCTCCTTCCTGACCAACGATCCCTCCATCGACTCGATCGCCGACCTTCGGGGCAAGTCAGTCAACGTCGCGGGCCAAGGAGCGACGCCCGACTACCTCCTGCGGCGGATACTCGCGGCGGCGTCGATCGATCCGACGAAGGACCTCAAGCTCGAGTACGCCCTGCCCTACCCCGAGGCGGCCGCCGCGCTCGCCGCCGGGAAGATCGGCTCGGCCGTACTGCCCGAGCCCTTCGCGACCATGGCCCTGTCCGCCGCGCCATCCCTCCGCGCCCCTATCGACCTGGGCGCCCTGTGGAAAGAGGCGACCGGCCAGGCGGGCTATCCGATGACGGCTTTAGTCGTCTCGAAGCGGCTCGCGAGCGAGCGCCCGGGAGACGTCAAGGCGATACTCGCGGCCTGCGAGGCCTCGATACGGAGCGTCAAGGCAGATCCAGCGGCCGCGGGCGCCCTGGTCGAGCGTCACGAGCTCGGGCTCAAGGCCGCGGTCGCCGCGAAGGCGATCCCCCGCTCGGCCTACGTATTCAAGCGCCCCTCGGACGCCCGCGCGTCGATCGAAGCCCTCTTGGGCGTCTTCCTCAAGCTCGCGCCGGCATCGGTCGGCGGCATCCTCCCCGATGACGGATTCTACGCCTCGTTCTAGCGCCCCGCGATCGGGCGGCGGCAAGAGGATCCTCGCCGGCGCCGCCGCCCTCCTCCTGGCGCTCGCCGCGTGGAAGGCCGCCGCCTCGGCTATCGGCAAGGAAATCATCCTGCCTTCCCCGGAACGCGTTCTAGCCGAGGCGATCGCCATCTTCCCGACCCCGCGCTTCCTTTCCGCCCTCTGGGCGACCTTCCTTCGGGGCGCGGCGGCTTTCGGCGTCTCCGCGCTATTGGGCGCGGCGGCCGGGCTCGCGGCGGGAGCATGGCCGCTCTTCGGCGCCGCCCTCGCCCCGATCATGACCGTAATCAGGGCTACGCCCGTCCTCGCCCTCGTCCTCATCGCCCTGCTCTGGTTCCCCTCGGGCTTCGTGCCTATCTTCTCCGCCTTCCTCATGGCCTTCCCCGTCATGGCGACGAGCGCGGCCGAGGGCGCCCGCGCCGCCGATCCGCGCCTCCTCGAGATGTCCTCGCTCTTCCGCGTGCCCGGGCGAGAGGTCTTCATGCGCGTAAAGCTGCCTTCCGCCGCGCCGCACCTACTCGCCGGGGCGAAGAACGCGCTCGGCCTGACCTGGAAGGTAGTCGTCGCCGGCGAGATACTCAGCCAGCCGAGGATGGCCCTGGGCACGGGCATGCAGGAGTCCCGGGTCCTCCTGGAATCGGCCGGCGTCTTCGCCTGGGCGATCGCGGCGATCCTGCTCTGCGGGCTGACCGAATGGCTCCTGGGCATGGCTTCGGAAAGGGCCGCAATCCGTGGCGTATAGGGTCGAGCTCATCAGCGCGTCCTACGCCGGCCTCCCCGTCCTCGACGGGGTCACGCTGCCCATGCGCTCCGGGAGCGTGACCGTCGTGCTGGGACCCTCGGGCTGCGGCAAGACGACCCTGCTGAACGTCGTCGCCGGGATCAAGGCGCCCGACTCGGGAAGGCGCGAGGGCTTCGAGCTCTGCCGCTTTTCCTACGCCTTCCAGGAGGACCGCCTCCTTCCCTGGCTGAGCGCCCGGGAGAACCTCGCCTACGCCCTCTCCGGCGCGCTTGGCAGAGAGGAGGCCCTGGGGCGCGTGGACCGCTTCCTCGAGGTAGCCTCGCTCTCGGCCTTCTCATCCGCCCGTCCCCGCGAGCTGTCGGGCGGCATGCGCCAGCGGCTCTCGCTGGCCAGGGCCTTCGCCTATCCCTCGGAGGTCCTCCTCCTGGACGAGGCCTTCAAGGCCGTCGACCTCCGCACGAAGATGGACCTCATGGACGCATTCCTCGACCTCATGCGCGAGGAGCGGCGCACCGTGGTCTGCGTCACGCACGACGTCGAGGAGGCCGTATACCTCGCCGACGAGGTGGTGGTGCTATCCGATCGGCCCGCGCGGGTAGTCGACCGCTTCGCCGTCGAGGTCCCCCGCTCCGACAGGTCGCTCGGCTCGAGGGCGACCATGGAGGCGGAATCGCGGCTATATAAGCTGGTAGCTGGACGCTGACCCGCGGGCGCCGGGCCGGCGCGGCGCGGTCATCGCCGGGTTAGGGCCTTCGCGACCGCCGCCCGCAGCTGGGCATCGGTAAAGGGCTTTGCCAGGAAGCGGCCGATCGCGTCCGGCTCGTTCGCCCGCCCCGGGTGCCCCGAGATGAAGAGGATGGCGATGTCGGGCAGTATCGACTGGATGCGCCTGGCCAGGCTGAAGCCGTCCATGAAGGGCATGACCGTATCGGCGATCAGGAGGTCGATGGGCGTCCCGTAGCTCTCCGCGAGGAGCAGGGCCTCGCCCGCGTTGGCCGCCACCAGGATGCGATGCCCCTTCCGGGTAAGGAGCTTGGTGGCGAGGCTCCGGACCTGCTCGTCGTCGTCGACGAAGAGGATGGTCGCGGGGCGCGTCGTCTCCTGCTCGCCGACGGGCTCCTCCTCGTCGGCGAAGGCCGCCTGCGAGGCCGCCCTGGGTATCCACACCGTGAAGGTCGATCCCTGGCCCGGCGACGAGACGACGCCGATGGTCCCGCCCGATTGCTTGGCGATGCCGTAGGCCGTCGAGAGCCCCAGCCCGGTACCGAGCTCCTTCGGCTTGGTCGTGAAGAAGGGCTCGAATATCTTGTCGAGAACCCTCGGCTCGATGCCGAGCCCGGTATCTCGGACCTCTATCGTCACGTAGTCGCCCGGGGCCAGGGCGTCGATGCCTATCGACAGGGGCTTGTCGACGCGCCGCGTGTCGATCGAGATCACGAGCGTGCCCCCCTTGGGCATGGCGTCCCGCGCGTTCAGCGCGAGGTTCAGTATGATCTGCTCCATCTGGACGGGATCGGCGACCACGATGGCCTCCCCGTCGCTCGGCGCCAGGGAGAGGGCTATGTCCTCGGTCAGGAGCCGGCGAAGGAGGCGCTCGGTGTCGCGGGCCAGGCTGTTCAGCTCGAGGGGCCTCGGCGAGAAGGGCTGGCGCCTCGAGAAGGCGAGCAGCTGGCGGGTGAGGTTGGCGGCCCTGGCCGCCGCCTTCCGTATGCCCTCGACGTCGTCCCTCGCGGGTCCCTCCCCGTCGATCTCGTCGTCGAGCAGGTTCGAATAGCCCAGGATCGCCGTCAGGATATTGTTGAAGTCGTGCGCGATGCCGCCCGCGAGCCTCCCGACGGCCTCCATCTTCTGTGCCTGGACCAGCCGCTCCTCGAGCCGGCGCCGCTCCGTCGTGTCCGAGAGCTCGCCGCGCATGCCGACCATGGCCCCGTCCTGGCCGATGATCGCCGCGGCGTTCGCGAGGACGAGGAGCTCGCGCCCGTCGACGCCGCGCAGGGCGATCTCGGCGAGCTCGAATCGCCGCCCCGAGGCCAGGGTATCGCGGAAGGACTCCCAGCCCGCCTGGTCGGTGAAGAGCTCCTCGAGGCGGCCGAGCCGGGCCTCCGGGTCCGCGAGCCCGATCAGGCTCCTGAAGGCGGGATTGGCGTCGATGATGGCGCCGTCGCCGTCCGCCAGGAAATTGCCGGAGATGCCCTCGCAGAAGAGGCTTCGATAGCGCTCCTCGCTCTCCCGCAGGCGCTTCTCCATGCCGGCCCGGTAGAGGGCGATCTCTATAGCGGTCCTGAGTTCCCTCTCCTCGAAGGGCTTGAGGATATAGCCGAAGGGCTGGGTGATCTTCGCGCGCGCGACCGTCTCGTCGTCTGCGAAGGCGGTCAGGAGGACCACGGGGGTAAAATAGCGGTCATGGATCAGGCGAGCGGTCTCGACGCCGTCCATCTCGCCCCTGATCTTGATATCCATGAGGATGAGCTCGGGCTGGAGCTCATCGTAGCGGCGAATCAGCTCCTCGCCCGAGGAGAACATGCCGGCTACGCCGTAGCCCGAGCGTTCGAGGAAGCTCTTGATGTCGAGCGCGACGATATACTCGTCCTCTACGATCGCGATTCCCGCCACATCCCTTTCCTATCTCCCGACGGTCCCGAGGCCGCCGCCGGGAAGGCTTATGCCCCGTCCGGCCTCCGTATACGCGCCAGTTCCCTTTCGAGCTTCTCTCGGTCTATGGGCTTGACCATATAGCTGGTGGCCGAGCCGCCGTAATAGGCCTCGATGACGTTCTTCGGGTCCTCCAGCACCGAGGTCATGATGATCTTCGCCTCGTCGACGGGCTTGACACCCATGTCGCGCTCGAGCGAGCGCATGCGCTTCAGGGCCTCGTGGCCGTCCATCTTCGGCATCATTATATCCATAAAGACCAAATCGTAGGGCTTATTCTCTTCCCAGGCCATTTTGAAGGCCTCGATGGACTCCTCCCCGTCGACGACTACATCGACGTCGATGTCGGAGTATGACTCGAGGAGCTTCTGCATCATGCGCCTCGAGCCGAAGTCATCTTCTACGACGAGCACTCTCATGACTCACCCTCCCTCGAGTTCGTTCCCTGCTCCCTGGACGTGGACCTCGCCTTCATAGCGACGCTCATGAGCCCCTCGGCGTCGCCCTTCCTGGCCAAGAGGAGGGCGGCGAAGGCGATCCTCGCGCCGTCGCGATCCCCCGACTCCGCGCAGGCTTCCTTGACGCTCTTCGACTCCCGCTCGGCGACCGAGAAGCTCCTCTGCGCCGAGGCGGCCTCGAGCACGCCGGCCAGGCGCTCCAGCATGGTAAGCTGCTCGCCGCCGGCCGGGACTGCCCGGGGGCGCGATCCGGCATCGGCCGCGGGCGCCCCCTTCGCGACGGCCGCCGGCTCCCCGCCCTCGCGGTATCCGTCCGAGCCGCCTCGATCGACTCGCCCGCCGCCGAGCCCCGCGAGCGACGCGGCCGCCTCAGCGAGACGATATCCTCGAATGGGCTGGGGAGTGAAGGCGCAGCCGGGCATATCGCCGAGCTTCCGGCGCGCGCTTCCCCCGATCGTCGTAGCGACGATCAGCCGGGGACGCAGGGCCGCGAGCTCCTCGGCCGGCGCCGCCTCGGCGGCGTCCTCGGAGACCAGGGCCCAGGGCGCGGCCGCCATGGCGTCTATGGGGCCCATCGCCCTGAGGGGCAGGCCGCCGAGGGCCTCGACGGCCAGGGCCGCGTCGTCGTAGCCCTCGTCGTCGAAGCCGACGACCGCTACCCGCTCTCCGCCGAAGGCATCGGCCCCATGCTTCGCGGCATCTTCCTGCACAGCGAAGGGTATCCGTAAGCTGACGCGCGTCCCCTCCCTCTCGGAGCTCTCGACCTCGAGCTTCCCCTCTAGCAGCTCGACGGCCTTCTTGACGATGGCGAGCCCGAGGCCGGTACCGCCGGCCCTCCTCGTCTTCGTCGGGTCGAGCTGGGTGAAGCGCTCGAAGGCGCCGTCGATCTTGTCGGGAGGCATACCTATGCCCGTGTCGGAGACCTCGAAGCGGAGCGTGAGCCGCCCATCCCCGCCGAGCTCCTGCCGGTCCGGCCCTACCGCGAAGCCTACTCGGCCGGCCTCGGTGAATTTCACGGCGTTGTCGACGAGATTGAGGAGCGCCTGCTTCAAGAGGAAGTGATCGCCGATGAAGGCGTCGGGCAGGTCGTTCGATCGGCGGAAGGATGCCCGCAGGCCCTTGGCGTAAGCCCCCATGGCCAGGGCGTCCACGCAATCGGCCAGGACGGAATCCAGGGAAAAGGGCGCGGGGACGGCGGACAGCTTGCCCGCCTCCATCCTGGTGAAGTCCAAGATGGAATCTATGAGCGTCTGCAGAGTCCTCGCTGACGACAGGCTCATCGCGAGGTACTCCCGCTGCTCCTCGTCGACCGCCTTTTCCAGCGATAGCTCGGTGAAGCCGATCATGCTATTCAGCGGCGTCTTCAGTTCGTGGCTTACGTTCGCGAGGAATTCTCCCTTGATGCGGTTCGCCGCCTCGGCCAGGTCCTTGGACCTCCGGATCGACAGTTCGTACTCGTGCTTATACAGCGCGAGCTCGATGGCGATCCGGAGCTCCCGCTCGTGGAAAGGCTTGACGATATACCCGTAAGGGCTGGTCCGCTTGGCCCGCTCGAGGGTCTTCTCGTCGGTGAAGGCGGTCACGAAGATCACGGGGACCTCGGCGCGCTCCCTGAGGACGCGCGCCGCCTCCACGCCGTCCTGGCCCCCCTTCAGCTTGATGTCCATGAGGACGAGGTCGGGGCCTAGATCGAGCGCCCGCTCGAGCGCCAGGCTCCCCGTATCGACGACGTCGGCGACGCGATAGCCCATCGTCTCGAGCCGCATCCTCATGTCCAGGGCGACGATATTCTCGTCCTCGACGATGAGGATATCCTTGCCGGTCATCGCGCCTCCGACGCTCGCTCCCCGACTCCGGCCGCGGGCTTGATCGCCTCGTCCACGTCGAGCACGACGATGAACTCGCCCGCCTTCTGGCCGACGCCCTGGATGATCGACTCGTCGAGCCTGAACCCGAACTGCGGCGGCCTCTCGACGCCGCTCGACTCGAGCTCGATCACCTCGCGCACGGAGTCCGCGAGCACCCCTATCGTCAGCTCGTCCCCGCCTACCCTCGCCTTGAGCACGATGATCCGGGAGCCCTCGCCGGAAGCGGTCCTTCCCTCGCCGAAGCGCATCCTGAGGTCGGCGACGGGAATAACCGATCCGCGGAAATTTATGACCCCCCTCAGGTAGGGCATGGCCTTGGGAACGCGGGTTATCCTCGCGCTCTCCAGCACGACTTCCACCCGCGAGACGTCGATCGCGAAGCACTGCTCGGCCAGATCGAAGGAGAGGTATCGTCCCGAGACGGCCGCGGGAGCCTCGACTCCCATCATTCCACCACTTTCTTCACGATCCCGAGGAGCTTATCGGAATTGAAGGGCTTGACGATCCAGCCGGTAGCCCCGGCCTCCTTGCCCTCGTTCATCTTCGAGCCCTGGGATTCGGTGGTCAGCACGAGGATCGGCGTGAATTTGTACTTCGCTATCTCCCTCGCCTTGCGAATGAGCCCTATGCCGTCGAGATTGGGCATGTTGACGTCGGTGATGATGAGATCGAGGTCGCCGACCGACCCGAGCATGCCCAGGGCCTCCATGCCGTCGGTCGCCTCGACGGTCTCGTAGCCCTCCTGCTTCAGTATGAACGAGATACTCTGCCGTATCGCGGCGGAGTCGTCGACGATGAGGATCTTCTTCGGCATTGACCTCTCCTTTCGCTCCCTGCGGGGACCTCGCCCGAAGCCGGACGCCCTCCTCCGCCATACGCAAGGCCGCGCGTCACTTGGCGCGGCGCAGTACTTCCATAGGTATCGCATCGAGCGCGGCGACCTGGTCGACGCCCCCGAGCTTAATCGCCTCGTTCGGCATCCCGAAGACGACGCAGCTGGCCTCGTCCTGGGCGATCGTGAAGGCCCCGGCCTCGTGCATCTCCCGCATGCCCCTCGAGCCGTCGTCGCCCATGCCGGTCATGATCACGCCCACCGCGTTCTTTCCGGCATACCGGGCCGCCGACCGGAACAGGACGTCCACGCTCGGCCGGTGGCGGCAGACCAGGGGACCGTCCTTCACCTCGACATAGTACCTCGCGCCCGAGCGCTTGAGCAGCGTGTGCCTGTTCCCAGGCGCGATGAGCGCCCTGCCGCGGATGACGGTATCATTGTCGGCCGCCTCCTTGACGCTCACGCGGCACAGGCCGTCGAGCCTCTTGGCGAAGGCCTCGGTAAAGTGCTCGGGCATGTGCTGGACGATGACTATGCCGGGCGCGTCCTCGGGAAGCGCCTCCAGGAATGCCCGCAGCGCCTCGGTGCCCCCGGTAGAGGCCCCGACGACGACGACCTTCTCGGTAGTCTCGACGATGGCCCTGTCGGGCTTGGGGAGCATGACGTCGGCCGTCAGCTTCGGGGAGGGCTCCGACGGCGTCGGGCGGAAACGCGCCTTGGATAGCTTCTTCCTCGAGAGGTCCGCGGCCTTGATCGCGTCGCAGATCCTCATCCTCGACTCCTCCAGGAACTGCTTAGTCCCCATCTTCGGCTTCTGTATGATCTCGGCCGCCCCGTACTCAAGCGCGCGGATCGCGTTGTCGGACCCGGCGTCCGTCTTGCTCGAGCATACGACCACGGGTATGGGATCCCTTTCCATGACGGTCCTGAGGAAGGTCAGCCCGTCCATCCTCGGCATCTCAACGTCGGTGATGATGACGTCGGGCCGCTCGACCTCCAGCTTCTGCAGGGCGAATACCGGGTCCGAGGCGACGGCCGTCACCTCGATCTCCGGATCCGAGTCGAGCACTTCCTTCAGGGTCTGCCTTACGACCGCCGAGTCGTCGACGATCATAACCTTTATATACGACGGCATCGGCGCTCCCGCTATTGCTTCTGGTAGATGGTCGGAGCGACGCCCTTGAGGGGCATGTCCATCCCCGTCAGCGTCTCCGAATGGCCGAGGATCAGCCATGAACCGGGACGGATGTGCTCGCAGAGCTTGCGGAGGATCTCCTCCTGTATCCTCCGCTCGAAGTAGATGATTACGTTCCTGCAGAAAATGACGTCGAAGGACTGTCCCACGTCGTAATAGCCGTCCATGAAATTGATGCGCGCGAAGCTGACGCGCGAGCGGACCTCGGGCTTCACCCTGACCAGGCTCCGAGACGAGTCCTTGCTGCGCAGCATGTACTTCTTCTTGAAGCTCATGGGGACGACCGCGACCTTCTCCTCCTCGTAGATCGCCTGCCTGGCCTTGTCCAGGACCTTGGTCGATAGATCGCTCGCGAAGACGCCGTAGGAGAATCGGCTATCCATCTCCCGGCGCTCCTCGAGGACCATGGCGATCGTATAGGGCTCCTCGCCCGTGGAGCATCCCGCCGACCATACCGAGAAGGGCCTCGAGATCCCCGCGCCGTCTCGAGCCTCGGCTTGGGGGAGTATCTTCCCGACGAGGTAGTCGAAGTGCTCGGCCTCGCGGAAGAAGTCGGTCTTGTTCGTGGTGACCGCGTCGATCATGTTGATGAGCTCGGTCTCCCTGCCCTCGGGCGAGAAGACGAAATCGACGTAGTCCTTGTATTTATCGAACCCGAAATTCCTCAGCCTCTTCTGCAGCCGCGACTCGAGCATGACCCGCTTGGTATCCGGCATCCGAATCCCCAGCTCGCTCTCTATGAAGCTGGAAAGGCGCTTGAAGTCGACGTCCGAGATGCCGTCGCGCCTTTCGACCGAGGGCGAGCCGCCCTCCTCGCCGACCCGGATCACGCGGCGCCCGCGGCGCCCGCGGCCCCCTTGGCTTCCCCTTTCTGGGCCAAGGCGGCGAGGCGATTTATATCGAGGATGAGCGCGACCGTCCCGTCCCCGAGTATGGTGGCTCCCGAGATGCCCTCCACGTCGCGATAGAGCCTGCCTATGGGCTTGATGACCGTCTGGTTGTCGCCGATCACCTGGTCCACGACGAAGCCTACCCTCGCGTCTTGGGCCGACGCGATGACCATCTGCTCGATCTCCGGCTCCTCGTCTCCCTCCCCCTCTCCCGCGCCGAAGAGCTCCCTCAGCGGGATGAAGGGGACGAACTCGTCCCGGTAGCTGATGATCCTGCGCTCCCCCATGGCGGCCAGCTCCTGCCTGGGAATCTCGATGCAGCCGTCGACGCTGGATAGCGGCACGACGAAGTACTCCCGCGCGATGCGCACGAGGAGGCCTTCGATAATGGCGAGCGTCAGGGGTATCTTGAGCGTCACGGTCGTGCCCTGGCCGGGCGCGGACTCGAGCTGGACGCTGCCGCCCAGCGATTCTATCTCGCGCTTGACGACGTCCATGCCGACGCCCCTGCCCGATACCGTGGTGACGACCTTCGCGGTGGAGAAGCCGGGCGCGAATATGAGCTGCATCGTCTCCTGCTCGGTCATATCCTGCCCCGCCGAGACGATTCCCCGCTCTATGGCCTTCGCTCGGATCGCCTCGCGGTCGAGTCCCCGCCCGTCGTCCGAGACACGTATGAGGACGTAGGCCCCCGAGTGCAGGGCCGAGAGCTTTATAGTCCCGGTGCGTCCCTTGCCGGAAGCCTCGCGGCCCTCGGGCTTCTCGATCCCGTGGTCGATCGAGTTGCGGATGATATGGACGAGGGGATCGCCCAGCTTCTCGATGACCGTCTTGTCGAGCTCGGTCTCGGCGCCCTCGGTCACGAGCTCGCATTCCTTGCCGAGCTCGAGGGAGAGATCCCGCACGACGCGCCTGAACCTATTGAAGGTGCTGCCTATCGGGAGCATCCGTATGCTCATGGTATTGTCGCGGAGCTGCGAGATGAGGCGCTCGAACTGCTCGGATATAGACGAGAGCTGCCCGTCCATCAGGTCGATCGAGGTCCGCGAGAGCCTGGCCTGGAGCGTCACGAGCTCGCCGACGAGGTCGACGAGGGAATCCAGCTTGTCGCTGGCGACCCGAATCGAGCCGACGGCTCCCTCGGAGCGCTCCTGCACCTTCTTCATGTGCTCCTGCTCGACGAGGGCGGCCTCGACCTGCTGACGCGACACGACGTTCCGCTCGACGAGCACGTCGCCGAGCTTCCGCCGCGTGCCCAGCGCGGCCTTGATCGTCTCCGGCGTCGCCGCCCCGCGATCGACCAGTATGTCGCCGAGCCTCCTCGCCGCCGCCCCGGGCGCCTCGTCCACCTTCTCGATCCGGAGCACCGCCTGGTCGGCGACGAAGATGAAGATGTCGCGTATCGCGTTCTCGTCCGCGTCCGCGGTCAGGATGACGTCCCACCAGCAATAGCAGGATTCCGGGTCCAGCTCGCCCAGTCCCGGGATCTCCTCGGTATGGGGGAAGACGTCGGCCTGCCCGAGGGCGGCCAGCTCCTCGACGAGGCTCAGCACCTTGGTACCGTTCTTGAATATGTCCCTCGAGGGCTTGAACTCGATCCTATAGGTCGCCTGGGCGGGGGGCTCGGCCGCGGCCGCGGCCCCTCCTCGCGCCGGAACGGGAGAGCGGCCCGGCGCGGCCTTGCCCGAGAATTCCCGCAGGCGGCCGAGCAGGGGCTCCGCCTCGGCCTGTATCTCCTCGGGCACGGGCTCGTCGAAGTCCAGGAGGCGCCTGAGGTAATCGCGGCCCTTCAGGGCCAGGCCGATGAAATCCTTGGATACGGACAGAGACCCGCTGCGGCAGAGGTCGAGCACGGTCTCGAACTCGTGAGAGAAGCGGGAGACCGCGTCGAAGCCGAACATCGCGGCCGAGCCCTTGATGGTATGGATGGCCCTGAACGCGGCGTTCACCAGCTCGCCGTTCAGGGGCTCCGACTCGAGCTCGAGGAAGGTGCTTTCCAGCGAGGCGAGGAGCTCGTAGGCCTCTTCCTTGAAGGTCGCCTTGAATTGATCCAGCATCGTCAGGCTCCCGAGCCCGGGAATCCCGCGAGCTTGCGCTCCAGTCCCTCGGCGCTCTCGAGCCTCTCTCCGAGGAAGCCGCAGGCGAAGAGGCGCTGCGATATCCTTGCCGGCAGCTTTCCCGCGAATCCCAGGCGGCCTCCGCCGTCCAGCGCGCCGGCCGCCGCGGAGTACAGCGCTTGGAGGCAGGATAGGTCGATATCCTCGGCCGAGGACAGGTCTACGAATACGGCGGAAGACTCGGCAAGGGCTTTCCCGAGCTCGTCCTTCAGGCTCGCCGCCTTATCGACCGTCAGGTTGCCCTTGAGGCTTACGACCGCTGCTTGCGCGTGATCACTCATCGCCGGAAGCTCCTCGGAATAACTATAAGGAGCCCGAGATAAAAAGCAAGTCCGAGTTCAGCGCCGCTGCCGGCCCGGGGCTCGGGAGGATCTACAGGAAATCAGGGCTGTCCAGGCTGGCGGGAATCTGGATGACGCTATCGAGGAAGCCGGCCTTGCGCTTCTTGACGTAGATCTGTATATAGGCGAGCCGGAGCTCCGGATCGACGATGAATTTCCTGAGCGAGATGGGATCGTTCTCGGAGAGTCCCGATTCGTCGGCTATCGTACCCGGCCAGACCCTGGATATAGCGAAGTTGTCGGGCTCGAGGAGCGTCGAGGGAAGCCTGCGTACCGACATGCCGAAGAGGGCCGGGAATAAGCGATCCTTCCTATCGAGCCTGGCCGCGCTCTCGAAGGGCGCGTAGGGACGCTCGCCCAGGTAGCGGATGGCCGGCACGGGACCCGAGGGTCCGGCCTTCTCCACCCGTATCAGGCTGCCGGTCTCCCGATCCATCAACGCGGCCTGCGCCTCTTGTATGGTCGACGGGCGCGTCCCCCCGATCGATACCAGGCGATCGCCCTCTTCGAGGCCCTCGGCCGCGGAGGGATGACGATAGACGATCTCGAGCCGAGGCTCCGCGGGCGCCGGCCCGCCCTCGGAGACCGCCACGCCGAGCCAGGGGCGCTTCACCTCGCCGCCCCTGAAGAGCGCCGGCAGGATCCTCGCGACCCAAGCGGAGGGGACGGCGAAGTTCAGTCCCTGGTACTGGCTGAAGCCGGCGAAGGCGACGCCGACGACCCCGCCCGCCTCGTCGACCAGCGGTCCCCCGGAATTGCCGGGATTGATCGCGACGTCGACCTGGATCGTGTCGCCCGTCTGTATCCCTACGATCCTCCTGCCGGCCGCGCTCACGATCCCGGAGGTCACCGTATCAGTGAGCCCGAGCGGCGAGCCGAAGGCCATGACGCGGCTGCCCGGCTCGGGAAGCTCGCCGTCGGCGATGGAGAAGACGTAGGCCGGGACGGCGTCGACCTTCAGCAGGGCGATATCGAGGAGTCGGTCCCATCCCACGACCTTCGCCGGCATCCGGTCGTCGGGCGAGTCGGCGAGCTTGACCGTCAGGCGCGAGTAGCCCTCGTACTTCGGGTCGACCTCGCTGGAGATGACATGGTAATTCGTCAGCAGGTACCCGGCGGCGTCGATGAAGAAGCCGGAGCCGAGCCCGCGGTCCGGCGATCCGAGCCCCTGCTCGATCTTAATGCCCCGGTCTACGCGGATCGTCGCGACGCCCTTTCGCATCTCCGCGATCGTATCGGCCGAGGAGACGAAGGCCGCCGCTCCCTCCGGCGAGGGGATGCCCCTGGTCGCCGAGTACTCGAGGAGGCGCCGGGCGGCCGAGCGATCCTTCGCGGCCATCGCCCTGCCCGTCCACTCGGCTATCTCGGCGGCGCCGCGCGAGGCCGCGCCCGGGCCGCCGATCGCCTGGAGGTACAGCCTGAGCGCCGGCGCCGTCATCCGCCGGGAGTAGAAGTAGTCGGCCTCCCGAGCGAGGAGGTCGGAGCGGAGCTCCCAATACTCGTCCGCCGCGTCCCGCGCCGCGCCGCTCATCAGCCCGGCCAGGAAGGGATCGCTCGAGGCCGCTTCCAAGTCGTCGAGGCGCGCGAGGGCGCCGCGGAAGTCTCCGTCGCCGAGCGCCTTCGCGTACGACGACTCGATCGAGGCCAGCGAGGACTCCGCAATCGACGCGAGGTCAATGCCCTCGACGCCCGAGCGAGCGCCGGCAGCCGAGGCGAGGGCGGCTATCGTCTCCAGGGCGCGGCCCGGGTCGCTTCCGGAAAGCTCGATAAGCTCCTCGCTCTTCAGGTCCGGGTAGCTGGGGGCTCGCCGGACCTCAGCCTCGGCAGTCCCGGGCCTCGAGGCGCAGCCCAGCGCGAGGAAGGAAGTAAACGCGGCTATGGCGGCGAGCGAGGCCGCCGCCGGGAGCCCCGCGGCGGGGCGACGGCCCCGCGCCCGGCTCGGCATCACGGCAGGACCTCCGCGAAGGCGAAGCGGCCGACGCGCACGATCCGGTAACGAAGCCCCGACTTCGCGAAGATGCCCTCGCCTTCGGGCAGGCCTGGACCGAGGTCGAAGGGCTTCCTTCCTATCCAGACGGCGGATGGATTCGAGTCGGGGACGAGCGCGGCCTGCTTGCCCTCGCGGGACAGCCCGACGATGCGTCCGTCCTTGACGGTCACCGCCTCGTCGAGGCGACCGTCGATCCGCGACGAGAACTCGCCGCGGATCGATCCGTCGGGCAGATCGTATACCGCGGCGTCGACGGATCCGTCGCCGTCGTAATCCCACTCCTTGCGATGCGGGAACGCGGCCTCCTCGCGGTAGTCGAATACCCCGTCGCCATCGGTATCGACCCTCGCCCAGGCGAGGCGCGGAGCCTGGCCCTCGCCGGGCTCGTAGGCGCGCTCGGTCTCGAAGCGCCCGTCGCCGTCCTCGTCGGACCTCTCGAGCGCGGGGAAGCCGCGCTCGTACGAGGTCGTCGAGTAGGGCTTCCCCTCCCTGTACGCGCGCGCGGACTGCGGGACGCCGCGCAGGAGGACCGTCTCCTCGTAATCGATGCCGCGCGCGGAGAGCGCGCCGCCGCGGCTCCTGAGCGCGAGCGCGGAGGAAGCGCAGGCTCGCTCGGTCGGCGCGGGCTCGTCGAGGGGCTCGGGAAGATAGACGGAACGCCTTCCCTCCCCTATGAACGGCCGCATCTTAAGCGGCGCGAAGGGGAGCGCCCCGGGGCCGAAGGAATACTCCCGCACGCCGCTCTCGTCGGCGAAGCGCGCCGACGACAGGTAGGGGAAGCCGTCGTATTCCGCTCGAAGCTCAAGGGAGCCCGCTCGGAGCTCGATAGAGGCGGGAAGCCCGTCAGCGAAGAGCGCGACGAGATCGAAGGCCGAGTCCTGGTCCCGGTCGAGCCTCCATTCGGCGACGAGGCCTCGCTTGAGGGCGAAGACTTCCTCGACGACTCCGTCGCCGTCGCGATCGGCCTCGACGGAGCCCGCCCATGACGCGAGGGCCGAGGCGAGGGAGCTCCTCGCCTCGGGCGTCCGCATGAGGGACGCGAGCCGGGACAGGGCGTCGACGCGTATCGAAAACCCGCTTCCGAGGAATTCCGCGATTGCCTTGGCCTCGTCTATCAGGCCGTACTCAAGGGCCGCGAGCGTCGCGGCCGCCGACCTTCCCCCGATCGCGCGATAGGCCAACACGGCATCCTTCCGGCTCGAGGGGCTCGCCATGAGCGGGGCGGCGAGGACGGGAATCTCGGCGTCGGATTCGGCATATCGCCGGGATCTCGCGACTATGAGCTCTCCGAGGGATCTTTCGGCCGCGGTCGAGGGCCGAGCGGGAGCCCTGTACAGGTAGAGGCGCGGGAAGGCCGGATCCTCGGGGAATCGCTCGATCGAGAGTCGAATTTCCTCGACGAACGCGGCCCTGTCGCCCGAGCCCGAGATCGCCATGGCCCGGAAAAGCCTAAGCGCAGCGTCGGCGTCCGATCCCGAGGCCGAGGAAACCGCGCCGAGGGCCTCGTCCCAGCGGCGCAGGCGGACGAGGATTCCGGCTTGCAGCACGGCCGCGTCCCGATCCGAATAGCGCTCGAAGCCGCCGATCTCCCGAGCGGCCGAGGCGTCGGCGAGGGCTTCGCCCAGGGGGCGAGCGGACTTCGCCCTCGCCAGGGCGCGGAGATAGAGGAGGTCGGAATTCGAGGGGAAGAGAAAAACGGCCTGGTCTAGCAGGGATACCGCGTCGGCCCAGCTCCCGGCGGACGATATCGCCGCCGCCTCGTCGATCCAGGCCTCGGAGGCGCGCGCGCGCTCATCCGACGCCGCGACGGCGGCTTGCGCCCGGGCCGCGACCGGGCCCGCCGCGAGCAGCGCGGCCGAGAGGGCCGTAGACAGGATCGCGGGCCCCCTCCTCATCGCTAGGCCCTCCCCTCCTTGGCGGGGAAGCCCAGGAGCTCGCGGACGTCGGCGTCCTCGAGGGTCTCGCGCGTCACGAGGGCGTCGGCCAATCTCTCGAGCTGGTCGCGGTGCTCGGTTAGGATCGCGGTCACGCGCTGGAGCGCGGACTCGAGGATCTTCTTTATGGCTGCGTCGATGCGCATGGCCGTATCCTCGGAATAATCCTTGTGCTGGGCGATCTCCTTGCCGATGAAGATCGGCTCGTCCTCCTGGCCGTAGGCGACGGGGCCCATGGCTTCCGCCATGCCCCACTCGCAGACCATCTTGCGGGCGAAGTCCGTGGCCTGCCTGATGTCCTGGGCCGTGCCGGTCGTGGTCTCGCCGTAGATGAGGCGCTCCGCCGCGTATCCGCCGTACATCCGCGCGATGCTGTCCTCGAGCCATGAGCGGGAGCGCGAATAGACGTCCTTCTCCGGCAGGGAGAGCGTGAGCCCGAGGGCGCGGCCGCGCGGCACGACGGTAACTTTGTGAAGCGGATCCGCGTGCTCGAGGTAATAAGCGAGGAGCGCGTGCCCGGCCTCGTGGATCGCCGTCGCGCGCTTCTCGTCGTCGGTGATCACGAGGCTCGTGCGTGCGACGCCCATGAGGATCTTGTCGCGCGCGTCCTCGAAGTCGTCCATGAAGACCGTCGTGCGCGACTTGCGGATCGCGAAGAGGCAGGCCTCGTTCACGAGGTTCGCGAGGTCGGCGCCCGAGGTGCCGGGCGTGGCCCTGGCCAGGCGCTTGACGTCCACCTCGGAGTCGACGGGTATCTTCTTCATGTGGATCGCGATGATGTCCTCGCGCTCCTGTACGTCGGGCATCGCGACGACGACCTGCCGGTCGAATCGGCCCGGCCGGAGCAGGGCGGGGTCGAGGACGTCGGGGCGGTTGGTCGCCGCGAGGATGATGACGCCGTCCTTGGTGTCGAAGCCGTCCATCTCGACCAGCAGCTGGTTGAGGGTCTGCTCGCGCTCGTCGTGCCCGCCGCCGTAGCCCGCGCCGCGCGTGCGCCCGACAGCGTCCAGCTCGTCGATGAAGATGATGC
>CAYPHO010000026.1:14997-20005 GCA_964410245.1 uncultured Treponemataceae bacterium | reverse complement strand
CATATACGAGTACGGCCCGGGCGGCTCGAAGATCGGGACCGGGCTAGGCGATACGAGGACGACGCCGGTCGCGTTCGTCTTCATGACGGGTCACGCCGAGGAGAGCGACAATATCGGCCCGGGGAAACCCAAGAATCAGGCGGACTTGATAACTGCATACTGCGAGGACCATGGCTACTACTGCCTGGATTACTTCTCCATCGATAGCCACGATATGTACGATAACTACTACTACGACGCGAGCGATAACGCAAACTCTCCGGGTGAGAGCCTCTATTACAATGCTATTTGGCAGGCTGAGCATTTCGAGGGTACGGACTGGTACTACAACAAGAATGCCCCTGGTGGTTCCGTAAATACCGGCGAGCATGTGGATCAGCACATTACCGCCAACCGAAAGGCCTTCGCCATGTGGAACATCCTAGCCCGCATCGCCGGCTGGGACGGCGTCTCGACGGAATAGCCGTATCGCATAATCGGCGAACCAGTCATCGCGAGGCGACTTCACCGGGCTCCGCGTGCTCGGCTGCCATGACGGTTATCTAGACGAGGCCTCATCCGGAGAGGCGATTCGCCAGATCGTCGAATCGGGAGCGGATGCCCTGTTCGTATGCATGGGCGTCCCGAGCCAGGAGCTGTGGATACGCAGGCATTTGCACGAGCTGGGATGCGTCAAGCTCGCGCTGGGGCTGGGCGCGTTCTTCGATTTCTACGCCGAGAGGGTTCCCAGATCCCCGCTTTGGATGCGCGAACTGCGTATCGAGTGGGTTTACCGGCTGCTTAAGGAACCGCGAAGGCTTTGGAAGCGATACATACTCGGCAACGCCGCTTTCCTCATGCACATAATGGCGAGCAAGCTCGGCTTGAATGCCAAGGGAAGGTAGCATGCGGATACGGGATGCGGTACGGGGACGAGGCCGATGATCGCCGCGCGGTCCCGGGCGAGGCGAATAGCCGCTTTCCCCTGTTGCCTGCCGGCGCTTCTCCTGCTCTCGTGCGCATTAGCGCTCGGAACCGGATTCAATGCGCCGGACGGGAAGTTCTCCTCGCTGGAATTCGGCCATACCGGCGACGGGGGCGTAGACTATTCCGAGTGGGTCGACGCGCCGAAGGGCGGGACGCTTTTCTCCGTGTGGACGAAAGTCCCCGATACATTGCAAGCGCCGGCGGTATCGGGGACTAAGCTTCGAGGGAATATGATCGTCTATTCCCTGAAGGGCGACAGCTGGGTCCTCCGCGCCCAGGTAGGCAATATCGACGGCTTCACGAGCGGACACCCGCTGGGCGAGGGCGGCGTCTACAACGCGAACATCATGATCGATATCGGAGGCGATGTCTGCGTATTCTACGATCCGGCGCATAGGCCGCTTCCCGTCCTCAATGATTGGATCTGGGCGGCATGGCAAGTCATCGTGAATGACGATAGATCTATCACATTCCGGCAATGGCTCAAGTTCGGATTGGAGGGCGAAGTCTTCCCTGCGGCGAACCAAACGGGGACCGGCGGCCTTCCGCTTCCGAAGCTAGGGGAGGATAGGGTCTTTTTCGGCGCTCAGCCGAGCGACGCGGTAAGCTTCCAGGTCGGGTATAATAATTATCACGAGAATGTCGTCAATCACATCCCGAACAGCTATCTCTGCCATGCGAGGATGGAAGCTCTCGGACGCGAGCCGACCTTGGAATACTTGGAAAAGATCTCCCGCCTGAATAAACCCGATACGAGCGCGTATGCCGACTACAAGCTGAGCTGGGAAGAGGCTGCGCCCATGCTCGAGGATCGGAGCGGTAACGGGCGTCATCTCAGCGTAAGGTCCGGAGGCGTTCTTTATGCAGGCCCCGAGAGCCCGCGCTTTTGAGCGGGCAGCGCGGATTATTCGGTAGAATTTGACAAGGCGCCGATTCAGCTTATAATTATTATAGATAATTCGGCTAAACAGGGAAGGATTTCCCGGTCGATTCACGAAGGCGATAAAATGTAAACCTTAGTTTGTGCATCTTGCTGTTTTTTGCATTTATTAATGTGCGCGCGCGAGCGCGGGAGTAAATGTGAAAAATATTAACGAAGAATGGTGGAGAAAGAAGGCGAGTTTTCCTAGAAACAGCAGTATATGTGAAGTTTTTGCAACCATTTCCGCAAAATACAAAGAAAAAACTTGCTTGATAGAACCTGCCCCTGATGGGACCAAATATCGCTCATGGACATACGGACAACTCGACGAGATATCGACAGGGCTGGCTTCCGCTCTTCGAGGCTTCGGCGTCAGGGCAGGGGATCGAGTCGCCTTCCTGCTGCCGCGATCTCTGCCGCAAGCGGCCGCGATTCTTGGAATCCTGAAGTCCGGCGCAGCCTATGTGCCTATCGACCCCTCGTATCCGATCGATCGCATCCGCTTTATGCTGGAGGAAACCGCCATACGCATGGCCGTGGCTTCAGAGGAGCATGGGGCGATTCTCGCGGAATGCGGTATGGGCGGGTTGCTGATCGGACAAGACTGCGAAATCCTTCGTTCCGTCGGCCAAGCCGTCGAAGTCGAGCCCGAGCCTGTTCCGGACAATCCAGCCACGCGTACCGCGTACGTGATGTTCACGTCCGGATCCACGGGGAAGCCCAAGGGCGTCTGCATCCTTCATCGGGGCGTCGTGCGGCTCGTCATCGGAACTACCTTCACGCCGCTCGGCCCGGATCGCGTATTCCTCCAGCTGGCGCCCGTATCGTTCGACGGCCATACCCTCGAATTCTGGGGTCCCCTCCTGAACGGCGGCACCTGCGTACTGTACCCGGGCTCCTCGCTACCCGATCCGGATCTCCTCGCGAGGATCCTGCGGGCTCAAGGCGTCACCACGCTATGGCTCGCCTCGGCCCTGTTCAACACCCTGATACAGGACAGCCCCGATAGCCTTCGCGGTGTAGAGGAGCTGCTCGTCGGCGGGGAGGCTCTCTCGATCCCCCATATCAGGATGGCGCAGGAGCGGCTTCCCGGCGTGCATTTGGTGAACGGCTACGGGCCGACCGAGAACTCGACGGCGACTGCCTGCTATCGCATTCCCGATCCGATGCCCCCCGAGTGGACTTCCGTTCCCATCGGGACGCCTATCGAGAATACCTACGTCCGGGTCCTCGACGAGGCGATGAAGGTCGTGCCGATCGGAGAGCCCGGCGAGCTGTATATAGGCGGCGACGGCCTTGCCTCGGGATATTTTCGCCGGCCCGACCTGACCGCCGAGAAATTCGTCCAAGATCCCTTCTCGACAGATGCCGACGCGAGGCTCTACAAGAGCGGCGACAGGGTTCGCTGGCTCGAGTCGGGGCTCCTCGAATTCCTCGGAAGGGACGATGATCAAGTCAAGCTGAACGGCAACCGGATCGAGCTGGGCGAGATCAAGGCTAGGATGCTCGAGCATCCCGGGATCCTCGAGGCCTTCGCAAATGTTCAGGTCGTGGCCGGGCAGCGCCGATTGGTCGGCTACTTCACCGCGGAGGGCTCCGCAGGCTCGTCCGAGGGCCTAATGGAATCGCTCAAGCGATCCCTTCCCCCCGCGATGGTCCCCGCCTTCCTGATCAAGCTCGAGCGCTTCCCCGTGACGCCGACCGGGAAGATCGACCAGCGCTCCCTTCCTCCTCCCGCGAGCGTCGGGGCCGGAACCGGGAAGCCGGCGGGGCCCTCGTCGGACGAGCGGGAGCTTCGCATCGCCGGGATCTGGAAGGAGCTCCTCGGCGCGGAAGAGATCCCCCTCGATACTCCATTCTTCGAGATCGGAGGCACGTCGCTCCTGGCGATTCGGATGACGGCTCGGATCAAGTCGGAGATGGGCGTCGCCGTACCGGTCGCCGAGGTATTCAGGCATACCACGGTCAGGAAGCTCGCCGCATACCTGTCGGCGGGCGCAGAATCCCCGGCGAAGTCCGCCGGGCCCGCTCTGGCGGCGGGGGCCGCGATAGGAGAGCCGATAGCCGTGATCGGCATGGCCGGGCGCTTTCCCGGGGCGGCGGACCTCGACGCTTTCTGGGAGATGATCGCCGAGGGGAAGGCGAACACGCGGCGCTTCGAGCCTTCCGAGCTCGATCCCAGCCTCGATCCCGAGGAGACGGCCGATCCCGACTACGTCCGGGCTCGCGGCGTCATGGAAGGAGCGGATCTCTTCGACGCGGAGTATTTCGGGATATTGCCGCGGGAAGCCGAGGTCATGGATCCTCAGCAGCGCATCCTCCTCGAGCTCGCGGTCGAGGCGCTGGAGGATGCAGGCTGCGATCCGCGGCGCTTCGAGGGGGAGATCGGCGTCTTCGCGGGCAGCGGGAACAACACCTACTTCGCCCGAAACCTGATCCCGCATCCGGAGGCGATGAAGCGAATCGGGGCAAACACCGTCTGGATCGGAAACGAGAAGGACTTCTACGCGACCCGCGTGGCGCACCTGCTCGGGCTTCGCGGGCCCGCCATCTCGGTCAGCACCGGATGCTCGACTTCGCTCGTGGCCGTCGCCGAGGCCTTCCACTCGCTGAGGATCGGCGAATGCGACGTCGCGATCGCCGGCGGCGTCTTGATTACCTGCCCGCCGAACAGCGGCGCCCTCTACCAGGAGGGAAGCATGCAGTCGAGGGACGGGCTTACGAGGACATTCGACGCCGACGCCACCGGGACTTCGTTCAACGACGGCGCGGCGGCCGTGGTCATGAAGAGGCTCTCGAGGGCGCTCGCGGACGGTGATCGCGTATACGCCGTCATCAGGGGCGCGGGGATGAACAATGACGGCTCCGACAAGATGAGCTTCATCGCGCCGAGCGCGGTAGGGCAGGCCCTGGCGATCTCGAAGGCCCAGGCGATGGCCGGCGTAAGCCCCGAAGAAATATCCTATGTCGAGGCCCACGGCACGGGGACGCCCATAGGGGATCCCATCGAGGTCGCGGCGCTCGGCTCCGTCTTCAAGGGAGACGGAAAGAAAAGCGGATGGTGCGCGCTCGGCTCGGTGAAGAGCAATATCGGGCATACCGTCGCGGCCGCGGGCGCCG
>CAYPHO010000026.1:0-14987 GCA_964410245.1 uncultured Treponemataceae bacterium | reverse complement strand
ATCAAGACCTGCCTCGCCCTCGATCGCGAGCTGATTCCCCCGGTGGCGAATTTCAAGTCGCCGAATCCCAGCCTCCAGCTCGAGGGGAGCCCGTTCCGGATTCCCGCCGGCAAGGAGCCTTGGCCCCGCGGCGCGTCTCCCAGGATCGCGGGCGTGAGCTCCTTCGGCTGGGGAGGCACGAACGCCCACGTCATCGTCCAGGAGGCTCCCGAATCCCCTCCGGGCGATAAGGACGAAGGGCCCCAGCTCATCGTCGTTTCCGCGCGCAGCGAAAAGGCGCTCGGGGAGGCCTGCAAGAGGCTGTCGAATCATTTCACGGCGCATCCCGAGCGCTCGCTGGCCGATGACGCGCATACCCTTCAAACCGGAAGGACGGAGCACGAATACCGGGTCTCCGTCGTCGCCCGGAGCGCCGCCGAGGCGGCCGAAGCGCTGAGGGGCGCCGCCTCCAAGGCCAGGCGCGCCGATCCCCGGCCGCGGATCGCCTTCCTCTTCCCGGGACAGGGATCGCAGTACGAGGGAATGGGGCTCGGGTTGCGTGAATCGAGCCCGGCCTTCAGGCGGGCCTTCGACGAGTGCGTAGCTTCCGTCGAGGATGTCATAGGCGAGAATTTCGTGGACGTCCTAAAGGACGCGGCCAAGCTCAAGAGGACGAGATATACCCAGCCCGCGATCTTCGCCCTGTCCTACAGCCTCGCGCGGCACTGGGAGTCCTGGGGCATCCTGCCCGAAGCGTCCATCGGGCACAGCGTAGGGGAATTCGCCGCGGCGGCCATCGCGGGCGTAATGAAACCCGGCGACGCCGCGAGGCTCACGGCGCTCAGGGGCGCCCTCGTCGACGCCTGCCCTCCCGGCGGCATGCTCGCCGTGAAGATGGATGCCGAAGCGCTCGCCGGGATCCTGCCGGAGGGCGTCGAGATAGCGGCCAGGAACTCGCCCTCGTCGCAGGTGGTGTCCGGGCCTTTCGGCCCCATCGAATCTTTCGAGAAGGTCCTGGCCGAGCGCGGTGTCGCCGCCCGCCGGCTCGAGACCTCCCACGCTTTCCATTCCGCCATGATGGACGAGGCTATCGCCTCCTTCCGGGAGGAGATATCGAAGGTCGAGCTGTCTCCTCCCCGGAGGGCTTTCGTCTCGACGCTGACCGGGGATTGGATAAGGCCCGAGGAGGCCGTCGATCCCGAGTATTGGGCCAGGCACATGCGCG
Source organism: uncultured Treponemataceae bacterium (assembly GCA_964410245.1). Lineage (GTDB taxonomy): Bacteria > Spirochaetota > Spirochaetia > Treponematales > Rectinemataceae > CAZXXZ01. Next base: position 13,783 of record CAYPHO010000026.1, on the reverse strand, counting down.
AATCGGTGCATTTCTCCCAGGCCGCGGAGACCCTTCTCGCGATGCGCGATTTCGCTTTCCTGGAGGTAGGCCCCCGCGACGCGCTGTCGAAGCTCATGCTGCAGCACGGGGGCGCCAAGGGAAGGGCCGTCTGCCCGAGCCTCGCGAAGGCCGACCCAGCCTCCGAGGCCGAGGGAGTGCTCGATGCTTTGGGAGCCTTGTGGAAATCGGGGGTCGAGGTCGATTGGGGAGCCGTCCGCGGGGGCCGGCGCCGCTTGAAGGCCAAGCTTCCGAGCTATCCCTTCCAAGGCACCCGTCATTGGATCGATCCGCCGCGCCCGGCCGGAAAGGCGGCCGACGCGGTCGCGGATACTCCGCTCGAAATAGCAATAGGAGAAAAAGAGGAAGCGCAAAAAATGAGCGAAACTCGAAAACCAAAAGTCCTGCAGGCTCTCTACAAGGTCCTCGAGGACCTCTCCGGGATCGCCCTCTCTCCCGACGACGCGAGCCATAGCTACGCCGAGCTCGGCCTGGACTCGCTCCTGCTCAGCCAGGCCGCGATCTCCGCTTCGAAGACATTCGGCCTCAAGCTGAAGCTCAGGCACTTCGTCGAGGAGTTCCCGACTCCCTCGGCCCTCGTGGACTATCTCGACTCCCAGATGCCGGCCGAGGCCTTCGCGGCGGACGCGAAACCGGCGCCCGCCGCCGCTCGGCCGGCCGCGCCTCAGCCGGCCGCGCCTCAGCCGGCCGCTCAGAATCCGGCCGCGGTCTTCGCGTCATCCGCTGTTCCGCCCCAAGCCTTCCCCGCGGCTCCCTCGTTCGCCGGCACCGGACTCGAATCGCTGATCGCCCAGCAGATGGAGATCATGAGGCAGCAGCTCGCCGTGCTTTCGGGCGCGGGCTTGCAACAAGCCGTGCCGCTTGCCTCCTCGCCCGCGCCGGGCGCGTGGGCGCCGGCTGCGGCCCCCGCGGCCCCCGCGGCTCAAGCCTCCGCGACTCAGGCGGCCCCGGCGGCTTCCGAGCCGCGCGAGAAGGAGCAGGCTGAATCGAAGCCCGTGAAGCCGCACGGCCCCCAGCTCGTCATCGATCGCGTGGGCCACAAGGATATGTCCCCCTCCCAGGAAAAGACCCATAGGAATATCCTCGAGCGCTACGAGGCGAGGACGAGGAAATCGAAGGAGTTCACCCAGCGTAATCGGGCTTTCATCGCCGATCCGCGCGCGGTCGCGGGATTCAAGCCTCAGATGAAGGAGATGATCTATCCCATCGTCGTCGATCGCTCGGCCGGTTGCCGCCTGTGGGACCTGGACGGCAACGAGTACGTCGACCTCCTCTCGGGATACGGATCGAACTTCTTCGGCTTCGGCGCTCCCTTCGTGAAGGAGGCCTTGGCCAGGCAGATGGAGATCGGCATGGAGATCGGCCCTCAGGCGAAGCTCATCGAGGACGTCTCCAGGCTCTTCCGCGAATTCGTGCCCATGGACCGGATAGCGTTCTGCAATACGGGCTCGGAGGCGGTCCTGGCCGCGCTGCGGATAGCGCGGACGGCTACGCGCAAGGACCTGATCGTGATGTTCTCGGGCGGATACCACGGGATATTCGACGAGGTCGTCGTGCGTTCCGGCGCGAAGGGAAAGAGCGTCCCGGCCGCGGTGGGAATTCCCGGCCAGGCCACCGAGAACGTCCTCTTGCTCGACTGGGCGGCCGATGAGTCGCTGGAGATCATCCGGCAAAGGGCTTCCGAGATCGCGGCGGTGATAACCGAGCCGGTGCAGAGCCGAAGGCCCGAGATCGTGCCGGCCGAATTCCACAAGAAGCTTCGCAAGGTAACGGAGGAGAACGGGATCGCCCTCATTTTCGACGAGGTGGTGACCGGATTCCGTATCGGCCCCGGCGGGGCGCAGGAATACTTCGGCGTGAAGGCCGATATCGCTACCTACGGCAAGGTCATCGGAGGCGGCATTTCGATCGGGATCGTCGCGGGCAAGAAGGAGTACATGGACGCCCTCGACGGAGGGCATTGGCAGTACGGCGATTCCTCGGTCCCCGAGGCCGAGGTGACCTATTTCGCCGGGACCTTCGTGCGGCATCCCCTCGCCCTGGCGGTGACCGTGGCGGCGCTGGAGGAGCTGAAGAAGGGCGGGCGCAAGCTGTACGACGACCTGAACGCCCAGGCCGAATGGTTCGCCGAGGAGCTGAATACGCTCTTCGAGAGGGAGGGCGTCCAGGTCAAGCTCCTGCACTTCGGCTCGGTGATGAAGATCGAGGCCTCGCACGATCTCCCCTTCTACGAGCTGCTATTCATCCTCCTCCGCATGCGCGGCGTGCACTGCTGGGACGGAAGGCCCTGCTTCATGACCCTGGCGCATACGAGGAAGGACCTCGAGTTCGTGATCAAGGCTTTCCGCGACTCCATCGCGGAGCTCCAGGAGGGAGGGTTCTACCCGAAGCCGGTCAGGCAGGAGAGCGCCGACAAGCCTCCCGTCGAGGGCGCCAAGCTGGGCCGCGACGCCTCCGGGAATCCCGCTTGGTTCGTGCCGGACCCCGCCGTCAAGGGAGGGTTCGTGCAATTCCGGACGGTGGCTAAATGAGCGGCGCCGAGAAACCGGTCGGCGGCTTCGAGCTCGCCGGGACCGCTCCCGCGACGGAGCCTCAGCAGGAAATATGGATGGCGATCCAGCTCGGGGGCGAGGAGGCGAGCCTCGCCTACAACGAGAGCGCCTCGCTCGGGATATCCGGGTCCGTCGATCCCGAACTGCTCGGCGAGGCCTGGCGGGCGCTCGCCTCCAGGCACGAGGCCTTAAGGACCTGCTTTACCGCCGACGGCCAGACCCTCTGCATAGAGAAGCTCGAGCGAATCCCCTGGCGGACCGAGGACTGGTCCGCCGATGCGCCGGTCATCCGAGCGCGAAAGCGCGCCGCCCTCATCGGCAGCGAGGTCGGGACGGCCTTCGACCTGATAAACGATCCCGCGTACCGAGCGGTATGGGTGGACTACGGCGGAGGGGAGAGCGAGTTCTTCATGACCGGGCACCATATCCTCTGCGACGGCTATTCCTCGGGAGTGCTCCTGTCCGAGCTCTGCGCCGTATATACCGCGCTCTCATCCGGCGGCGATCCCGGGCTGGATCCCGCGCCGACCTTCTCGAGCTACGCGGTGGACCAAAAGAAGGCCCTTAATTCCCCCGAGGCCGGCGACGCCGAGCGGTATTGGCTGTCGGCCCTGGGCGAATCGCCCGAGACCCTCGATCTGCCCGCGGACTCGACGCGGCCGCTCGAGAGGACTTTCGCGGCGCGCCGGCTCGATTACGCCATCGGGCCCGAGCTCCTCGACGAGATGAAGAAGACGGCGCGCGGCATAGGGGTCAGCTTGTCGTCGATGTTCCTCGCCGCCGTCGAGGCATTCCTTCGGCGCCTTTCCGGCCAGAATGACTTCGTCGTCGGAATGCCCTCGGCGGGACAGTCCCTGCCCGGCTTCGCCGCGCTCGTGGGGCATTGCGTCAACACCCTGCCCCTGCCGGCCCGCCTCGATCCGGATATGAGCTTCGCCGCCCTGGCGAAGTCCTGCACCTCCGCGATACTCGACGGCATCGACAACCAGGTGCTCTCGTTCGGGGGACTCCTGCGAAAGCTCAGGCTCCCGAGGGACCCGGCGCGGATTCCCCTCATCCCCGTCCTGGTGAACCTGGATCCGCCGATGAAGCTGGGCTCCCTGGGCGCCGCCTCCGTCGAGGCGCATTCGCATCCTCGGCGCTTCGAGGCCTTCGAGATCTTCTTGAACGGAGCCGAGCGCGACGGCCGGCTCATCCTCGAGACCACCTACGGCACCGCGCTCTTCGGGGAGGATACGATCCGCCGCTGGCTGGGCGACTTCGAGGCCCTCCTGCGCCGGATCGTCGTGGACGCCGGGGCGAAGCTTTCCGACCTGACCGACCTGTCGGCCGAGAGCCTCGGCCTTATCGAGGAGTGGAATAGGACCGAGCGGCCCGTACCCGCGCGCGCGACGGCCCTCTCGCTCTTCGAAGAGCGAGCGGCGAGCAGTCCCGGCGCCTTGGCGGCCAGGGACTTCTGGACGGGCGCGACCTACAAGGAGCTGGATTCGAGGGCCAACCGGATCGCTCATCTGCTCGTCGAGGCCGGCGTCGCCCCCGGCGGCCTCGTCGGAGTGTGCCTAGGGCGGCACATCGATATGCTCGCGTCCCTCCTCGCCATCTGGAAGGCGGGCGCCGCCTATCTCCCCCTCGATCCCGACTTCCCCGAGGAGCGGCTGTCCTTCATCGTCGGCGATTCGGGCATCAAGGCCCTCGTTACCGAAACGAAGCTGAAGGACGCGATCTCGGCGGGCGGCCTCTCGCGCATTTACGTCGACCAGGACAAGGGGACCGCCGAGTCGGGCCCCGCAGTCGCCCGGCTCGAGGATCCGCCGGCCTATGTCCTGTATACCTCCGGAAGCACCGGAAAGCCTAAGGGCGTCCTCGTCGGGCACGACAGCCTCGCCAACTTCCTCCTCGGCATGGTCTCCGAGCTGGGCATATCCTCGAGCGACGTCGTCGTCTCGGTCACGACGCTGTCCTTCGACATAGCCGGGCTCGAGCTCTTCATGCCGATCGTCAGCGGCGCGCAGACGGTCATCGCGACGCGGGAAGAGGCCCTGGACGGGAAGAAGCTCTCGCACCTGCTCGATGCCTCGTCGGCTACCTTGCTTCAGGCGACGCCCGCGACATGGCAGCTCCTGCTCGAGGCGCGATGGAAGGGATCGCCTTCCTTCAAGGCGCTCTGCGGCGGCGAGGCCCTGCCCGTCGACCTCGCGCGCAGGCTGCTGCCCTTGGTCGGAAGCCTGTGGAACATGTACGGTCCCACGGAAACCACGATCTGGTCGACGATGGAGCGGATCGAGTCCGCGGACTCGCCGATATCCATCGGCAGGCCGATCGCGAATACGACGGCCCATATCGTCGACGAGTCGCTGAGGAGCGTGCCCATCGGGGCCTCCGGAGAGCTGCTCCTGGGAGGCCGGGGCGTCGCCCGCGGCTACTTCAAGCGTCCCGACTTGACGAGCGCGCGCTTCGTCCCGGATCCCTTCTCGAAGGAGGCCGGAGCGCGCGCCTACAGGACGGGCGATATATGCCGATTCGGCCCCGACGGAAGGATTTATTACCAGCACCGGAACGACAGCCAAGTGAAGATCCGCGGCTTCAGGATCGAGCTCGGAGAGATCGAGGCCGCGCTCTCCGAATCCGGGAGCGTCTCCTCGGCCGTCGCCGCGGTAAAGGATTTCGGCGGCGGCGACGCGAGGCTGGTCGGCTATTTCGTCCCGCGGGATGGCCGCGAGGTCGAGATAGCGGGGTTGAAGGCCGAAGTCGCTTCCCGCCTGCCCCCGTACATGATTCCGCAGCATTTCGTCAGGCTGGACAAGCTTCCATTGACGCCCAACGGCAAGATCGACCGCAAGGCCCTGCCCTTGCCCGATGGCGGCTCGGCTCCCGCGAGGGAGAGGGTCGCGCCCTCGACTCCCGTCCAGGAGAGGCTCGCCGAGATTTGGTCGGAGCTCTTGCGCATCGACTCGCTGGGCGTCACCGATAACTTCTTCGATCTCGGCGGGCATTCCATCCTGGCGGCGAGGATGCTCAGCCGGCTGCGGGAGAGCTTCGGCGTCGAGATACCCATGCGGTCGGTCTTCCAATCCCAGACCATCGAGAAGCTGGCCCTCGTCGTCGATACGGCTCTTCTCGCCGCATCTGGCGAGGCGGCCGGCGGCGAGCGGGCTGAGATCTTGGAATTCTAGGTGTCGGGCGAGGGATAATGGATATCGCAGTCTTGATCGCGCGGCTCAAGGAACTAGGGGTCGGACTGGAACGCGACGGCGGCAAGCTCATCGTAAAGGCTCCGCAAGGATCCGTCTCGGCTGACGTGGCCGAGGCTATCAGGAGCCATAAGGCCGAGCTCCTGGAGATGCTCGGGGAGAGCCCGCGGCGCCAGGCGCCTTCGGACGAGCTTACGCGCGTCGAGCAGCGGGACTCCTATCTCCTTTCGCCTTCCCAGGAGCGCAATCTCTTCGCCGCGCAGAGCGGCCCCGGGATGGCGACGGCCTACGTGATTAAGGGGCCTCTGGACGAGGATGCTCTCTACCGGACGCTTGAAAGCATCGTCGCGAGGCACGTATCGCTCAGGACGAGGCTCGTCCGGGGCAAGAGCGGCCTCGAGGCCGTCGTTGATCCGCCGGGCCGCGTGGAGATGCCGATCCTGGACTTCTCGGGATTGGAGGGAAGCCTCTCCGCCTGGTCCTCGTCGGAGTATCGGAAGCGGCTAATTCAGTATTCCGCGATTCCCTTCGACTTGGAGGCCGAGCCTCTGTATCGCTTCAAGCTCTGCCGGATCGGCGAATCCGAGCACGTGCTCGCCTTGTTCTTTTCCCAGCTCGTTTTCGACGGCGCATCCTTCGACCTCTTCCTCAAGGAACTCGTCGAAGGATACTCCGCGCTCGCCGCCGGGCGGGATTGGCCCTTTCCTCCATTGGAGATCGAGTATATCGATTATGTCGCCTGGAAAAGGCGGCTCTTGGCCGAGAGGGGCGCGGAGCTGGCCGCCTGGTGGCGCCGCGAGCTCGGCGAGGTCGTGCCCGACTCGCCGATTCCCCTCGATCATCCGCGGCCCGCGGTTTCGGATTATCGGGGAGTCCGCATACCTCTGATGATCGATGCCGATTTCGCGGATCGCATCCGCGAGCTGGCGAAGGAAACCGGCGTCACGACGCAAGTAGTGCTGCTCGCCGCGTCCTTCATACTGATGAGCCGGATATCCGGCCGCGAGGAGAGCTGGCTGGCGACGCCGATCGAGGGCCGCAAGTATCCCGCCCTCGAGCCGATGATCGGGACCTTCACCAACATCATCCTCCTGAAAGTCGCGCTGGACGACGATCTTCCCTTCGCCGAGTTCCTGCCTCGGCTCAGGGATTACTGCATGACCGCCTACGACAAGCAGGATCTTCCCATCGAGCGGCTCGCGCTGCGAATGGGCTCGAAGGCTTCCGGCGGCAGGGCCCCGCTGTACCAGCTCGAATTCAGCTATCAGCAGGTCAGCCGGCGCAGCACCATGATGGGCAAGCTCGCGATCTCCCAGGTCGACATCCATGGCGGGGGAGTGCTGAACGAGCTGACCATCTGGGTCAAGGATTGGGGCCATATCATCGACGGGGCGCTCGAGTACTCCTCCGCCGTCTTCGACCGGGCGACCGGCGAGCATTGGCTCGGCTGCTTCCTGGGCATCCTCCGCTCGGCGGTCGAGGATCGGGCGACGCCGCTCGGCCGCCTGGACGTCCTCGCCGGGGAGAGGGACAGGGTACGCGCGACCATGCGCGCCGCGCTTCCGTCGCTCGGCGGCCGGATCGAGTCGGCCTCGGCGATGGATCCCGAAGCCCTCGAGCTCGTAGACCGCAAGGGGAGGCCCGTCCCGCTCGGCGCCTGGGCGACCCTCGCGGCCGACGGCCGCGCGATCGAGGAGGGCGTCAGGCTCAAGGCCGACGGCTCCTGGGAATTCCGGCCCGGCCGAGAGGAAGCGGAGCGGGCCTCGGGAGCCGAGGCGCCGGCCGCGCCGCCGAGGAGCGAGGGAGAGGAGCGGCTCCTCGAAATATGGAAGGAGGCGCTGGGGCGCGAGGATTTCGGAGTCGCCGATAGCTTCTTCGACCTGGGCGGCCATTCGATCCTCGCCGTCGACTTGATCCGCAAGATGAACGAGCGGCTCGGCGGCCGATGGAATCTCAAGGACCTCTTCGAGTCGCCGACTATCGAGGGACTGTCGGGGAGGTTCCCCGCGGCGGCCGCCGGCCGGGACGGAGGGACGAAGGGCGCCGCGATCCCCGCGCGCGATCCCGGAAGCCCGGCCCTGCTGTCGCCCGAGCAGGAGCGCTTGTGGTTCCTCCACGAGCTCGATCCGGACCTGCCGCTCTACAACCTGCTGGTAATGGCGAGGATCGAGGGCCCCTGCTCCGTCGACGCGCTCATCGAGGCTATGCGACGCGTCTTCGCGCGGCACGAGGCCTTCCGGACGACGATCGTCGCCGGCCCGGAGGGTCCCGAGCTCGCCTTCGCCGCGCGGGCGGAGATACCAATACGCGCGATCGATCTGAGGGGCAAGGGCCGCGAGGCCGCCTATCGCGCCATGACGGAGGAGATCCGGGAGCGATCGACGAAGAGCGTCGATTTCTCGCGCTATCCGATATTCGGGGCCGAGATCTACATCGTCTCCGACAGCGAGCGCTACGCGGGCCTCCTGATGCCGCACGTACTAAGCGACGGCTGGTCGATCGAGCTCTTCCGGAAGGAGCTGGCCGCCGCGTACTCCCGCGTCGAGGCGGGAGCGGAGGAGCCTCCTCCTCCGACGATCCAGTATTCGGACTACGCGGCCTGGGCTCGGCGCAAGAAGGCGGAGCGGACGGGCATCCGGGAGCTGGGTGAGTTCTGGCGCGAGTACCTCAAGGGCATACCGGAGCTGCACGGACTGCCCCTGGACTATCCGCGCCCGCGGCGCTCGACGGGCCGCGGCGCGGCCGTCCGGTTCTCCGTGCCCGGGGAGCTCGGCCTTCGTATCAAGGCCGCCTGCGCGAGTCGCCAGCTGACGCCCTTCGTGTTCTTCCTGTCATCGCTCGCGTTCCTGGTGTGGAAGAGCGGTTCCCAGGAGACGGTCGTGATCGGGACGCCTTATGCGAACCGGGAGCTGGAGGAGCTGAAGGGGATATTCGGGTATTTCGTTAAGACAATACCGCTGCGGATCGACGTGGACGGGAAGAGAGGGATCGGGGACTGGCTGGGATACGTCAGGGGGCAGTTCCTCGACGCGTTCTCGAAGTCGGAGATGGGGCTCGACGAGATCGTGGAGCTCATCGACGCGCCGAGGCAGATGAGCGCGAATCCCGTTTACCAGATCCTTTTCGCGTATCAAAGCTATATCGAGGCAGGCGACGGCGCGGGAGGCCTTAAGGTATCGAGCGCGTCGATGGAGCGAGGCATCGCCGACACGGATCTCTCGCTATTCATGTGGGAGAAGGAGTCCTTCGAGGGGGCGATCGAGTATTCGACCGACTTGTTCGAGCGGGATTCGATGGAGCTCTTCGCGTCGAACCTCGTCCGGGCCATGAGCGGCCTCGCCGGGAACGCGGACGCGCTCCTCGAAGAGCTGTCCCTGCTCGATGAGGACGCGCGAAGGCTGATACGCCGGGGCAACGCCAACGAAAGGCCCGATCTCCTCGGCAAAAACTACGTGGACATGTTCCGGGCGTCGAGGGCGCGGCGGAGCGCGGCGACGGCCGTGCGCTTCGGGGGACGGGACTACAGCTACGCCTGGATCGACGATGAGTCCGACGCGATAGCGGCGCGGCTGGCGGACGAGGGCGCCGCCTCCGGGGATCCCGTCGGCGTCTACGTCGATCGGGGGCCGGGGCTGGCGACGGCCCTCCTCGGAGTAATGAAGGCAGGCTGCTCCTACGTTCCCCTCGATCCCCGATTCCCGGCCGAGCGCCTGCGCGCGATCGTCGAGGACTCGGGGGCGAGGATCGTCCTGGCGGACGATAGCCTCGCTTCGAGTCCCTTGTTCGGCCTCGTCTCGGCCCGCCGCGTCGCGACGGGGGGGGAGATAGGCAAGCGGCGGCCCGGCCCTACGCGCTTCGCGGCGAGGAATATCGGCCCGGGCGACGTCGCCTACGTCCTCTTCACCTCCGGATCGACCGGCCGGCCCAAGGGCGTCGCCATCACCCACGGCGCGCTCGCGAACCTGCTCGGCTCGGCGATGCGCGAGCCGGGAATGTCCGAGAAGGATCGGGTGCTCGCGATCACGACGCCGGCCTTCGATATCTCGTGCGTGGAGCTGCATCTTCCCCTCGCCTGCGGCGCGACGATCGTGATGGCCGATCGCGAAGAATCGCTCGATCCTAAGGCGCTCGCGGCCCTGATCGATCGGGAGAGGGTCAGCTTCGTCCAGGCGACGCCGTCCCGCATGTCGATGCTGCTGGACGCCGGGTGGAAGGCCAGGCCGGGGATGAAGCTCGTGGCGGGCGGCGAGGCGCTGACACGGGGCCTCGTCCGGAAGATGCTGGGAACGGGAGCGGAGGTTTGGAACGGCTACGGCCCGACCGAGACGGCGATATACTCCTCCGTCCATCGCGTGGCGGATCCCTCCCGCGACGCGCCGATCGGCAAGCCGATCGCCAATACGCGCTTCTACGTCCTCGACGCGGGCAGGCGGCCCTTGCCGCCGGGCATCCCGGGGGAGCTGGCCATCGGCGGCGCCGGCCTCTCGCCCGGATACGCGGGAAGGGAAGACCTGACGCGGGCGCGCTTCGTGGAGCTCGAGGGCCTGGGCCCGGAGGGGCCGGAACGGGTCTACCTTACCGGGGACATGGCGAGGCGGGACGGCGCGGGCGTCTATCGATACCTCGGGAGGAACGATTGTCAAGTCAAGATCCGCGGCTATAGGATCGAGCTCGGGGAGATCGAGTCCGTCATCCTCGGCTTCCCGGGCGTCGAGGAGAGCGCCTGCTCGGTCTGGGATAGGTCCGAGAGCGATAAGCGCATCGTCGCCTATTACCGATCCGAATCCCCGATCGACGAGAGGTCGCTGAAGGATCTGCTAAAGCGCCTCTTGACCGAATACATGGTACCGGCGCACTTCATCCGCCTCGAGGACTTCCCCCGCACCGCGAGCGGCAAGATCGACCGCAAGGCCCTTCCCCTGCCCTCGGAGGGCGAGGCCGCCGCGGCGGGCCGGTCGGAGCCGCCGCGGAATTCCGTCCATGCCGTGATGCGCGAGATCTGGAAGGACGTGCTCGGCACCGACGGATTCGGGATACGGGACAGCTTCTTCGACGTCGGCGGCCACTCGATGCTCGCGACGAGGCTCATAAAGGAGCTGAATGGGAGCTTCGGGCCGCATTGGACCCTTCGGGACCTCTTCGAGACCCCGACGATCGAAGGCTTGGCGCTGAAGGCCGAGGGCGAGGCTTTGCGGCGGGTAGGCGCGTCTTCGGCGCCGGGCCTGGGCGACCGGTTCGACGAGGTCGTCGTCGACAGGCCCATCGCCATCACGCTTCAGGCGGGCAAGCCCGGCCGTACTCCGCTGATATGCCTGTTCGGAGTCCATCTCTACGCCGACATCGCGGCGCAGATCGACGACGGGACGCCCGTCATCGGCCTGCATATCCCCATCATGTACGTGCCGGACCGCGTCGAGCGTCCTTCGCTGGACCTGGTCGCGCGCCATTATCTTGAGGCGATCAAGTCGATTTGCCCGGAGGGGCCCTATAGGCTCGCGGGATTCTGCTTCGGCGGCGTCGCGGCCTACCAAGTCGCGCTGCAGCTTGAGCGGCAGGGCGAGAAAGTCGAGCTCGTCGTCGTGTTCGACGCCGTCCTCCCCGACGGTTGGCATCTCGACCGGAGGATCTTCCTTGGCGAGCACCTTAAGCGCCCCCTGCGCGCCGCCGCCGGCTGCTTGGCGAAGGCGAAGGAGATAGCCCTCGGGCTCTTGCGCGGCCGGGACGAGTCGAACGACCAGCTCATCGACCTGCCGGTCGGGACGGAAGAGGCCAGGATGGACATCAAGGCCCTCATCTCAGGGCGCCCGAGGCTTGAGGCGCCGCTCCTGTTGTTCCATGCGGCCGATCCGGGAACCCCCACGCCGTGGTACGTCGTCCACCCGGATATGGGCTGGGAGGGAACCTCGAAGTCGATCATATATCGCGAGGTCGAGTCCGATCACCTGGGTATGCTTAGGCTGCCCTGCGTCCGGAACGTGGCATCGGCGATCAAGCAGGCTTTGCGGTAGCGTCGAGAGGCCTCCCGGCCGCTCGTCATGCCCATGAATCGCGCGCCGCTAATCGGCGCCCCAGAAGTGCCTCATCCGGATATCCCTCAGCTTAGGCTCCATCCGGGGATCGAAGGCCCCCTCCCTCGCGTATATTAGGTCCTTCCACGGCAAGCCGGAGGTCCGCTCCTGGAGCTTCTTCACGTAGTCCTCGACCTTGCCGATGACGCGGGCCGGGGTTCCCCCCGCTATGCTTCCAGGCGGCACATCCCTCGTCACGACTGCCCCCGCTCCGACGATCGCGTTCGGCCCGATCGTCACTCCCGGTAGGATGATGGCGCCTATCCCGATGAAGACATTGTCCCGTATGTCGATCTTGCCGACATCGTCGAGCTTCACGTCGAACGCCCGGTTCAGGACGGCGATGGCGCCGTTGTGGCATACCAAAGTGCAGGATGACAGCACGACGTTGTCGCCGATACGGACATACTCGGGATCCGTTATCACGGCGTCATTGTTGATCGATACGTTCGTCCCGATGTGGTGGACATTCCCGCGCTTCCTCAGGTAGTCCGCCCATTCGACGCCGCTCGGATTGCATACCCTCCTATACAATGAGACCGGCGCCGCATTGCGCATCGCCAAGTAGCGTACGGCTTTCCTTATCATCTCTATCCCCTTCGCCGAATTGAGTCGTCGCCTTTCCCGGATTATACAATACGGCCGGAAAGGCGGGATACGCTCCGATCGCCCCAGCGGCCCGCTATCCCTCTTTTCATCCCGTTCCCTTTCTCCCCCCTTTCTGCTACCCTTTCCCCCGTCCATGCACCTTCTGCGCGGCTACGGAGGATATTCGATGAAAGCGGTCGAGCTTGAGAAAGCCTACGATCCCAAGAGCTTCGAGGACAGGATCTACGCGGCCTGGCAGGCCGGCGGGGCCTTCAAGCCCGCGGGCGACTCGAAAAAGAAGCCCTTCGTCATCGTAATCCCGCCCCCGAACGTTACGGGGGTCCTCCACATGGGCCATGGGCTCAACAACTCGCTGCAGGACATCCTCATCCGCTACCACCGCATGCTGGGCGAGCCGACGCTCTGGGTGCCGGGCTGCGACCACGCGGGCATCGCGACGCAGCATGTGGTCGAGAAGAGGCTGCGCGCCCAGGGACTGGATCGACGCGAGCTGGGGCGAGAGAAGTTCGTAGAGGAGACCTGGAAGGTCACGAACGAGCACCACGCGATCATCAAGAAGCAGCTCGAGAAGATCGGCTCGTCATGCGACTGGGAGCGCGAGCGCTTCACCCTCGACGAGGGCCTGTCGAAGGCGGTGCGCGAGGTCTTCGTTACCCTGTACGAGCGCGGCCTCGTCTACAAGGGCGAGTACCTGGTCAACTGGTGCACGTCCTGCGGCACGGCCCTGTCCGACGACGAGGTCGAGCACGAGGATACGAAGGGCGCGATGCACCATATCCTCTACGAGATCGAGGGCCCGGCGGCCGGCGCCGGTACGGCCGCGCCCGCGCCCGCGCCCGACGGCTCCCCGGCGGCCGGCGGCATCAAGCTCATCGGCGGGAAGGCCTATATCGAGATCGCGACGACCAGGCCCGAGACCCTCCTGGGCGATACGGCCGTGGCCGCGCACCCGGACGACGAGCGCTACAAGGCGCTGGTCGGCAAGAGGGTGAAGCTTCCCTTGACCGACCGCTCGATCCCGATCATCGCCGACGCCTACGTCGATCGCGAGTTCGGTACCGGCCTCGTGAAGATAACCCCCGGCCACGACCCGAACGACTTCGAAGTGGGGAAGCGCCACGACCTGCCTCGCATCAATATCCTGAATCCCGACGGCGCCTTGAGCGACGCCGTTCCCGCGAAGTACCGCGGCCTTAAAGTCAAGGAAGCGCGGGCCGCGGTCATCGCCGACCTCAAGGCGGCCGGGCTCTACCTCGTCGAGAAGCCCATCGTCCACGCGGTCGGCCACTGCTACCGCTGCCGCACGGTGGTCGAGCCCTACCTC
>CAYPHO010000025.1:0-20195 GCA_964410245.1 uncultured Treponemataceae bacterium | reverse complement strand
GAAGACGAGGACCTGGCTGCCGCGGAAGAGCTCGCGCGTCCGTATCGCGTTCTTCCCGCTTTGGCTCGCGGCGACGAGGCCGGTGATCCGGCCGCGAGAGACCTCCTCGGCGTGGCTCGGGCCCGAGAGGTAGACGACGCTGCCGCGGTAGAGGCCGGGCAGGTAGTCCTCCAGCGTCTCGACTATGAGGCGGGGCCCGCGCGGGCCCTGGATGAAGCCCTTGGTGACGACGACGACCATGCACTCGCCGTCCAAGACGTTAGGCGACGACATAAGGCGCCTGGCGACGCCCAGGAGGTAGGGAGAGGGCACCGCCAGGACCAGGACGCTCCTGCCGGCGGCTACCGCGAGGGGATCGACGTCGGCCCCGATGCCGCGGGGCAGGTCGACTCCCGGGAGGAAGCGCTCGTTGCGGCCCCGCTCGCGGATGTCGGCGGCGGTCTCCGGCTCGTTGCACCAGATCGACACATCGTGGCCGCACTCGGCCAGGACCTTCGCCAGCGCGGTTCCCCAGGCGCCCGCGCCTATTACGCCAATCTTCTCGGCCATCGTCCTTCCTCCCTACGCGATAATCTGCGGGGCGCGGCCGGCGATCGACTCGAGCTCCTCGGCTTGGCGCGCGAAAATGGACAGTCCGCGCTTCCAGAAATCCGGCTTCTCAATATCGAAGCCGGCCTTGGCGGTCACCTCCACCGCGCTCATCCGGCCCGTATCCTCGAGGATCCGCCGGTAGGCCGCCGCGAAGGAGGGGCCCTCGTCCTCGTAGCGGGCGTAGAGCCCGACCCCGAAGAGGAGGCCGAAGGCGTAGGGGAAGTTGTAGAAGGCGAGGTCGGGCGAGTAGTAGTGCCCCTTCACGAGCCACATGTACGGGTGCAGGAGATCGGGATCCAGGCCCTCGCCGTAGGTCCGCCTCTGCGCGTCGAGCATGAGGGCCTTGAGCTCGGCGGGAGACAGCTCCGAGGCGGCGCGGCGCTCGAAGACGGCGCGCTCGAAATGGAAGCGCGAGAGTATGTCCACGATCACCTGGCAGGCGTCCTGCAGGTGGAGCTCGAGGAGGGCGGTCCGCTCGGCCCCGGAGGAATCCTTGAGCGCGCTCTCGAAGATCAGGGTCTCCGAGAAGATCGAGGCCGTCTCGGCGAGCGTCATCGAGTACTGCGAGCAGAGATAGGGAAGGGACCTGACGCGCTCGCCGTGCCAGGCGTGCCCCAGTTCGTGGGCCACGGTCGTCAGCGAGCCGAAGGCGCCGTCGAAGTTGCACAGGACGCGCGAGGCCCGCGCCTCGGGGAAGTCGATGCAGTAGGCGCCGCCGACCTTGCCGGGCCGGGGCTCGGCGTCGATCCAGGACTCCGCGAAGGCGCGGCGCGCGAAGTCTCCCATGTCCGGGTCGAAGGCCGAGAAGCGCTCGGCGATATAGTCGCGGGCCTCGTCGAAGCCGCGCTTGCCGGCGATGCCCGGCAGCGGGGCGAAGAGATCGTAGAAAGCGCACTTCCCGACGCCGAGAAGCTTGGCCTTCGCCTTGAGGTAGCGCCTCCAGGAGGGAAGCGAATCCTCCATGGCCGAGACCAGGGCCTCGAGGGTCTTGCGCGTTATGCGAGCTTGATATATCGACATGTCGAGGGAGGATTCCCAGCCGCGCCGCCCGCAAAGGGAGATCGCCCAGCCCTTGACCCCGTTCAAAGCCGCGGCGACGGGGATCTCGAGCGACTCGCAGACGCCCAGCTCGAGGCGGTAGGCCTTCTCGCGGACGGCCCGATCGGGATCGTAGGCGAGGTTGCGCAGCTGGACCAGGGTCTTGCGCTCTCCGCCCCGCTCGTCCCAGGGGGCGCTCGCGGAGGAGGTCGTCGACTCCTGAAGGCGGCCCCAGGCGTCGCCTCCCGACCTCTGGAGGTCGGCCGCGAGGTCCTCGAGCTCCGGCGCCATCTGCCGCGATTGAAGGAAGAGCTCCTCGCGGACGTGGAAGGCCAGCCGGGCGAGGCCGGGCGAGGGATCCGAGGCCAGGATCGACTCGATGGCGGCGGCGCGCGAGGCCAGGGCATTGCGGAACAGCACCTTGGCGCGCTGGACGGGAAGGCCGAGCTCCTCGATCGCGTTCATCTGGGCGACGGCCTCGGCGCTGCGCGTGTCCGTCGAGAATGTCGCGTAGGCGAAGGCCGAGAGGTTCTCGAAGAGGGAGAGGGTCCCGCCCTCGAGCTCGAGCGCGCGGGAAAGCCAATCGGCCAGGGCGGCGTCGCCCTCGGGCAGGGGGGATCCCAGATGCGCCATAAAAGAAGCCGAGAGGGACGAGAGCCGCTCCTTGTCGGCGGCGTACTCGGGAGAGGAGAGGCCCGGGTAGACGGGCGACAGGTCCCAGCGGGGAAGCGCCGGGACGGGAAGCGCCGGGACGGCGAGCGGCGCCGAGGCGGCCTCAGTACCAGCGCTCATTGCCGTCCTCCCAGGGGCAGATCTCGGCATCGTCGAAGAAGAGGCCGATCTCGCGCGCCGCGCTCTCGGCCGAGTCGGAGGCGTGGATGAGGTTAAGCCTCGTCTGGTTGGCGAAATCGCCGCGTATCGTCCCCGTCGGGGCCTCGCGCGGATCGGTCGCGCCCGCGAGCCGGCGCAGGTACTCGATCGCGCCCTCGCCCTCGACGACCATGGCGATGACGGGCCCGGAGACCATGTACTCGACGAGCTTCCCGTAGAAGGCCTTGCCGGCGTGCTCAGCGTAATGGCGCTCGACGAGCTCCTTTCCCAGGCGCGTCATCTTCATCGCGACGATCTTCAGGGTCTTGCGCTCGATCCGGGTGATTATCTCGCCGACCAGCCGCCGGTGCGTCACTCCCGGCTTGATCATGGCGAAGCTGCGCTCGATTGCCATGCTTCCTCCGCGATCCGATACTAGCACGGCGAAGACGCCCGCTAAAAGGGGAAGCGCGCCGTGGACAGAGGGCCGCGACCGGGCGTATCCTTCCGGGCCATGGATCAGGCGGTCCGCATCGGCATCGACATCGGCTCTACCACCGTGAAGCTGGTCGCCCTGGAGAGCTCGGGCCTGCCGCTCTTCGGCAGGTACGAGCGGCACCTCTCGGACATACGGGCCATGCTCGCGTCGCTCCTCGACGAGGCGGCCCTCGCCCTGGGAACGGCGGCGTCGCGCGCCTGCGTCGCGGTCACCGGCTCGGCCGGCATCGGCGAGGCCGAGAGGCTCGGCCTGAGCTTCGTCCAGGAAGTCGTCGCCTGCTCGGCCGCGGTCGAGCGGCTCCTGCCGAAGGCGGACGTCGCCATCGAGCTGGGCGGCGAGGACGCCAAGATCACCTACTTCAGGGGCCAGCTCGAGCAGCGCATGAACGGCAGCTGCGCGGGCGGCACGGGCTCCTTTATTGACCAAATGGCCTCCCTCCTGGGCACCGATCCCGGGGGACTCGACGAGCTGGCCTCGCGCTCGAGGACGGCCTACCCGATCGCCGCGCGCTGCGGCGTCTTCGCCAAGGCCGACGTGCAGGTCCTCGCGAACGAGGGCGCGAGCCGAGAGGATATCGCCGCCGGGATCCTCCAGGCCGTCGTCAACCAGACGATATCCGGCCTGGCCTGCGGCCGCCCCATCGCGGGGCGGGTCGCCTTCCTAGGCGGTCCCCTGCACTACCTGCCCCGCCTGCGCGAGAGGTTCGCGTCCACGCTCAAGCTTGGCCCGGAGGATTCCCTCGTTCCCGACGACGGGCGCCTCTTCGTGGCGACGGGAGCCGCCCTCCAGGCGCCCGAGCTCGCGGCCGGAGAGGCATGGGCGCGCGACCTCGGCGAGCTGGCGAGGCGGGCACGCGAGTCCGGCGCGAACGCGGGCGCGGCGGCATCCGAGCGCCTCGCGCCCCTCTTCGAGGACGGCGGGGAGCGGGAGGCCTTCGCCGAGCGCCACGGCGCCGACCGGCTTCCCCGCCTCGACCCGCGCCTGCTCGAGGGCCCCGCATTCATCGGCATCGACTCGGGCTCGACGACGGCGAAGCTCGTCGCCATCGACCGCGAGGGCCGGCTCCTCGCCTCTTCCTACGGGCCGAACGGCGGGCATCCGCTGAAGGCCCTGGCGAGGGGCCTCGAATCGATCTACGCGTCCCTCCCCAGGAGGGCCGTCGTCGGCCGCGCCTGCGCGACGGGCTACGGCGAGGGATTGGCGCGGGCCGCGCTCGGCGCGGATACGGGCGAGGTCGAGACCGTCGCGCACTGCTCGGCCGCCGAGCGGCTCCTGCCCGGGGTCGACGCGGTCCTCGACATCGGCGGCCAGGACATGAAATTCCTCAGGGTCAAGGGCGGCGTCATCTCGTCGGTCCTCCTCAACGAGGCCTGCTCCTCGGGCTGCGGCTCATTCCTCGAGACTTTCGCCTCCTCGCTGGGCCTCGACGCGGCCTCCTTCTCGCGCCTCGCCCTGGAATCGGGCGCCCCGGTCGACCTGGGCAGCCGCTGCACGGTCTTCATGAACTCGCGGGTCAAGCAGTCGCAGAAGGAGGGCGCGACGAGCGCCGATATCGCCGCGGGCCTCGCCTACTCCGTGATCCGCAACGCCCTGGAGAAGGTGATCAGGCTGCGCTCGCCCGCCGACATCGGGACCAAGGTCGTCGTCCAGGGCGGGACCTTCCTGAGCGACGCGGTCCTGCGCGCATTCGAGCTGGTGTCAGGAGCCAGGCCGCTGCGTCCCGCCGAATCGGGGCTGATGGGCGCCTACGGGGCCGCGCTCATCGCCATGTCGCGCTGGTCCGAGGGCGAATCCTCCTCGCTCATAGGCAAGGACGAGCTGGGCTCCTTCGCCTACTCCGCCTCGACGAGGCGCTGCCCCGGCTGCGCGAACGCCTGCCTCCTCACCCTTACGCGCTTCTCCGGCGGCCCGGCCTCGGGCCAGGTCCACGTCACGGGGAACAGGTGCGAGCGCGGAGCCGGCGAATCTCTTCGAGATTCGCCCGGCGGAACGCATCGCGTTCCGCTCCGATCAAGCGTTCAGCGGCAATCCGAAGCCGATTCGGTGTCGCGCAACGCGTCTCCGGCGGCCGACGGCGGCGCCGCCGCGTGCGAAACCGTTCCCGACCTCTACGCGTGGAAGCTCGATCGGGTCTTCGCGGGCGAGGCCCTGCCGGCCGAAAAGGCGCGGCGCGGCCGCGTCCTCGTCCCGCGCGTCCTCAACCTTTACGAGGACTATCCCCTGTGGCTCGCCGCCCTGACCGAGCTCGGCTATCGCGTCGAGCTCTCGCCCCGCTCCTCGAAGGCGGTCTACGAGGCCGGCATGGACACGATACCCTCGGAGTCGGCCTGCTATCCGGCCAAGCTCGTCCACGGCCACGCGGCGATCCTCGCCTCGCGCGCCGCGGCCGGGGGCGGCGCCGTCTTCTACCCCTGCATTCCCCGCGAGCGCCGCTTCGTCCACGGCTCGAACGACCGCTACAACTGCCCCATCGTCGCCTCGTATCCCGAGGTCATACTCAACAACATCGACGCATTCAAGACCGAGGGCGTCCGCTACCTCGACCCCTTCCTGCCCGTCGCCGACGGCGGCCGCCTCGCCTCGCGGCTCGCGCGGGTATTCGGGAGCGACGGGGTATCGAGGGCCGAGGCGGGGCGCGCGGCCGAGGCCGGGCTCGCCGCCCTCGAAGCCTACCGCTCGGAAGTCCGCGCGAAGGGCGAGGAGGCCCTCGCCTGGATCGAGCGGAACGGGGCGCACGGCATCGTGCTGGCGGGCCGGCCCTACCACGTCGACCCCGAGATCCACCACGGCCTCCCGGCGATCGCGACCTCCCTGGGCATGGCCGTCCTGAGCGAGGATTCGGTCTGCCACCTCGGCCGCGTCGAGCGCCCCCTGCGCGTCGTGGACCAATGGGCCTACCACTCGCGGCTCTACGCTGCCGCCTCCTTCGTCGCGCGGCGGGACGACCTCGACCTCGTCCAGCTGGTATCCTTCGGCTGCGGCCTCGACGCGATCACCTCGGACCAGGTCGCCGAGATCCTCGAGGGCGCGGGTAAGATCTACGCGGGCATCAAGATCGACGAGCACGCGAACCTGGGCTCCGCTCGCATCAGGCTCCGCTCCCTCGCGGCCGCGATCGGCGAGCGCCGGAAGGCGGGGACGCGCGCCCGCCCCGCCGCCGCCCCGCCGCCCCGGCCGGTCTTCACCAAGAAGATGCGCTCGGAATACGCGATCCTCGCGCCGCAGATGTCGCCGATCCACTTCTCGATCCTCGAACGGGCCTTCCGGCTCTCGGGCTACCGCCTCGAGGTCCTCCCCGAGTCGGGCAAGGCGGCCCTCGACGCGGGCCTGCGCGCCGTGCATAACGACGCCTGCTACCCGAGCATCCTCGTCGTCGGCCAGGTCGTGGCCGCCCTCGAGTCCGGGCGCTACGACTTGGACAGGACCGCCGTCCTCATCAGCCAGACCGGGGGCGGATGCAGGGCGACCAACTACATCGCCTTCATCCGCAAGGCCCTGGCCGACCGCGGGCTGGGGCGAATTCCCGTCATCTCCCTGAGCGCGTCGTCGCTGGAGCGCAATCCCGGCTTCCGCTTCGCGCCCCTCCTCCTCGTCCGCGGCCTCCACGCCCTCCTGTACGGCGACGCGCTGATGAGGTGCCTCTATCGGACCCGCCCCTACGAAGCCGGGCCGGGATCGGCGGACGCTCTCGCCCGCGCCCTCTCCGAGCGATGCGCCCAAGCCCTCGAGCGGCCATCGAGGAGGAATTTCAATTTCGCGTTACGCGATATCGTTTCGTCCTTCGACCGCCTGCCGCTCAGGCGGGTCCCGCGCAAGGTCCGCATCGGGGTGGTCGGCGAGATCCTGGTCAAGTTCCATCCCGAGGCGAACAACCGCATCGTCGAGGTGATCGAGGCCGAGGGCGGCGAGGCCGTCGTCCCCGACCTCTACGACTTCCTCCTCTACTCGGCGTCGAACGGCCGATTCCGGCGGAAGCGCCTCGAGGGCGCCTTCGGCTCGGGGCTCCTCGCGGACGCGATGGTCGCCGCCCTCGAGCGCTTCCGGGAGCCCCTGAAGCGCGCGCTGCGCGAGAGCCGCCTATTCGATCCGCCCCCGCATATCGACGAGCTGGCGGCCGGCGTCGACGGCATCCTCCAACTGGGCAACTGCACCGGCGAGGGCTGGTTCCTGACCGCCGAGATGGTCGAGCTCATCCGTTCGGGCGTCGACGGCATCGCCTGCCTTCAGCCCTTCGCCTGCCTCCCGAACCACGTCACGGGCAAGGGCATGCTCAAGGAGCTCCGGCGGCGCTTCCCCCGCGTTCCCGTCGCGGCGATCGACTTCGACCCCGGGGCCTCGGAAGTGAACCAGCTCAACCGGATCAAGCTGCTCATGGCGGGCGCCCGCCGCGCTCTGAATTGAGCGCGCCGCCGAGATAGAATTGCCCCGTGACCCGAAGCGCGAAAAAGCGGAAAAGGCTCCCTCGAATAGCCATGCTCGCCGCGGCGATGGCCGCGGGCCTTTCCGGCTGCCTGATCGGAACGGGCCTTCCCGCCGGCCCGACTCCGCCCGAGCGGAGCCGCCTGGGCATGAACCTGGCCGGTCTCGCCGACTGGAACACCGAGCTGCCCTTCGTCGACGTGTTCCGCCTCGCCCGCTCCTGGGTCAGCCAGCGCGAGGGAGAGGACTGGGGCGGGGGACCGGCCCTCGACCTGGACGAGGAGGGCTGGGTCAGGAGCCTGGAAAGCGGCTGCAGCGCCGACGCGCTCATGTGCACGATCGAGGGAAGCCGCTTCCCGCAAGGCGAGTACGTCTGCCTCTACGAGGGCGAAGGCCGCGTCGAGCTCCTGAACGTCGCGCGGATCGTCTCCTCCAATGCGGGGCGCATCGTATTCGTTCCGTATTCGAATAACGAGGGCTTCGCGCTCAGGATCGCCCAGACCGATCCCGGCGATTACGTCCGAGACATCCGCGTCCTGATGCCCGGCTTCGAGAGGAGCTACGAAAGCCAGGTGTTCAATCCCGAGTTCCTCGAACGCTGGGAAAGCTTCAAGGCCTTTAGGTTCATGGACTGGATGGCGACCAACGGCTCCGCCGTCGAGGAATGGGAAGATCGGCCGAAGATGGGGGACGCGGCCTGGACGGTCAAGGGCGCGCCGATCGAGATCATGGTCGAGCTGGCGAACAGGACCGGCATCGATCCCTGGTTCTGCATGCCGCATAGGGCGAGCGACGACTACGTCAGGCGCTTCGCGCGGCAGGTAGCGCGGGACCTCGACCCCTCCCGCAAGGCGTATATCGAGTACTCGAACGAGATCTGGAACGGCGGATTCGAGCAGACCGACTACGCGATCGAGCGCGGGACCGAGCTCGGCCTGAGCCCCGATCCGTGGCACGCCGGCCTCCTGTACTCCTCCCGCAGGTCGGTCGAGATCTTCGGGATCTGGGAGCGGGAATTCGGCGGAGCCGGTCGCCTGGTCCGAGTCATGGCCTCGCAGGCGGCCAATGCCTGGGTCTCGCGCGAGAAGCTCGCCTTCGAGGAGGCCCACAGGAGCTGCGACGCGCTCGCCGTCGCGCCCTACATGATCCTGTGCCCCTCCCCGGATTCGGATCCGAGCGCTGCCGAGGTCGGGACCTGGACGGTCGACGAGGTCCTCGACTACCTCGAGCTGAAGGCCCTGCCTGAAGCGATCGGCTGGATGGCGGAATCCAAGCGCGTCGCCGGGGAATTCGGCGTCGACCTCATCGCCTACGAAGCGGGCCAGCATGCGGTGGGCGTCCTGGGCGGAGAGAACGTCGAATCGGCGACGAGCCTCTTCATGGCCGCGAACCGGCACGCGCGCATGGGAAGGATCTACTCGCGCTACCTCGACGCGTGGAAATCGGCTGGAGGCGGGCTCTGCGCGATCTTCTCCTCGATCGGCGGATGGAGCAAGTGGGGATCCTGGGGCCTCCTCGAATTCCAGGACGACGACACACCGAAGTACCGCGCCGTCGTCGAATGGAACCGGAAGAACCAGTCGCCTCCTTGAGCCTTGCGCCTCCGAGCCGCCGCGCGGCATACTTCCACGCAGCATGAACGCCGAGTTCCACTACTACGCGATCTACTTCCTGTGCCGCCGCTCCGGCATGGGAAGCGAGCGCTGCTCGGACATCGCCTTCTCGTCCCAGTACGTCGACAACGCCATCCTCGCCTACGACGTCGACGACGGCGGATTCGCCTATCGTACCGAAGTCACGCAGAACTACATCTTCTGGGACGACTCGACCCTGCGCGACATCTACCTGCCCTTCCACTTCATCCCGGGAGAGATCGAGAAGGCCCGCGCGCAACGCGTCGACGGGGCCGCCTCGCCGTGGACCGTCACGCCCGACTCGCCCCTGGCCAAGGAGCTCCTCGTCGACGCGCTGAGATCCGGCGACGACTTCCGGATCGGCATAGCCCTGCATTCCTACGCGGACACCTGGGCGCACCAGCACTTCTCGGGCAGGGTCGAGCGGGGAAACGTCGTGGACTCCTCGTCGCCCCTGCCGGCGGCCGGCCACCTCCAGGCCCTGCGCTCGCCGGACGACGCCATGGGAACCTGGATCGACGCCCGGCTGACGCGTGGACTCTCCCACGTGGACAACCGCGCCCGCTTCCTCGAGGCCGGCCGCAAGATATACCGCTACCTGCGCACTTCGATGCGCCTGGGATTCGAGGAGGAGGAGCTCGTGACCGACGAGCTCGGCTCGATCTGGTCGAGCGGCAAGGGCGACATGAAGGCTCGCCTCGCGAGCTTCGCGGTCGACCTCGACGTCCCGCCCTACGACAAGCGCGGATACCTGACGGCCGCGGGAATAAGCGACGAGGGCGCCGAGGACTCGGCGCTGCCCGGCTACGACAAGCTCGCTTGGCTCAAGGCCGAGATCCAGAGGCGGACCGGCGCCGGATCGGGCCGGCGCCGCGTCGCGACGGGCGGGCGCTTCCGCGGCTCGGCCCTGCACAGGTGGAACGAGGCGGCAAGGCGGCACCGAGGGCTGGCGCAAACCCTGCTGACGCGCGAGGGACTCATATAATGCGGCGCGACGCGCCATCGCCGCTCCGGGCGGCGGCGAAGGCGGCCGCGATCGCCGCTGCCGCCGCCCTACTCGCCTCAGGCTGCGCGGCCCCGATCAAGGTCGAGGACTCCGTCGACGCGCTGGCCCTACTAAGCCCCGGGGCGGTCGTCTACGCGCGGATGGGCGCGGCCCAGGCGCGGGACCTCGTTCCCTCCCTGGTGCCAGCGCCCCAGGCGGCCGCCCTCGATCCCCTCCTGGGCAGGACCCGCTGCCTCGCTCTCGGGCTGGGACGCGCGGCGGCTTCGAGCTCGCCCGGCGGCGCGGGGATCGGGACCGCGGCGCCGGCCGACGGCGGCGCCGGGGCCTTCGACGCGGCCTTCCTCGGCGACTTCCCCTTCAGGACCGCGTCCCTCGCCCTGGCGGCGGATAAGGCCTGGAAGAAGGAGGGGCGCGGCTTCGTCAACGCGGGCGCGGGCATACGCGCGGCCGTCCCCGGGCCCCAGCTCGTACTGGCATCCTCCGGATCTCTCGATCCCCTCATCGCCCTCGCGAAAGCCCCCGGGCCCTCGCCCATTCCCCCGCGCCTGCGGCCACTCGCCTCCTCCGAGATCGCGATCTGGGCGCCCAGGCCCTTCTCGGGCCTCGTCGCGTCCATAATCGACGAGGAGATGGACATACCGGCGGCGGGACTCCTCGTAGCGGCCTCTCCGCGGAAGGGCGGGGGCTACGATGCGACCGTGGCCTTTCTCATGGACGATGCCGACTCGGCGAGGATCTTCCGCCCCGCGCTCAGGCTCGCCTGGTACGGCATCGCGCGGGGCCTCCTGGGCGAGGATGCGGACGAGGCGCTCGGCCTCTCCTTCTCCCTCGACGGGGAAGTCTACTGGGCGGCGGGAGCGCGCATCTCCTCGCCGGCCCTTGCCTCGGCCCTAGTCAAGATACGGGAGGGCTGCCTGGCCGGGACCTGAGCCGATAGCCGGGACGCCGCGATGGCGGGCGCATTCGATGCGGGAAGCTTGACCCCGCCAGCGCCGGTGATCTAGCGTGTAGCCTCGACGATGAAAGCCCAGAGACTCCTTTCTATTACCATGCTCCTCTTGAGCCGGGAATGCGTCTCCGCCCCGGAGCTCGCCGCCCGCTTCGAGGTGTCGGTGCGCACGATCTACCGCGACATCGAGGCCCTGTGCGAGGCGGGCATCCCCGTCGCGGCCTATCCCGGCGCGGGAGGGGGCTTCGGCATACTGCGCGGCTATAAGCTGGACAGGAGCGTCGTCGCCCCGAACGAGCTCGGCCAAGCGGCCGCGACCCTCGAGAGCCTCTCCGACGCGCTCGACGATCGGAAGATGAGCGGGACCGCCGACAAGCTCAAGGCCCTCGCGCCGCGCGGCATGGTCGCCGGCAAGCCCGTCCCCGAGAACTACGTATTCATCGAGCTCGCCCCCGCCAAGCGGGAGCGCGACAAGATAGGGCTGCTTCGCAGGTCGATCGAGGAAAGGCGCGTTATACGATTTCGATATATCGACTCTAAGGGGATTCGGAGCGAGCGCGGCGCCGAGCCCGACGCCCTCGTCTTCACCTGGCACGCATGGTACCTCTACGCGTTTTGCCGGGAACGATACGCCCCTCGACTCTTCAAGATCGCGCGGATCGAGGATCTCAAGCTCGAGGCCGAGCGCTTCGAGCCGCACGACGTCGACCTCGACTCCAGGCCTTGGAATTCCCGATGGGCCGAGACCGAGCCCTTCCTTCCCTGCGTCATCCGCTTCCATGACGCGGCCCGCGTGCGCCAGCATTTCGACGAGTCGATGATACAGGTCGACGACTCCGGCCGCGCCGTGGTACGGACGCATTTCTCAATCAGCGACTGGGCCGTCAGCTTCCTGCTCGGACTCGGAATTCCGTTCGAGATACTCGAGCCGATCGAGTTTCGAGAATTCGTAGCCAGCCGAGCTCGAGGTATCGTGGGGTTGAATTCGTAGGGATAATAGCTATTAACGTTTTGAAATATCCTAACGTTAACTATTTCCCTAACGTTATGAATAAAACTATCGTTAGAATACAAAACCATGACACAATCTGACACTACACAGATGTACCCTCCCTGCAAGAATGCGACGGCATACAGCCGCCCAAGGAGGTACCTATGAACAAAGTGATCGCGGTCTGCGGACTGGATTGCGCAGCTTGCCCGGCGTATATCGCCTCGATGAACAACGATGACGAGCTTCGCAAAAAGACCGCGGCCGAGTGGTCGAAGGCCTACAACTTCGAATGCAAGCCCGAGATGGTGAATTGCCACGGCTGCCTCGCCACGGACGGCGTCCAGATCGGGCACTGCGCGGAATGCGGCATGCGGAAATGCGCGGTCTCGAAAGGCATGGCGACCTGCGCGTCCTGCGGCGAGTACGCGGCCTGCTCTCAGCTCGCGGATTTCTTCAAGGCCGCGCCCGAGGCCAAGAAGAATCTCGACGCCCTTCGCGGTTAGGACGAGGGCGGCCGAGCGCCGCCCTCCCGCATACTCGACCATGGAGGCACTCATGCGAGGAAAAGCGGAGCCGCAAGGCATAATCGAGCATTACGGCCCCTCTCCGGTATCGAGGAAGCTCGAGGCCGCCCTTCGGGACAAAGCCGGAGACTACGCGGCAAACCGCCTGCTACGGGACCATCGGCTTCCCCGCGAGGAAATGACGGAAAGCGAGCGCAGGGCGACGCTCATGGAATTCATCGAGGCGATGACCGACTTCCTCGGCAAGGAAGAGACTGGAGAGATATTGATCGAGGTGGGATACTCGAACCGGTCATCCGCGGGCGCGAGCAGGCGGCGTGCCGGCGCGCGAGAGGCGGGAGCGGCGTCATGAAGTACGTCAGCGCCCTCCTCACGGTCAGGGATATGGCAAAATCGAGGGACTTCTACGCGAGGATCCTCGGGCGGAGCGTCACGGCGGATTACGGCCCGAACGTCGAATTCGACAAGGCTTTCAGCCTTCACCTAAGGGAGCATTTCTGCGGCGTCCTGGGCCGCGGAGCGGAGCGAGGCCGGAACGACGTCGAGCTCTACTTCGAGGACGAGGACCTGCCCGCCCTCGAATCGAGGCTTCGGGACGCGGGCGTGGAGTTCATACACGGCGCCGTCGAGCAGCAATGGCGCCAGGTCGCCATGCGATTCCTGGACCCCGACGGGTATATCATCGAAGTCGGGGAGCCCTTGCCGGCGATGATCGCCCGCCTCTCGCGCCAAGGCCTGGCGCCGCCGGAAATAGCCCGGGCGACGGGCCTGGGCGAGGACTTCGTCCGCGCCTCGATCTAGGCCGCGCCGGCCCTGCGCCTCGGGCGGGGGACCTATCTGCCGATCGCCGCCATGAAGCGGCCGAGCACGGCCTTCGGGTCGCCGACGCCGTCGATGGTCAGGAGGCTGCCCTTCTTCCCGTACCAGTCGATGAGCGGGGCGGTCTGCGCGCGGTAGGTATCCAGGCGCACCTTGATCGCCGCTTCCTTGTCGTCGTCGCGCGTGTATAGCTCGCCGCCGTCGATATCGCAGACGCCTTCCTTCTTCGGCGGCATGTTCGTCGCGTGGTATATCTTGCCGCAGGATCTGCACACGCGCCGGCCGGACAAGCGGCCGACGACGATGGCGTCGGCCACGTCGAAGTTGACGACCTTGTCGACCCCGGCGATCTTCTCGAGAGCCTCCGCCTGAGGAATCGTCCTGGGAAAGCCGTCGAGGATCCACCCCGACGCGGCGTCGCCCTGCGCTAGACGCTCTTTGACCAGCTCGATCGTCAGCTCGTCCGGCACGAGGCCGCCCGAGGCCATGATGTCCTTGACCCTAAGGCCGAGGGGGGTTCCGTTCTTGACGGCGGCGCGGAAGAGATCGCCGGTCGAGATGTGCGGCAGGCCCAGCGCCCCGACCGCGAGATCGGCTATCGTGCCCTTGCCCGCTCCGGGAGGGCCTAGGAATATCAGCTTCATTCTCGCTCCTTGGCTACGACAATAGCCCAGATCGAACGCAAATTGAATCGCCGGAAATCAGATTTCATACTCGGGACCCGGGGGCGGGATATCGCCCGCGGCCTCGCGCCGATCGCTCCACGGCCGGTACATCCCGTAGCGGAACAGGAGCTCCAGCCGTGACAGGATGTCCTCGGTCGGGAGGACGAGGGAGATGGCGCCCTCGGTACGGAAGGCGCTGCTCGAGGGCGTGCCGATCAGCGTCCTATCCACCGTCACGGGCACGCCGAGCCTTCGGATCGCCCGGGCCATGGGCGGAGGCACGGCGACCTTGCTCCGGCGCGCGACGTGGATGGAGAAATCGAGCTCGATGCCGCTGCGCTCGGCTTCCGTTCCCCAGACCGCGAGGTCCTGAGGCAGGAAGCGGGCCGCTATAGGGAGCACGTCGGATCCGATAAGGTGGGTGAGCCTCAGGGACGAGCCGGGATGCATCGCCAATAGCCGGCGGACGATCTCGATCGTATCCGCTCCCTCGCCGAGGTCGAGGGGCACGACCAGGGGATCGAGGACTCCGGCGATCTGCCGCCTCAGGACCTCGAAGCGGAAGCGGTACTCGGTCTTGCCCGGCTTGCGCCTGTCGAAGGCTCCCTCGGGCACGACGAAGACGACGTCGGCCTCGCTCGATTCCGATGCCAGGAAGCGCAGGGCGGTGGCGAGATGGGTCATCTGGAAGGGATCGAAAGAGCCGATGAATACGCCTATGCGCGCCTCGCGGAGGTTGTAGTGGATCTCCTGGGGGAATAGCCGCAGGTCGAGGGGGCGGAGCCTTCCCTCGATCACCTTCCGGTCGATCCGGCGCATCGACTCGCACAGTAACTCCCGGAAATACCTGAAGTCCCGCAGGAGGGAATCGTTCAGGTAGGGCAGGGACTCGAGCGAGTCGAAGATCCGGCCGAGCCTCCGCGCGGTCCTCGCGACCGCGGGCGAAGCGTAATGGGAGCTCTGGCCGGAGGCCGCGAGGACGCCTCCCGAGGGGCTATCGGCGGTCACGTTCCCAGTATACCGGCATGGCGGCGGACCGCAAGACTCCGGATCGGGGCCCCGGCGGGCGCCGCGGGCCGGTTGCGCTCGGGGCGACTTCGGTTACAATCGGAAGCCGGAGGAAGCTGTGGCTGAAGGGCGCGACGGCGAGGGCGGAGAGCTGGCGATTGTCCCCATAGAGGTAGAGCTCCTGCAGGCGACGGGAGACGCCGTGATCGCCTGCGACCTCGACTTCATAGTGTCCTACTGGAACCGCGCCGCGGAGCGCCTCTACGGATTCTCAGCGGACGAGGCGATCGGCAAGGACATCGACTCCCTCCTCCAAAGGGGCCGGCCGTCCATCGATTGGGGACTGATCGCGCGCAGCCTCCGCGAGACTGGCGGCTGGCGCGGCGAGGCCGTCAGGACGATCGGCGGCGGCTCGAGGGCCCGCATTAACGCGACCGTCTCGTCGATCCTGGACGTGGCCGGCCGAACCGTCGGCTACGTCGGCGTGATCAGGGACGTCACCGAGGAGCGAAGGGCCGGCGACGAGCTCCTGTTCAGCATCATCGACAAGGCGCCCTACCCCGTGCTGATCCACGACGCGGGGGGGAACCTCCTCCTCCTGAATCGGATGTGGGCCGAGCTGACCGGCTACGGGCTCGGCGACGCGCGAACCCTCGGCGCATGGATGTCCCTCGCCATCCCGGGACCTAAGCCCGGCGCCCCGCTGGAGGGAAGCGAGCGGGAGATCCGCACGCGCTGGGGAACCCTGCTGACCTGGTCCTTCTCCGCCATGCGCTACGGATCCCTGTCCGACGGGCGGGAGGCCGTCCTGCTCTGCGCCGTGGACACGACCGCGAGGAGGAGGGCCGAGCGCGCCCGCCAGGACAACGCGGACCGCTTCAGCGCCCTCGCCGAGGTCTCGCCGATCGGGATCGTCATCACCCGCGACGACTCCGTGCTCTACTGCAACGGCGCCGCCGAGCGCCTCCTGGGGCTTCCGCCGCGCCTCTCCTCAGGCCTCCTGGTCCCGGAATGGCTCGAGTCGCTGCCGCCGGCCGCCGCCGAGGCCCTGCGGGCCATGCTGGATTCGGGCAGCCGCCGCGCGGGGCCCTTCGCGGTCGAGTCGGGCACGACCCGCCATGTAGAAGCCATCGCGAAGCTGGTCGAGGCGGCCGCGGGCGAGATGGAGATGATCACCCTCATCGACGTGACCGACCGCGTGCTCGCCGAGGAGCGCGAGCGGCTCAGGATGGAGACCCTCGTTCAGACCGAGAAGCTCGCCTCCCTCGGCATCCTGGTGGCGGGCGTCGCGCACGAGATCAACAACCCGAACTATACCATCGCCATCAACGCCGACCTGCTGTCCGCCGCGTGGAAGTCCGTCCTGCCGATCGTCGAGCGCGAGCTTTCCGCTCGGCCCTCGGATCTCGTGGGCGGCATGGAATGGAGCGAGGCTCGGGCTCAGATACCCCTCCTCCTCTCGGGCATCGCCGCGGCCTCCCGCGACATCGAGGCGATCGTCAGGGGCCTCAAGGACTACGCCAGGGCCGAGGAGAACCCCGAGCCCGAGGAGGTGTCCGTCAACCTCGTGATAAAGGCCGCCCTCGCCCTCCTCTCGAACTTCGTCAAGAAGGCTACGCGCAATCTCTCGCTGAGCCTCGCCGAGGACCTGCCTCCCGCCCGCGGCCACTTCCAGCGGCTCGAGCAGGTCGTCGTCAACCTCGTGCAGAACTCCTGCCAGGCCCTGACCGATCCCTCCCAGGCGGTCGAGGTCGCCACGTCCTACGACGCCGAATCGGGCCTGGTGCTCATCGAGGTCAGGGACGAGGGGCGGGGCATGGGAAGCGAGGAGCTCTCGAAGATCAAGGTGCCCTTCTACACGACCAAGCAGAGCCTGGGCGGCATCGGGCTCGGCGTCCCCATCTCCGACTCCATCGTGGCGGAGATGGGCGGGCGGCTCAGCTACGAGTCCGCGCCCGGCGCGGGGACCCGCGCCCTCGTCTCGCTCAAGGCCGCGCGGGCCGAGGGGGGATCGGCGTGAGCGGTCGATCGGATCCCGCCGCGCAGGGGGCCAATCCCGCCTTCGCGATCCTGGTCGTCGACGACGAGTCCTACGTGCTCGCGAGCGTCGAGACCGCCCTGAGGGCCGACGGCTTCACGAACATCGCGACCGCCCGCGACGCGATGGAGGCGATGGAGGTCCTGGCCTCGAGGGACGTCGGCCTCGTGCTCCTCGACCTGGCCATGCCGGGCCTCTCCGGCGAGTCGCTCCTCTCGAGGATACGCGAGGAGCAGCCGGGCGTCTCGGCGGTCGTCATCACGGGCAACCGGAACGTCGAGAAGGCGGTCGAGTGCATGCGCTCTGGCGCCGCGGACTACCTGCTCAAGCCCGTCGAGCGCGAGCGGCTCGGCGCGACCGTCCGCCGCCTCGTCGAGCACCAGGAGCTCGTCCGGGAGAACCAGGAGATCAAGGAGCGGCTCCTGTCGGCGCCGCGCCGCTGCGAGGCCTTCGCCTCCGTGGCGACCGCCGACCCGCGGCTCTTGCAGCTCATGGGCTACGCCGAGGCCATCGCCCGGAGCTCGCATCCCGTGCTCGTCACGGGAGAGACCGGCGTCGGCAAGGAGCTCTTCTCGCGGGCCGTGCACGAGCTGTCGGGCCGCAAGGGCCAGCTAGTGGCGGTCAACGCGGCGGGGCTCGACGACGCCCTATTCTCGGACCTCCTCTTCGGGCACCGCAAGGGCGCGTATACGAGCGCCGACTCGGACCGGGAAGGGCTCATCGACAAGGCGCGGGACGGCACCCTCTTCCTGGACGAGCTGGGCGACCTGAGCCTCGCCTCCCAGGTCAAGCTCCTCAGGGTCATCGAGACCGGCGAGTACTTCCCCCTGGGCTCGGAGCTCATGCGGCGCGGCCGGGCGCGCTTCATCGTCGCGACCAACCGCGACCTCGAGGAGGACGTGCGCTCGGGATCCTTCCGGCGGGACCTGTACTACCGCCTCCGCGCCCACCTCATCCGAATTCCGCCCCTGCGCGAGAGGATGGGCGACCTTCCCCTCCTCGTCGAGCTCTTCGTATCAAGAGGCGCCGCGGAGCTGGGAAAGGAGCCCCCCGAGGTCCCGCACGAGCTGTACGCCCTCCTGCGCGGCTACGACTTCCCCGGCAACGTCCGGGAGCTGCAGTCCATGGTCTTCGAGGCGGTCAACGAGCACATGCTCGGCCCCCTGCCCCTCGCGCCTTTCAGGACGGCCATCGCCTCGAGGGAAAAGCCCTCGGCGCTTCCCCCGACATTCGGCGACTCCGCGGCGATCGTGTTTCCCAATCCGCTGCCCTCGGCGAGCGAGCTGACGGAGATGCTATTCGACGAGGCGCTTAGGCGGGCCGAGGGTAACCAGAGCGTCGCCGCCAGGCTGCTAGGCGTTTCTCCACAAGCGGTAAGCAAACGTCTAAAGGTCAGGAGAGAAAGGGATGACAACCTAGGTTGAATTTCCAGCAAAGCACTAAACTTCAGGAAACTATACGAAACTCAATAAATACCTGTATTCGCATCAGTTCTCAACTTATTCGTATCAACTTAATTTGATGTAGTAGAACAAGTTTCTATACGACGATACTGATTATTTCTTTACATAGCATGAGAATAAAGAAAAGTTAAACCTTGGCACATCTTTTGCTATACAAGCACCATGCATGAAGTGGAAACAGAGGAAAGGTACGAGGCGACCTTCAACGCGGAAACAGCCTTCATACCCGTCATACTTCGACACGCCGCCTCATTCGCGCGAAGGCTCGACTCGCAGCGGATCGACGAGTTGCTCATCGTCGTCCGCGAGCTCGCTTCCAACGCGATTATCCATGGCAGCAAATCGGACGGCACCAAGATGGTCCGCCTGTCGATTACGTTCGAAGGCGATCGATTCACGGTTGATGTGGATGACGAGGGCGAGGGATTCGACTACGAGTCTCTCGATCTTCGTCTCCCCGACGATCCGTTCTCCCTGTCGCGTCGGGGCCTCATTATCGTTCACGAGCTTGCGGAGGAGCTCGTTTTCCTGGGTCAAGGGAACCGCGCCAGGGCAATCGTGCACGCGGACGATGATCAAGAGCGCGGCGAGCGCGACTACGGCGTCGCAGCCGTAGCGGTAGGTCAAAAGTATCAGGAGGAAGCATGTATAAGCCTAATGGCGAGGAACTGATGAGCCCTCTCGAGGAGATGGCGGCGCGGGAACGGCTGGCGAAGAAAAAGGACAGGGACAAGGACGCTTCGCCGACGGTCGATTCGCTGCGCTCGGCGCTGTATAACGCTCTCTATGGCTCTCGTTTCAGCGACGACCGATGCGCGCTCGATACCTCCGACAGCATGATCGCCAGGGCTGCGCGCTAGGACTCGATCTCGCGAAGGCATACGATTCCTCGACAATGAAGCGGTACTGAGAATGCAGCCTGGCAAAGTAGCCAGGCTGTTAATCTATATTGTTTTATCTATAAATGTGCTCAAAATTCTCCCCTACGAAAACTAATATAATAGATCAAAATAAATAGATACTTTTTTCTTGACATCCTTTAAAATCGCGAGATACTACTCCTAGATTTAGGATCGGACGAGCAGCCCGCCTTTCATCGGAATCCGCCAACAAGCGCAGTAAGGCATCTCGCGTCGCAGCATTAACGTGCTCGAGGAGGGAGTATGCCGAACGCCACCGCCCAGAAGCAAAAGCCGGCTCCGGTCGGCGAGGACCATGAGGCCGCGATCTCGCGCCTCGTCGAATCCTACAAGGGCAAGCCCGGGGCCCTCCTGGGAATCCTCGAGAAGGCGCAGGAGCTCGAGCGTTTCCGGTACCTGCCGGAAGCCGCGCTTAGGCAGATCGCCGCGGGGCTCTCCGTGCCCCTCTCGCAGGTCTACTCCGTCGCCACTTTCTATTCCTTCTTCAATCTCGAGCCTCAAGGCCTGCATACGATCGTCGTGTGCCGGGGAACCGCCTGCCATACGCGCGGCTCCCTCGAGCTCCTAAAAGCGGCCCTGGCCAAGCTGGGAATCCGGGACTTCCGCGAGGACGAGTCGAATTCGGTCACGACGCCGGACCGGCTCTGCTCGATACGCACGGTGGCCTGCTTCGGGCAGTGCGCCCTCGCCCCGGTCGTCCAGATCGACGGCGTGATCCACTCGAGGATGACCGTCGGCAAGCTCGTCGCGGCCGTCGAGAAGCTGGCGAAGGAGGAAAGGCTATGACCGCCGAAACGCGCGCGCGCTCCGAGCCGCGC
>CAYPHO010000024.1:11878-20408 GCA_964410245.1 uncultured Treponemataceae bacterium | reverse complement strand
AAAGCTTCTCGGCTACGTCGCGGAAATTCGGCTTCTTGGCGTAGATTCGCTCCCACTGATCGATAGCCTGGTCAAGGCTGCGGGTCTTCTCGTAGCACATGGCCAGGAAATACCGGCAATAGAGGCTTTCCGGCAGGGACTCGTCCTTGATCTGCTTCGAGGCGCGCTCGAGCTCGGGGATGGCCTTGTCGAGGCTCCCCAGGCTCATGTAGCAGCCGCCCCGCTCCACGAGGCACTTGAGCCTGAGCTCCTGGCTCCGCGAGGCCTTCTCGAAGGAGAGGAGGGCGGCGGTATAGTCGCTCATCTCCTTGAGGATCTTACCAATGTAGAAGTAGGCTTCGTAGTCGTCGGGATTCCACTTAATCGAGGACTCGAACTCGGCCTTGGCCTCCATGCCGTGCTTGGTGCGGTAGAGAATCATGGCCAGGGCGTGGTGGGCCTCGTGGAGGCGCTCGTCCATCTCGATGGACTTGCGCAGGTAATTGGCCGCGACGTCGGTCTTGCCGCGGGCCTCGAACAGCCTGCCGGCGTTCATGTAGTGCTCGGCCGCGCGCGGCTCGAGCTTCGAGAGGAGGATGTGCTCCTTCAGCGCGTCCTCGAGCTGGTTGAAGCGCTCGAAGAGGGCGGCGATCCTCTTGCGGAAGTCCGCCTCGGGGAGCTCGGGGCCGAACTGCCCGATGTGGTTGACCGACTTGAGCTCCATGAGGGCCAGCTCGGGCTTGCCCTCGGCGGCGTAGGCCTGGGCGAGGTACCAGTGGGCGACGGCGTTCCGGGGACTCTTCGCGAGTATGGCCTTCGCCGAGCGCACGACCACGGCCGAGCGCCCCTGCTTCAGGGCCTCGGCGATGGCCTTCGCCTGCCGCGGCATGGTCACCATGCGGATGATGAGCCAGCTCAAGAAGGCGACGCCGGCGCCGAGAATTAGTATGAGCACGAATAAGAGCGGCATTCCAGCTTCCCGTCCCCGGGCGGCCCGACGGTTTGGCGGCTCGGACCGCCGCGCGCTATTATAATAAAGTACTTATCGGTTTTTTTCACTATAGGCCGAGCGATTCCGCGCAATATCGGAGCGCGCGCCGCGCCCCGAGGAGGTGCCATGAGGACAGCCCGCTTATGCCTCGCGTCGCTCTTGTTCGCGGCCGCGGGCATCGCCTGGGCCGGCCCCTTCGAGGAGGGAGAGCGGCTCTTCCGGGAGGACCAGCCCGCCCAGGCGGCGCCCCTCCTGGAGAAGGCCGTGCTGGAGAGCGGGACCGACGAGCGGGCCTGGGTCTACCTCGGCGTCTGCTATTTCCAGATGGGCAGGCTCGACCAGGCCGCGGCCGTCTTCAGGAAGGGCTTGTCCTCGGCCGTCCGCTACAAGCGGGACCTCTACTATAACCTCGGCGTCGTCTACGTACAGCAGGGAAAGAACGCCTTCGCCGCCGACATGTTCGGCGAGGCGATCGCCGTCGACGCGACCTACTCGCCGGCCTTCCTGACCCGCGCCAACTCCAGGGTGAACACCAAGGACTACGCGGGCGCCGTCGAGGATTACCGTCGCTTCCTCGACCTGGAGCCCGGCAGTCCCAAGCGGCCCCAGATCGAAGACCTAATCGGCCGCCTGGAGAGGAGCGCGGCCGACGCCGCCCGCCTGGCCGCCGAGGCCGAGGCCAAGCGCCTCGCCGATGAGGCCGCCAGGCAGGCCCTGATCGACCAGATGGCGGCGGCCCTCAAGGAGTCCGCTGACGAGACGACTTCGATATCGGCCGGTGCCGGCGAGGTGCAGGGCTACGGCGACGAGCTGAAGCTCGATGAATAGATCGGACGCGCGATAGCGCCTCCGCTGGGAGCAGCATGAGCACGAGAAGCAAGATCCTGATCGCCGCCGTCGTCGCGGCAGTCCTGATAGCGGCTATCGCCGTCGTCCTCCTCGTCCTGCCGGGCGGGGGCGCGGGCGAGCGGCGCAATATCCTGGCCTCAGCCGAGTACTACCTGGAGAAGGGCGACTACGACCGGGCCCTCGACCTGGTCGACGGCCTCCTCATAAAGGATGCGGGCGACGAGGAGGCGAGGGCGCTCCGCGACCGCGCGATGGACGCCAAGGCCAGGGCCGAGGCCGCCAAGGCCGAGGCGGCGCGGCGCGAGGGGCTCTCCGGCCAGCAGGAAATCGCCTCGACCCTCGACAAGCTGGGGCAGACCCTCGGGGCGAGGCAAGGCGCGTCCTCGGCGGGCTCGGCGCAGGCGGACGCGGAGGCCGCGGCGAGGGCGAGGGCGGAGGCGGAGGCCCAGCGCAAGGCCGAGGAAGCCGCGCAACGCAGGGCCGAGGAGGACGCCGAGGCCGCTCGCCGCAAGGCCCAGGAGGAGGAGCTCGCCCAGAAGAGCCGGGAGCTGCAGTCCAAGATGCGGACCGTGAACGATCTCGTCGAGCGCGGGAGCAAGGCCGTGGACTCGGGCGACTTCAAGGGCGGCGATAAGCTTTTCGAGGAGGCCAAGGACAAATTCCCCGAGGGCGAGGACAAGTTCGCCGGCCAGAAGCTCGCCGACATCGCCTACTCGCTGTATTCCGGCTCGGCGAAGCATCCCGGGCCCGAGGCGGACGCGGCCCTCCAGGAATCGATCCAGACCGCGCGCGACGCCAAGAAGAAGGATCCCTCAAACGCGCTGCCGTACTATACGCTCGGAAAGATCAACTCGGACTTGAACCAGACCGACAACGCCATCACCGAGCTGAAGCAGGCGGTCAGCCTCGACCCGAAGAACTACCTGTACTCCTACGCGCTGGGCCTGGCCTACTTCAAGGCGCGGCGCTACGAGGACGCGAGGCAGTCCTTCCAGGCGACGACGACGTTGAACCCGAGGTTCGAGCGGGGCTTCTACAATCTCGGCATGACCTATAAGGCCCTGGGCGACCAATCGAAGGCCCTCGATTCCTTCAGGAAGTCGGTGCAGGCCAAGCAGGACTATTCCTCGGGCTGGTACCAGATCGGGAAGATCCAGTCCGATCGGGGCGATCGGAAGCAGGCTATCGACTCCCTGGGAAAGGCCATCCAATACGACGCTGGCAACGCGGAGGCGATGCGCGAGCTCGCGGTAGTCTACTCGGCCTCGGGAGACTTCAAGTCGGCCGAGGGCTACTTCCAGCGCGCCCTGGGGGTGCGGGACGACGCGACGACGAACTACAACATGGCCACCGTGAAGATAGAGCTGGGGAAGGCGCAGGACGCCGCGAAGTACGCGGAGAGGGCGGTGGAGCTATCGCCCAACTCGGCGGCCTACCAATATACCCTCGGCCTGTCCTACGAGCTGGGCGGCGACGTGGACGGGGCCATCGCCGCCTATACGCAGGCGGCGGCGCTGGACAAGAAGTACGCGGCCCCCCGCGTGAACCTCGGGAAGATCTACAACGGCTCGGGCTTCCCGGACAAGGCGCTCGCCTACCTGCAGGACGCCTACCAGGCCGACCCGAAGTCCTTCGAGGCGAACAATAACCTGGCGGACACCTACAACAAGAAGGGCCTCTACGACAAGGCGATCTTCCACTGGGAGATCGCGCAGAACCTCGCGCCGCGCAACGCGGTCGTCCGCATGAACCTGGCCAAGGCCTATATGCAGGTGAATCGGAACGACGCGGCGAAGAGCGCGTACGGCGCCTTGATCAAGCTGGACAAGACCCAGTGGGACGCCTACTTCGAGCTCGGCTCCCTCCAAGCCAGCTCGGGCGATCCGGCGGGCGCGAAGAAGACCCTCTCCGACCTCATCTCGCTTAACCCCTCGTATCCGCGCCGGGCCGAGGTCGAGAAGATACTGGCCGGGCTGTAAAACGGCCGCTCGCCGCCGCGCGCGGCCGCGACGGGCCGCCGCGGCGCCCGCCGCGGCCGCCTGAGCCGCCTCCCTACACCTCGCGCCGGACCAGGCGGTAGAGCTGCTCGCGCGTTATGCGAGCCCAGATCGGCCGGCCGTGCGGGCAGCGCGGCTCGGGAAGCGACAGGGCGCCGGTGATCAGCGATTCCGCGGCCGCCGCGTCCAGCTCGTCGCCGTCCTTGACGGCCGCCCTGCAGGCCGCCATGGCCGCGGCGGCGCGCAGGGCGTCGCCCGAGCCGCGGGCCAGCTCGCGCGCTGCCTCGGCGGCCCCCTTCGCGAGGGGCGCGGGCGCGGCCGCGACCGTCCACTTCCCGCCGTCGCGTTCCAGCCTGAAGCCGGCCTCGGATAGCCGGTCCGCCGCCCCGGCCAACAAAGCCTCCTCGGCATCGTCCTCGATCTCGATCTCCTCGGGCACCAGGAGCTCCTGCGAGGCCGGCGGCTTAGCCAGGTACTCGTCGAAGAGCAGGCGCTCATGGGCCGCGTGCTGGTCCAGGAACCATAGCTCGCTTCCCTTCTCGAAGAGTATGAATGGGCCGAGGGCGCGCCCGAGGTAGCGGAAAGCGCCCGATTCGGACGCGTTGGGCGACGCGGGCCTGATAGGCCGCTCCGGTCCCGCTCCCGCTCCTGAGGACGCGCGCTCGCGGAGCTCGTCGAAGGCGTCCCATGAGGGCCTCGGCGCGCTTCCGCCGGGAGCCCAGGCCGGATGAGAGGCGCCGGCGCCCGAGCGGGCGAAGGCCAAGCCTTCGGCCATCCCCGCTACCTCTCTGAGCTCGAGCTCGACCGCCGCGTCTGGCAGGGCCTGGGCCGGATCGCGCTTGGTAAGGGCTGACAGGAAGTCCTGGACGGCGCGGACGATCGCCCGCCTGGGCGCCTCGGGATCCTTGAGGCGCACTTCCTTCTTCGCCGGATGGATGTTGAAGTCCGCCAGTTCGGGATCGATCTCGAGGAAGAGCATCGCGAAGGGATGGAGGCCGCCCGGCAGGTAGCCCGAGAAGGCGTAGTCGAGGCCCTGGAGCAAGGACCAGTCCTGGACGCGGCGGCGATTGACGAAGACCTGCATGAGGCGCCGGTCCGGGCGCGAGAAGGAAGGGCCCGCGATGACCGCGCTTCCCCCGAAGCCCTGGCCGGAATACTTGACGAGGTGAAGGAGCTCGCGGGGAATCCCGGGGTTCAGCGAAGCGAGGCGAGACGCCGGGTCCGCGGGGGCCAGGACGAGGGGCCTCGAGGATCCTGACGCGTAGCGGAACAGGATGCCGGGATGCGAGGCGGCCTTGTCCTCGAGGACCTGGCGGCATAGGGCCGCCTCGGCCTGGGCGCGCTTGAGGAAGCGGCGCCGCGCCGGGAAATTCCCGAAGAGCTCGGAGACGGCTACCGTCGTTCCCCTCTTGCCCGCGGCCGCCTCGACGGTAGGATCGGCGCCGGGGCGCGAGCGGAGGCGGAAGGCCGAGGCCGCTCCGGAAGTCATGCTCAGGATATCGAGGCCGGCGGCCGCGGCGATCGATGCGAGCGCCTCGCCGCGGAAGCCGAGGCTGCGGGCGCGCAGGAGATCGTCGGCGCTTCGGATCTTGGAGGTAGCGTGCGGGAGCGTCGCGAGCTCCAGGTCCTCGCGGTCCATGCCCTCGCCGTCGTCCGAGACGCGGATGAGCCCGATGCCGCCATCCTCGATCCGGGCGTCGATCTCGCCGGCGCCGGAGTCGATGGCGTTATCCAGGAGCTCCCGCAGGGCGGAAGCCGGACGGTCGATGACCTCGCCGGCGGCGATGAGCCTAGCGGCCTCGGGGGGCAGTACTCTGATCGAGCCCATGGCCAGACTCTACTATCCCGGGGACGCTTGCGGAAGCGGCCGGCGAAATAAAAGGGCCGCCGCAATCTAGCGCGGCGGCCCCCGGTCGGAAGCGATTACCTCAGAAGTGGAAGCGGGTCTCCAGGGTGATGCTCGGCTTCAGCACGACGTTATTGTCAGCGTCGTACTGGACGATGCCTGCCGCGTCGCGGTAGGGCACGGTCTGGAACACGATGGCGAGGTCGAGGGTCGGCGTCTTGGGCACCGGCATGACGAGCTCGCCGCCGAAGCTGGTGTTCTCGTCGAGGAGCTTGAAGTCGCCGTCCGCGATCGACTGCATGAGGCCGCGCTTGTCGTACATGATCGAGCCCGAAATGTCCCAGATGGGCACCAGGCCCTTCTTGACCGTCAGCTTGGCGTGGAACTCGTCGGAGGACTGTATGAGCTCGTTGAGAGATGTCGCGTCGAAGGACCAGGGCCAGAAGTAGCCGAAGCCGAAGGAGAGCTTGTCGTTGAGGATCGAGAAGCCGCCCTCGCCGTAGACGCCCATGACGTTCGGCGCGTCGTCGTAGGCCTTTTCCCCCGACATGAAGTCGGAGTAATCGGCGGCGTAGGAACCCCGCATACGATCGTAGGTCGCGTCGTAGAAGGAGGGGCGGAAGAGGCCGGTAAAGTAGCGGTACTCGAGGCGCCAGTCGAGGAAGAGGGCATTGCCCATGATTCCCGCGGCCGCTCCCCAGTTCCGCACCTTGCCGTCGCTGTAGACGAAGTCGGTCTTGAGCCCCGCGCTGATCGAGTGGGGCGTGACTCCTTCGTACATGTACGTATAGGGCTCGAGCACCCAGGGAAGGGCGACCGCCGCGTCAGCGAAGGCGCGCAGGCCCATGACCTCGCTTTGGATGATGGGCAGGTCGATGTCGACGCCGCCCGCAAACATGGCGATGTCGCCGATGCCTAGGGCCGGATCTGCCATCGACGCGGGATCGATGTCGGCGACCGCTGACAAGCCGAAGGCGAGCTTGCCTTCCTTTCCGCCCGGCCGGAAGAAGAACCTTCCGCCGAAGATCTCGGGATCGGTCAGGTCGTTGGCGACGATCTCGAAGCCAGTCGCGCCGGAATCCACGCCGAGCTCGAAGCCGAGCCTGCGGACCGCGGGGAATTCCGTGTCGTTGGCGTAGTTTCGCATAACGAGCCCGTGGCCCAGCGTAAAGTCGTCGACGTTGCCCACCTTGAGGAAGAAGGGATCCTCCAGCTGGACTCCGTACTCGAAGTACTTCACCTTCAGCGCGATGTCCTTGGCCATGTCGAGCGCGCCGCCGGCGTAGTCGCCCTCGGCGAAGTAGTCAGTGCCGAAGGACCACTCGTAATTGCCCAGGGGCCGGTACCAGTCGTTCGGGTCGAAGAGGTTCGCGCTGTAGATGACGGGGAGGTAGAGCCCGAGCTTGACCTTGCCGAACTTGAGGTTGGGCTGGATGACGGCCTTGGAGTAGGTGAGGCCGTCCGGCATGGTCACCGCCCCCAGCTCGAAGCCCAGGTTCTCCTTGAGCCACTTCACGAGGCCCGACTCGACCGCCTGCTTATCCGGCTCCAGGGCCTTGGCGGCCTCGGCGACCGTCATGTCCTCCTGGGGCTCGGGCGCGGCCGCGGCCGGGGCGCCTTCCTCGTAGATCGCCTCGTCGGGCACGTCGGATACGAGGAGCTTCTGGAAGTCGACGTCGCCGAATTGCTCGGCGAACTGCGCGGCGTCGTAGGCCGCGGCCTGGAAGACGTCAGAGAAGGCGTCGGCGAACTGGCCGGCCGCCACGGGCACCGACCCGACGACCGCGCCGGCGGCGTCCAGCTTGTCGAACTGCACCAGGCCGTCCGCGACCATGAGCAGGGCCTTGGCTCCCTCCTCGACGGAGAAGGCGAAGTCCGTGCCGCGTACCGCGCAGACCGAGGTCGACGAGGCGATCTGATAGTTGGCCTTCTTCGCCGCTACCGCGCGCACTTTGCCTCTGACCAAGGCGAAGGCGCTCTTCTCCTTAGCCGTGCTCGCGATGGAGGCGATGCTGAAGGTCGTCGACTTCGCGAGCTTCACGATGGTGCCGTTCGGCCTCATGCGGAGCTCCGCCGTCGTGCTCGGCCCCGTCTGTATCGTCGAGCCGACGGGGATCTCGTCGCCCTCGAAGATGCCGGCGCCGAGCTTCATGACGCTCTTGTCGGAAGCCGTCACCGTCAGGTCGGATCCGTCGACGAATTCGAGGATCATCTTCTGGGCCGCGGGAGCGGCGGCGGCGGCGAGCGTCAGGACGGTTAGCAGCAATGTTATCGAAATGCTTCGCTTCATCGTCAGCCTCCTAGGATAGGCTAGAATTTCATCGAGGCCTGCAGGCTGGAGGTCACGATGAACTCGTCAGCGGCAGGATCCCACTTGGCGTCGTACATGAGGGTCAGCACGGACGCGCCCGTCTTGTAATTGACCGAGAGGCCGATGACGGCGTCGGTCGGGTCGATCAGGTCGGGGAAGAAGCCCTCCTCCGCGCCGAGGCGATACTTCTCGTAGCTCGCGTCGAAGAAGAAGGGGAAGGCGCCCATCTGGTCGAGCCTGATCAGGGCGCGCAGGTGCGGGTAGTCCGCCTGGTCGGGCGATCCGGCGGCTGCGGCCGCGAAGGGGCCGTCGAGCGAGGCCTTGAAGACGAGGACGTCCTTGAAGAGCGAGGTGCCGAGCGAGGCGAGCCAGCCCGCGTAGGTGCCCGAGCCGGTCGGAAGCTGCATGAAATCGTATTTCTCCGCCGAGTAGAGGTCGTAGTTCGCGTCGAAGTAGGAGGGAATGAAGCCGTCCTTCATGACGCGGAGCTGAGCGCCGTAGGTGAAGATCCCGATGATCTTGCCGCCGAAGCCGATCATCCAGCCCATGGAGTCGTT
>CAYPHO010000024.1:0-11778 GCA_964410245.1 uncultured Treponemataceae bacterium | reverse complement strand
GGAGTCCTGTCCATCGCCGCCGAGATGCCGACCTGCGCGTCCTTGACGATGGGCAGCTCGGTGCCGATAAGGGGCCTGGCGAAGAGCCTGCCGCCGAATACGTCGAAGCGGGCGAGGTTGCCGGTCAGGAGCTCGGCGCCGACGTAGGGGAAGCCGAAGAGCTGTCCGTCGACCCCGACGTCGAGCCCGAAGATGCGCTGCTGCGGCATGAAGTGCATGTTCGAGTAGTCGGACATGATGAAGCCGTTGCCCAGGCTGAGGTCGGAGATCGATCCGAGCTTGACGAAGAGGGGATCCTGCCCTTTCAGGCCGTAGCGCAGGTAGAGGATCTTGGGCAGGTAGACGTCGAGGACGCTCTTGCCGTCCTTAGGCACCCAATCGCCGTCGTAGAGCTCGAGCGGAACGTCCGGGGTCGGGTAGAGCTTGAAGTGGAAGGTAAGGTCGAGGCCGACGCCGATCTTCCCGAAGCCGAGGTCGGGTTGGAAGCCCAGGCGGGTCCAGGTCTCCGGGTCGCCGGAGGAATTAGGGAAAACGTCCGAGCCGAGATTGATCCCGCCCGTGAAGCTGAAGGCCTTGCCTCCGTCGTCCTCGCCGATGACGGGGGCTATCAAGGCTATCGAAAGCAGCAGGGCTACCAGGACTCTCATCGCATACGCCTCCTCGCGGCACTTACGACTGCGTACTCGAAGTATAGTATACAACTTCGGTCGGGTAAAAGCATGGACCGGCCCGCGCCCTCTATGCTACCCTCCCCATCCATGGAATTCTTCGAAAGAATAGAAAAGATCGTTCAAGAGAAGCGAAGCTGCCTCTGCGTCGGGCTCGATCCGCGAGTCGATCCGAAAGCGGCGAGCGCCGCCGAGGCCGCCGCGGCGATCGTCGCCGAGAATAGGCGGATCA
The DNA here is from genome assembly GCA_964410245.1 of uncultured Treponemataceae bacterium. Lineage (GTDB taxonomy): Bacteria > Spirochaetota > Spirochaetia > Treponematales > Rectinemataceae > CAZXXZ01. The sequence continues at coordinate 10,878 of CAYPHO010000024.1, read as the reverse complement.
TCGAGGCGACCGCCCCCTACGCCGCCGCCTTCAAGCCCAACCTCGCCTTTTACGAGGCCTTGGGCCCCGCGGGCATAGACGCGCTCGAGCGGACGATCGCGCTGGTGCCCGAGGGCCTCCCCGTCATCCTCGACGCGAAGAGGTGCGATATAGATACAACAGCCGAGGCCTACGCGACCGCCCTCTTCGGCAGGCTCGGGGGGGACGCGGTAACCTTAAGCCCCTACATGGGCAAGGACGCCGCCTCTCCCTTCCTCGCCTACGAGGGGAAGGGCCTCTTCATGCTCTGCAGGACCAGCAATCCCGGCGCGGGCGCCTTCCAGGATCTCGCGCTGAGGGGCGCGGGAGATTCGTGGGCCGAGCCCCTGTATATAAAGGTAGCCCGCGAGTGCGCGTCCTGGTCGCCCTCGGTCGGCCTCGTCGTCGCGGGCAACGATCCCGCCGCTCTCCGCGCCGCGCGGGCCGCCGCCCCCCGAGCCTGGTTCCTGGCGCCCGGCGTCGGCGCCCAGGGCGGCTCGGCGGACGAGGCCTTCGCGGCCGGCGCCCGCGGGGACGGCATGGGCATCCTGGTCGTCGCCGTGCGCTCGATCGCGCGGGCCCCGGATCCCGGCGCCGAGGCGAGGAAGCTCCGCGACGAGATGAACGCGGCGCGCGATGAGCTCCTCCGCTCGCGCCGGGGCGCATCGGCCGCCGGCGCCGCGGGCGGCGCTTCCGCCCGGACTTCGGGCGCCCCCGCCGCGGAGGATAGGCTCAAGGAGGGCTTCCTCAGGGCCCTCATCTCGACCGGATGCTTCAGGTTAGGCGACTTCGTCCTCAAGAGCGGCAAGAAGAGCCCCTTCTACATCGACCTTCGGCGCCTGGTCAGCGATCCGGCGGCCATGTCGCTCGCCGCCGAGGCCTACGCTTCCGTCGCGGCGGGCTGCGCCTACGACCGGATCGCGGGCATCCCGGCCGCCGGGCTGCCCCTGGCCACCGCCGCCAGCCTGAGGATCGGCAAGCCGATGATATGGCCGCGCATGCCCGTCAAGGAGCACGGCACGGGCAATCGCGTCGAGGGCGACTTCGCGAAGGGCGAGCGGGCCCTGTTACTCGACGACCTGATAACGACCGGTGCCAGCAAGCTCGAGGCCGCCGACATCCTTCGCGGCGAGGGAATCCTGGTCGAGGATCTCGCCGTGCTGATCGAGCGGGGCAGGCAGGGGCGGAAGGATATGGATGCGGCGGGCATTAGGCTGCGCGCCTTCGCCCACGTACGCGAGCTCTTCGCGGTCTGCGAGTCGCTGGGCATGATCGATTCGGCCCGCAGGCGCGAGCTGGAAGCCTTCGTGGACGAGGAATGAGGGCCGCCGCCCGCCGACGACGCCGGCGGGCCGCCGCCTCCCGAATTCCTCAGCGCATCATATCGGCCACGGTCCTCTTCTCGGCGAAGGCGCGGACGTGCTTCTCCATCTCCCGCCAGATGTCGTAGGCGGCGCAGTCGTTCATGCGCTTGCACTTGGTCTTCTTGTCGCAGGCGCAGGCCGCGATCCCGAGGCCCTCGCCCGAGGCGTCGATGATCTCCATTAAGGTGATCTTCTCGAGCGGGCGGGAGAAGAAGAAGCCCCCGCCGGGACCGCGCACCGATCGGATGACGCCGGCCCTCCGCAGGCGGAAGAAAATCTGCTCGAGGAATTCCGCGGAGATGGACTCGCTTTCCGACAGCGTCTTTATGGAAACCGGATTGTCCTCGGAGCTCGTCCTGGCGAGCGCGATGACCGCCCTGACCGCATAACGCCCCTTCGAAGTTATTCGCATAACGCGCTCCTAAATGCTAACAAGTTTTGTAATCTTACTGCCACCGAATTGCTGACTAAGCAAGTAGACAATTGTCTCATATTATGGGGAAAGGAATTATTCGAGCGCCCCGCTCTGAAGGGACGCGCAAGGAGGGGCGATCCGCCGGCGCTCCCTAGGGCCTCGCGAGGCGCCAGCAGCGATGTATCTTGGAATTCCGGAAATCGGGCGGGATCGTCGACTCGGTAATATCCTCCCAGGGGAGGGTAAGGAGCTCGGGCCGCCACTTGATCGTCCTCGAATTCGTCGAGAAGTAGAGGCGGCCCCCGGGACGCAGCACGCGGGCGCAATCGGCGACGAGACGGGGCCAGGCCTCGTTGACGTCGAAGTCGTCCGCGGACTTGGAATTGGAGAAGGTCGGGGGATCGGCGACGATGAGGTCCCAGCTCGATTTCGCTGCGGCTGCCTCGGAGAGGAAGCCCATCGCGTCGGCTCGGACGAGCTTCCGCGAGGAGACGGGGGCGCCGTTCAGCTCGAGGTTGCGCGACGCCCACTCGAGGTAGGTGCGGGACAGATCGACGCTCGTCACCGACGCGGCCCCTCCCGAAGAGGCGTAGACCGAGAAGCTCCCGGTATAGCAGAAGAGATTCAGGACGTCCTTGCCTCCCGACTCGGCGCGGACCATAGAGCGCGTCGGGCGATGGTCGAGGAAGAGCCCCGTATCGAGGTAGTCCGAGAGGTTGACTATGAAGGACAGCCCTCCCTCGCGGACGACGCGCTCGGCCCTGTCCCCGCGGAGGCGCTCGTATTGGCCGATCCCCCGCTGGCGCCTGCGCATCCTGCGGAAGACGAGGGAGGGATCGACGGACAGGGCTTCGGAGCAGGCGGCCGACATCAGGTCGAGCCATTCCTCCTCGAGCTCATCGTCCTTATCGTAGGGGCGCTCGTACAGCGCGAGGAGGAGGGCCTCGCCGTAGCGGTCGATCGCCAGGGGGATCTCGGGTATGTCCCGATCGTAGAGGCGGTAGGCCTCGGCCCCCTCGGATCTCGCCCACTTGCGCAGGCGCTTCTCGTTCTTGGCGATCCGATTGCGGAGATACTCGGCCTGCCTTAGGTCCTTATCGGAGAGCACGGCGTTCGGCGCCCATGCCGGTCAGGGCTCGAGGGCCTTCCGCGCGAGCATCTGGACCGAGAGGAGCGCGTAGCCCGACGAGAGGTCCTCTCGCTGCACGACGATCCTGGGCGGGACCTTGAGCTTGATGTTGGTGAAGTTCCATATCGAGGAGATGCCGGCCTCCACGAGGGTCTCCGCCGTCGCCTGGGCGAAGGGCGAGGGTACGGTAAGGATGGCTATCTCCGCCCCGAGCGACCGGATCCCGCTCGAGAGCTCGTTCATGTGGCTGACCCGGACGCCGTGGACGAGGGTCCCGACCTTGGCGGGATCCGTGTCGAAGGCGGCGACGACGTGCAGGCCGTGGAGCTGGAACTCCTGATAGCCCATCAGGGCCGAGCCGAGGTTGCCCGCGCCCACCAGTACGGCATCGCGGTTCTGATCCCAGCCCAGGTAGTGCTCGATCGCTCCGACGAGGGCTTCGACCGGGTATCCCTTCTTCGGCTTGCCGACGATGCCCGTGATCGCGAGGTCCTTCCGGACCTGGATAGGCTCGAGATTCAGCTCCTGCGCGATGACCGTGCCCGAAATGAACTGATCGCCGTTGCGGAGAGCCTGGCGGATTATATGCAAATATGAAGGCAATCGTCGTATGGAGGGGACGTATGCGATCTTCATCTTTGACATTCGCGCTCCATAATGTGAAGCACTATATCCGAATCGATAAAAAAGTCAAGATATATCGCGAGGCGTAATTCATAGTTGCCCATATAAATACTAAGAACAGCTAGGGCAAGGGACTGGCGAGTTCGGTCAGGTACTTCCAATAGCGGACCGGCATTAGCCTGCGCTGCAGCGCCGGGTTACTCCGCGCCGGATTGTCGACCGCCTGGAAATAGCGCTTCCACAGCCGGGCGTCCTCGTCGTCGGCCGAATCCGGGAGGAGGGCCAGGGCCTCCTCGCCGGCCAAGCTGGCGATCCGCCCGGAGCGGGACTGGACGGCGAGGCGGCGCTTCGTATCGACTATCGCGAAGCGCTCGTCTCCGAAGCGCCGCAGGAAATGGGGCGTCATCGCCGCGAGCACGTTATGGTCGGGCTCGATCGGGGCCGACCATAGGCCGTCGTTCCGTCGCGAGAAGCGCGCGAGGCCTATGAGCCGGTGGGTCTCGCACGTAACGCGGCGCGAGGCTTGGATCAGGGAGCGCAGTCGGGGATCGCCGTGATCGCCGAGGACGAGGGGGCCGCGCCGGCCCGTTTCCGCGCAGAGGCCGAGCAAGGCGGCCTCGAGGGCCTCCTCGCTCATCCAGGTCCTGATAACCAGGTCGAAGAGCTCGGCCGACAGGGCCCGTAGGTAGGAGGAGGCGCGCTCCGGATCCCATTCTGCCGGGAAGGGCAGGCTCGTCGCGGGGAACAGCAGGGGCTCGGGCCCCAGGAGGGCGAAGAGCTCTCCCTCGGGCGCCAGGGCGTTCGCCACCGCGTCGGGCGCCTCGCCCTCGTCGGCTGCCTTGGCCGCGAGCGTGAGCAGGCCCTCGAGCGAGCCGTCGTAGCTCCAGGTACCCGCGCTCATGCGAAGGCGAACTCCATCTGGCCCGCCGGGGAGTACAGCGCCGCCGCGCCCCGCGCCGCGGCTCCGCGCTCGGGGGACTTCGGGCGAAGCTCGGGCCTGTCCGCGACGGCCCGCCGAAGGAAGGCCTCGTCGCGGCCCTCGGGGGGGAGGGCCGCGATCGGGCGGCCCCCGGAGGAGAGGAACCAGCGGGCCCGCTTCATGACGATGCCCATCTTCCCGAGGTCCTCGGCCCTGACGCGTCCCGATCTCCTGGTCGCGACGATGCGTCCTGCCCCCGTGACGCCGATTCCGGGGACGCGCAGCAGGGCCTCGTAGTCGGCGCGGTCGATGTCGACGGGAAAGAACTCCGGATGCCTGAGGGCCCAGGCGCACTTCGGGTCTATATCGGCCTCGAGATTGCCCTGCCCGGCATCCAGGATCTCCTCGGGCGAGAACTTGTAGAAGCGCATGAGCCAATCCGCCTGGTACAGGCGGTGCTCGCGGACGAGTGGCGGTGAGCCGAGGGCGGGAAGCCGCGGATCAGGGGCGACAGGCACGAAGGCCGAGTAATAGACGCGGCGCAGCCCGACGCGCTTATACAGGGATCCGGCGAGCCGGACGATAGTCTTGTCGTCCTCGGGGCTGGCTCCCACGACCAGCTGGGTGCTCTGGCCGGCCGGCGCGAAGCGGGGGGCCCGCATCCCGCGCCGGCGGTCTTCGCGGCCCTCCGCCTCGGCATCCCCCATGCATCGCATCGCCCCGAGGATCTCGGTCCCGGACTTCTCGGGCGCGAGGAGGGCGAGGCTCGAGGCGGTCGGCAGCTCGATGTTCGCCGAGAGCCGGTCCGCGTAGAGGCCCGCCTTCCGCAGGAGCTCGTCCCCGCAGCCCGGTATGGCTTTCAGGTGGATGTAGCCGCCGAATCCTTCCCGCTCCCGGAGCAGGCGGGCGACCTCGATGAGCCTGCCCATCACGATGTCCGGATCGCTGAAGATGCCGGAGGAGAGGAAGAGCCCCTCGATATAGTTGCGGCGATAGAAGCCGATCGTTATGCGGCAGATCTCGTCGGGAGTGAAGCTGACGCGGCGGATATCCGAGGAGGCTCGGTTGATGCAGTAGGCGCAGTCGTTGCGGCAGGCGTTCGAGTAGAGGATCTTCAGGAGCGAGACGCAGCGGCCGTCTCCGGTGAAGGAGTGGCAGACGCCGGAGGGCGAGTTGGCGCCGATTCCCCCGGCGGGGCGGCCGCGGCTGGAGCCGCTCGAGGCGCAGGAAGCGTCGTAGCGCGCTGATGAGGCGAGGAGCTCGAGCTTCGATCCGAGGTCCATGTCAGTACTATACGCATGTATGCTAAACGGATGCAAGCCCGGCTTGACCCCGGCGCCGCGCTCGTATAGAGTGCGGCGTATGAAATCCGGACGGAAGAAATTCCTCCTCGACGTCGTGCGGCGCACTCAGGGCGCGGCCTTCGATTATAGGGGAGGTCTGTCCGGTGGAGTCGTTGGAGATATTTGATATTTCCAGTATACGAAACAACCGCGCGGCCTTCCTCGAGAAGGCCGCGTTTTTTTTTCTGCGGTCTTCCTCGAGAAAGGGCGTGAGAGAGGGAGGAGATCGTGCCGCTTATCGAATTAATCGGCGTTTCGAAGGATTACGACGGGGAGCCCGTATTCGGCGACCTTAGCCTCGCCATCGAGGAAGGCGAGAAGATCGGCCTGGTGGGCCGGAACGGCTCGGGCAAGACGAGTCTCATACGGATCGTCGCCGGCCTGGACGAGGATTTCCGCGGGAAAGTGCGTCGAAGGAAGGACTGCGCGATAGCCCTGGTTCCCCAGGCCTTCGAGCCGCCGGCCGGCCGGACCTGCATCGGGCTCGCCCTTGAAGAATGGTCGCGCGTCGCGATGGAGATGCGCCGGCTCGAGGAGGAGCTGTCCGAGGGCGGGGGCCGGGAGGATCTCGAGCGCTACGGGGAGCTCCGTTCCCGCTACGACGAGCTCGGGGGGGACGAGGCCGAGGATTCGGCCAGGAGGCTGCTCGAGCGGGCCGGGCTGGGCGCGGCCGCGGACACTCCCGCCGCGAGCCTTTCGGGCGGGGAGAAGAACGTCCTCGCCCTCGCGGTCGCCCTGGCCGGCGCGCCCGACCTCATACTCCTCGACGAGCCGGGGAACCACCTCGACTTCGCCGGCCTCTCCTGGCTCGAGGAGTTCATCAAGGGCGAGCGCAGGGCCGTCCTCATGGTTTCGCATAACCGCTCCCTCCTCGACGCTACCGTGACGAGGACGATCGAGCTCGAGTCGGGGAGGCTGTCCGAGTACGCGGGCGGATACTCCGCCTACAAGCTCGAGAAGCTAAAGCGGGCGGCGGGCCAGGGAAAGGATTGGCAGGCGGACCGCAAGCGGATCGAGCGTCTCGAGGCCCTGGTCAGGAGGTTCGCCGAGATCGCCGCCTCGCGGCCGGATCCCTCGTGGGGCAAGAGGCTGCGCGCTCGGCGCAGCCAGCTGGAGCGCGAGAAGGCGGCGGCGGCCGAGCGCCCGGCCGCCGAGGGGCGCCGTATCGAGGTCGCCTTCGAGGCCGCGAGGACCAGGGCGGACTTCGCGCTGATCGTGCGCGGCTACGGGAAGTCCTACGGCGATCGCGTCCTCTTCGAGGGCGCGGGCTTCGACCTCATGGCGGGGGAGAGGGCCGCGCTGATCGGGCCGAACGGCTCGGGCAAGACTTCCTTCCTCCGCGATCTCGTCGCCGCCGAGGGCGGATGGGACGAGGGAGGGCCGATCAAGGTCGGCCCGAGCATGAGGATCGGCTACTGCGCCCAGGAGCAGGAAGTCTTCGATGCCGACCGGACGGTAGGCCGCGAATTCGAGCTGCTCGGCGCGAGGGAGGAGGAAGCCGCAAAGCTCCTCAGGCGCTTCCTCTTCGACCGCTCCGCGATCGCCCAGCGCGTCGGGTCCTTGTCCGGCGGCGAGAGGAACCGCCTCCAGATCGCTCGGGCGGCCTATCTCGGCGCCAACCTCCTCGTGCTGGACGAGCCGACCAATCACCTGGACATCGAGTCGAGGGAGGCCCTCGAGGAAGGGCTCGAGTCCTTCGAAGGGACGATCCTGGCCGTTTCGCACGACCGATGGTTCCTCGAGAAGGCCGTCGATCGCATCGTCCTCATCGAGGATAGGCGCTTCCTGCCCTACGAGGGCAGCTTCGCGGAGTACTGGAGGGACCTGGGCAGGCCGGCCGCCCGGCGCGCGGCGGGCGCGGCAGGGGCCGGCGGCCTCGAGGGAAGGGGCGCCGCCAGGTCGGGGCGCGGCGCCGCTGGACGGGCCGCCGCTCGAGCCGCTTCGCCGGGCTCCGGCGGGGCCCCGGCCGCCGCTCGGGCCGCGCTTGAAGATCGCATAACTTCTCTCGAGCGGCGCAAGGAGGGGCTGGAGCGCGCCTCGGCCTCGGCGGCGGCGGGGCGCGACTTCAGGGCCGCGGGCAAGGCGGCCGAGGCGGCGGCCGAGGCGGGACGGATGCTGGAGCGCCTCTACGCCGAGTGGGCGCGGGAGTGAGGGCGGCGGCGGGGCGCGCCTCCGCCGCGCGCGGCGCGCGGTCGGCCCCGGCGGGGCGCGCCTCCGCCGCGCGCTGCGAGCGGCCGGCCCCGGCAGGGCGGCCGCCGCAAGCCGCCACCAGCGCCGCGCGCCCATCCCTGGCCGAGATCGGCTCATTACTCTAGACTTACGGCAACATGGAAGACAAATCATTCGAATCCTTCGGCCTCGACTCGAGGACGCTCGCGGCGATCGGCCGCAAGGGCTTCGAGGAGCCGACGCCGATACAGGCCCTCACCATCCCGCGGCTGCTCAATCCGGGCCCGGACCTGATCGCCCGCGCCAGGACGGGCACCGGCAAGACGGCGGCCTTCGGCATTCCCTTCGCCCAGCTCCTGGCCGAGCCGGCCGGCCACATTCGGGCGATCGTCCTGGTGCCGACCCGCGAGCTGGCCCTGCAGGTCACCGCCGAGCTTACCTCGCTGCGATCGGGAAGCTGCCCCCGAGTCGCCGCCGTGTATGGCGGCGCCTCGATGGGGGAGCAGCTCAGGCGCATCCGCGGCGGGCTCGACGTCGTCGTCGGCACCCCTGGGAGGGTGCTCGACCACCTAAGCCGCGGTACCCTCGACCTGTCCCGCCTCGAGTTCCTGGTCCTGGACGAGGCCGACGAGATGCTCGATATGGGGTTCATCGAGGATATCGAGTCGATCATGGAGAAGTGCGGGGAGGGCAGGCGCATACTCCTCTTCTCCGCGACCATGCCGCAGGGCATTATACGAGTCGCGAAGCGCCGCCTGGGCGCCTACGAGACCGTCGAGGATTTCTCTGAGGTCGTGGCTACCGAGCTGGCCGAGCAGGTCTGGCTCGAGGTCAAGGAGCGCGACCGCCTCGAGGCGCTCTGCCGCATCATCGACGTCGAGGAGGATTTCTTCGGCCTCGTGTTCACCGCGACCCGAGTGGAGGCCGACCGCGTCGCCAAGGAGCTCGAGGAGCGGGGCTACGAGGCGGAATCCCTGCACGGCGACATCCCCCAGGACCGGCGCGAGCGCATCCTGGCCCGCTTCCGCGAGCGGCGGATCCGCGTCCTCGTCGCGACCGACGTCGCGGCGCGCGGCATCGACATCGAGCGTCTCTCCCACGTGGTGAACTGGTCGCTTCCCCACGATCCCGAGGTCTACGTCCACAGGGTCGGCAGGACCGGGAGGGCCGGCAACGCCGGGGCGGCGCTGACCTTCGTCACTCCCGAGGAATACCGGAAGCTATTCAGGATAAAGAAGGCTGCGGGCTCGGGCTTCAAGAAGGCGAAGGTCCCCGAGGTCGCCCAGATCCTCTCGGCTAAGCGGGAGCGCGCCAGGGCGGCCGTCCTGGCAAGGGCCGGATCGATGGCCGAGGGCGGCGACGGCGGCTCCGATCCCTGGCTCGCCTTCGCCGACGAGCTCCTCGAAGGCCTGGACGCGCGCGCCGCCCTGGCGGCGGCCCTGCGCGAAGCCTACGGGGAGGAGATGGACGGCTCGCGCTACCGGGAGATCGAGGAGTGCTCCGTGGACGCGGCCGCGACGGCTCGGCTCTTCATCGGGCTGGGCAAGCGCGACCGGGCGACGCCGAGGGCCCTCGCCGCCCTGGTGAAGCGCCTGACCGGCTTGCCGGATCGGCTCGTGGGCGGCATCGAGATCTACGAGAACTTCTCCTTCGCCACGGTTCCCTTCGAGGCCGCCCAACGGGCGATCGCCGCCGCCGGGCGGCAGGGGGGGGCGCCCTCGGTCCGCTACGCTACGCCGCGAGGAAGCGGCGCCCGGCCAAAAATCGGAAGTACTATAATGAAGGGATCCAAGGCGGGAACCTCGGGGCGCGGGGGCAAGGGGAAGGGCCGCCCTTGATTCGACGCTTTTATATTGACTTTCATGCCCCCGATTCCGTATACCATGCGAAGAAGATTCCAGGATCGAGGAGACTGAAGCGGTGAAAGGCTCAGACGTTACCGTTTCGGGCATTTCCAAGTCCTTCGGCGCGTTCAAGGCGCTGAAGGGCGTCTCCCTCGAGATCAAGAAGGGCGAGTTCTTCTCCCTCCTCGGTCCCTCGGGCTGCGGCAAGACGACCCTCCTCCGGGTTATCGCCGGTTTTGAGGATCCGGATACCGGCACCGTCGGCATCGACGGCCGCGACGTATCCGGCTTGACTCCCGACAAGCGGCGCTGCAACACCGTTTTCCAAAGCTACGCCCTCTTTCCCCATCTGACCGTCTTCGAGAACGTGGCCTTTCCCCTGCGGCTCCGGCGGGTGCCCAACCGGCTCCTGCGCGAGCTCGTCATGAAGCACCTGTCTCTGGTTCAGCTCGAGGCCCACGCTGAAAAGAAGCCGTCCATGCTCTCAGGGGGACAGAAGCAGCGGGTCGCCATCGCGCGGGCCCTCATCAACGAGCCCTCGGTCCTCCTCCTCGACGAGCCGCTTTCGGCGCTGGACGCGAAGCTGCGCCAGCGCATGCTCGTCGAGCTCGACACTATCCACGACAAGGTCGGCATAACCTTCATCTATGTCACGCACGATCAGCAGGAAGCCCTCTCGGTCTCGGACCGGATCGCGGTCATGGACCAGGGCAACGTGCTTCAAATCGGCTCGCCTCAGCAGATCTACGAGAATCCGGCCTCGGACTTCGTGGCCCGTTTCATCGGCGAGACGAACATCTTCTCCGGGCTCGTCGCCTCGCGGGAGGGACAGATCGCGACGGTCGACGCCGAGGGCATCGGCCCGCTGCTCGTCGAGGCGAACGGCGAGGCGCCCCTGGGCGCCCGCGTCAGCGTAGCGGTCAGGCCGGAGAAGGTTCGTATCGGAACCCAGGCTCCCGGCGATCATCCCGAGCTCAACGTCCTGAAGGGCGTCGTCGAGGAACCCATATATTCGGGTTTCCAGACGAAGTACATCATTCATCTTCCGGGCGG
>CAYPHO010000023.1:0-20459 GCA_964410245.1 uncultured Treponemataceae bacterium | reverse complement strand
GAATGTCGTCGCGCCGCTCGCGCAGGGGAGGCACGTGGATGTTGACGACGTTGAGGCGATAGAAGAGATCCTCGCGGAAGCTCCCCTTCTTGATCTCCTCCTTGAGGTCGCGGTTCGTGGCGGCGACGATGCGCACGTCGACCTCGAGGGTCTCCTCGCCGCCGACGCGCTCGAACTTGCGCTCCTGCAGGACGCGCAGGATCTTGATCTGCACGTTCTGGTTGATCTCGCCTATCTCGTCCAGGAAGAGCGTGCCCTTGTCCGCCAGCTCGAAGCGCCCGCGCTTCCGCCCCTGCGCGCCGGTGAAGGCCCCCTTCTCGTGGCCGAAGAGCTCGCTCTCGAGGAGGCTCTCGGCGAGGGCCGCGCAGTGGACCTTCACGAAGGGGAAGTCCGCCCTGGGCGAGAGGTTGTGGATCGCGTCGGCGACCAGCTCCTTGCCGACGCCCGACTCGCCGGTCACCAGGACGCTGGCCTTGGTCGACGAGACGCGCCGCACGAGCTCCAGGACCTTCTTCATCTCGGGGCTGGAACCGATGATCGAGCTCGAGCGCCGCTGCGCCATGACCTCGGCCTCGAGCTCGATGTTCTTGCGCGCCAGCTCCCTCGACTCGAGGGCCCGCTTCACGAGCAGTCCCAGGTGGTCGAGGTTGATCGGCTTGGTGACGAAGTCGAAGGCGCCCAGCCGCATGGCCGAGACCGCGTCCTCGATCGTGCCGTGGCCGGTCAGGACGATCACGGGGATGCCGGGATAGCGGCCGACGACCTCCTTGAGCACCTCGCCGCCGCCCTTGCGCGGCATGCGCAGGTCGGTGATGACGAGGTCGACGTTCCCGCGCTCGACCAGGGCCATCGCCTCCTCGCCGTCGGCCGCCAGGGCGGTGCCGTAGCCGTCCTGGGCGAGGGCCTCCGCGAGGCCCTCCCTGATGTTCTTCTCGTCGTCCGCGACGAGCACGTTGAAGCGCATCTATGCCTCCGCCGCCCCCGCGCCCTCGAAGGGGATGAGCCTACGCTCCTTCTGGGGCACGGGAAGGGTTATGGTGAAGGTCGAGCCCTCGCCCGGCCTCGACCTGACCGAGATCTCGCCCCGGTGCTCCTTGACGATCTTGAAGGTGATCGTGAGCCCGAGGCCCGTCCCGTTATCCTTCGTGGTGAAGTAGGGCTCGAAGATCTTGGGCAGGTCCTCCTCGGCTATGCCCGCGCCGTCGTCCCTGACCGAGACGCGGACCTCGTCCTCGGCGCGCTCCGCCGAGAGCTCTAGGCTGCCGCCGCCGGGCATGGCCGCGAGGGCGTTCTTCGTCAGGTTGAGGAGGGCCTGCTTCATGAGCCGCTCGTCGAGCATGACGCTCGGGAGTCCCTCTCCCTTGCGGACGGCGACCTCTATCCCCGAGGCCTCGGCCTCGGGCCGGACGATGTCGGCTATCGCGTCCACCAGCTCGCCGGGATCCCCCTCGCGCAGGCTGACGTCCATGGGCCTGACCGCGAAGAGGAAGTCCACGACGATCTTGTTCAGCCTGTCGATCTCCTCGTCGACGATCGACAGGTGCCGCTCGAGGGCCGAGGGCTCGACGCTCTCCCTGCCCTGGAGGAGCCGGCGCATGAGCTGCATGTGGATGGATATCGAGCCGAGGGGATTCTTGATCTCGTGGGCGACGCCGGCGGCCAGGGTCGTAAGCGAGGCGAGGCTCTCGGCCCTGCGCAGCTGGGCCTCCTTGCGGCGCTTGTCGGTGATGTCCTCCATGTGGACTATGGCGCCCGCGATCCGGCCCCGGGACACGAGGGGCGTGATCGAGACCGCGACGATGCGCGTGGATCCCTTGGACTCGAGGCCGAACTCGCGGTCGAGGACGCTCTCATCGCCCTCGAGCGTGGAGCGGAAGAAATCCGAGAGGTCCTCGTCCTGCACGCTGGCCCAGAGGGGGCGCTCCGAGGGATCGACGCCTCCCAGCCTGAGCATGCGCTCGGCCGACTTGTTGTAGATGATGGGCCGATGATCGCCGTCGCAGACGACGATGCCGTCGAGCATCGAGTCGAGGGCCGCCGTCATCCTGCCGTTCTCCTCCGCGAGGGCGTAGAGGAGGGAGCGCATCTGGTCCTCGTTCAGCCTGGGCAGCTTGGCGAGGGCGCGCTCGATGAAACGTCTCATGTAAGACCTCGAGAGACGTTACGGCTCATTTGGGACCTCGAGAGACGTTACGGCTCACGGCGCGTCCCCTCCGAGCGCGCCGGCTCCCGGGCCCGAGTCGCGGGCGATGGCCTGCGCGAGGCTCTCTGCCAAAGCGGAGGCACCGCGGTTGAAGGATTCCCGCTCGGCCAGGGCGCGCCTCGAGAGCGCCGCGATCCTCCCGACCACGGCGAGGCCGGGGGCGCCGAGGCCCGCTCGAAGGAGCTCCGACAGCTCGAGGTGGATGGCCTCGACGAAGGCCCGGAAGCTGCCGCCGAGGCTGTCGTCCTTCTGGCCGAAATCCTTGGTGGCCTCGGAGAGGCGGGCGAGGGCCGCGTCGATCGCGGCCGCCGGCCCGGCCCCGCCGTCCCCGGCCTCGGCGGCGAGGGCGGCGAGGGGAGGCTCGAGCCTAGGCGCGTCCTCCCGGGCGGCGAGGGCCGCCGCGAGGAAGGCGCGGGCAAGCTCGAGGGCCCGCGAGGGGGGGAAGGGGCGGCGGGCCGCGAGGTAGCCCGCTATGTCCTCGGCCGCGCCTCCGCCCTTGAAGACGCGCTCGATGACAAGGGCCGTCTCCTCAGGCGTCCTGCGCTTGAAGGAATAGGTCCGCGCCCGGGAGAGCACCGTTCCCATGACGGCGCTTCGCCGCGAGCTCGACAGGATGAAGCGGGCCGAGTCCGGCGGCTCCTCGAGGATCTTCAGAAGGGCGTTGCGCGCCGATTCCTGCATACGGTCCGCGTTCTCGATGATCGCGGACTTCCTGAGGCCGATCGGCGCGAGGCGGGCCCAGGCTTCCAGGTTGCGGATCATGAAGACCGGGGGCGCGTCGGGTACGAGGGACTCGAGCTTCGCCGCGACGGCCGCGGCCTTCTCGGCGGCGGCCGCGGCGCCCTCGGCGAGCGCGAGCGGCGGGGCGCGCTCGGGGGCGACGGCGTCGAGGAGCTCCTCGAGCTCGCGCAGCAGGGGAGCGGCCTTCGCCAGCCGCGACTCCTCCCCGGCGTAGAGGGCGGCGTCGAAGCGCTTGGCCAGCTTTCGGCAGGCGCGCGCGAAGAAGTAGGAGGCGGCGGCCCCGGGCGCCCGGCCCAGGAGCTCGAGGCCGGCGGCGATCTCCTCGGGGAAGGTCCTCGGCCCTAGGAGGAGGAGGTCGGGATGGACCAGGAGCCTGTGGCGGCCGCAGGAGGGACAGGAGCAATTCCAGGCGGCGAGGGGGGCGCCCTCCCGGGCGGCGGGCGCTGCGCAGGACAGGGCGCGGGCGGCCTCGAGGGCGGCGGTCAGCTTACCCGAGCCCGGCGGCCCCGAGAGGAGTATCGCCGGCGCGAGCTCGCCGCGCTCGATGTCCGAGGCGAGGGCCGAGGCGGCCGAGTCCTGGCCGAGGAGGTTCTCGAACACGGCGGCGCTACCGCCCCGGGACGGGCATCGTCGTGACCGGCGCCGCCGCGGCCGGCGCGAGCGAGGACATGCCCTGGGTGACCTTCGCCACCTCGGGCCCGACGATCGGGAGGATGACCCGCCCGAAGGCGGAGCCTTCCAGGAGCTTCGAGACGTCCACCGCCTCCTTCAGGAGGGGCGCGACGAGGCTTAGGCCGACGAGGATGAGGGCGGTCAGGACGATGCCCTCGACGAGGCCGAGGAAGAGCCCGAGCACCCGGTCCAGGCCGCCCAGCTGCGAGGCCTCGAGCCCCTCGCGGACCATGCGGTCGATGAGCCTGACGACGAGGAAGACCGCGATGAAGATCGCGGCGAAGGCGAGGACCTCGGGCAGGGCCGTTATCCCGAGCTTGTCGCGCAGGAGGGCGGCCGCGCCCTTGTAGAGGATGAGGGCGGCCAGGAGGCCCAGGCCTACCGACGCGACCGCGAGGAGCTCGGCCACGAAGCCCTTGGACATGCACCTGGCGCCCAGGAGGAAGATCAGCGCGACGAAGATCCAGTCGAGCACGTTCATTCCGTTCCCCCGATACGCTTAAGGATGAGATCGGCTATCGCCCCGGCGGCGTCGGTCCCCGCGAGTTCGCGGGCGGCGGCCCCGGCGGCGGCCCGCCGCGGCTCGTCGCCGAGGAAGGCGAGCAGGATCGAGGACAGGGCCTCGGGCGTGGCTTCCCCTCCCGCGAGGCAGGCGGCGGCGCCGGCGCGCTCGAAGAGCCGCGCGTTGTCCACCTGGTCCCCGCGCGTGGCCGCGCCGCAGAGGGGCACGAGGATCATGGGCTTCCCAAGGGCGGCGCATTCCCAGAGCGTTCCCGCGCCCGCGCGGCCGACGACGAGGTCGGCGGCCGCGAGCACGTCGGGCATGTCCTCGTGGATGAAGGCGAAGCTGCGGTACCTGCCGTCGCGCCTCATTGGGCTCGCGGCGAGCCCGGCGCGGGCCTCCCCGGTCTGGTGGGCGACGAAGGCCTTGCCCTGGAGCGATGGGAGGACGGCCGAGGCGAGCTCGTTGATCTGGCGCGCTCCCTGGCTGCCGCCCAGGAAGAGGACCACCGGCAGGCCCGGGGGCGCGCCGAGGAAGGATCGCCCGCGCGAGGCGTCTCCCGAGCGGATGGACGCGCGGATCGGATTGCCCGCGACGATCGCGCCCGCCCGCGCGCGGGCGGGAAGGAACTCTCGGGTCTCGCCGTAGCTCAGGATGACGCGCTCCGCGCGCAGCGCGTTCAGCCGCGTGGCCAGCCCGGGCGTCAGGTCGGATTCGTGCGTGAAATAGGGAATGCCCAGGGACGCCGCCGCCGCGCAGGGCGGGACGCTCACGTAGCCGCCTTTCGAGAAGAGCATCGCCGGGCCGAGGCCCCGCAGGGCCTTCCTCGCCGCGGCGTAGCCGGCCAGCACGCGGCCCAGGTCGGCGAGGTTCTCGAGGGACGGGTTCCGCCTGAGCTTGCCGGAGGGAATGGCTATGTACTCCACTCCAGCCTTCTCGACGGCGGCGCGGTCCGATTCCTTGCGCGAGCCGAGCCAGGCGAGGCGCCCGGAGAAGCCGCGGGCGCGCAGGGCCTCGACGACCGCGAGCCCCGGGAAGATGTGGCCGCCGGTGCCGCCGCCCGTGAAGGCGATCGTCGGCCGGGCCGCGCCGGGCGGGCCTCCCGTACTCAGTTCGAGGCCCCCAGTCCCATCAGGGCCGCGTAGGCGCCGAGGACCGGGTCGCCCGCCGAGCCCGCCAGCACCTTCTTGGCCAGGATCTTCCCGAGCTGCACTCCCTCCTGGTCGAAGGAGTTGATGTTCCACGCGAAGCCCTGGAACATGACTTTATTCTCGTAGTGCGCGAGGAGGGCCCCAAGGGCGCGCGGATCGAGCCGCTCACCTCGGATGAGGCTGCTCGGCCTGCCTCCGGGGAAGGATTTGTTGGGATCGGCGTCGGCCTTGCCCCGTGCGAAGGCGACGATCTGGGCCGCGAGGTTGGCGTTGAGCTTACGCCGGCTCGTCGAGCCCTCGACCTCTACGTCGCCCGATCCCTGCCCCTCGAGGAAGCCGATGAATTGCAGGGGAACGCGGTCGGTTCCCTGGTGCAGGAGCTGGTAGAAGGAGTGCTGGCCGTTGGTCCCCGGCTCGCCGAAGACCACGGGCCCCGTGGCGTAGCCGAGCGCGGCCCCCGAGCGGTCGACGCGCTTGCCGTTCGACTCCATGTCCAGCTGCTGGAGGTGGGCGGGGAAGCGGGAGAGGGGCTCGGAGTAGGGGAGGACGGCGGTGGCGCCCATGCCCAGGACGTTCCGCTCGTACAGCCCGATCATCGCGTCGAGGAGGGCAGCGTTGCGCGATATATCCGCCTCGGAGGCGAGCTCGTCGCCCTCGGCGGCGCCCGCGAGGAATTCCGCGAAGGACTCGCCGCCGAAGGCCAGCGAGAGGATGACGCCGCCCACCGCGCTCGAGGAGGAATAGCGGCCGCCGATGTAGTCGTCGATATAGAAGGATTCGAGGTAGCCGGGATTCCGGGCCAGCGGGCTCGTCTCGCTCGTCACCGCGACCATGTGCCTCGTGGGATCGAGGCCCGCCGCCTTGAGCCGCGTCTTGACGAATACCTCGTTCGCCAGGGTCTCCTGCGTGACGCCGCTCTTGGACACGAGGACGAAGAGGCTCGATGCGAGGTCGAGCTCGCCGAGCAGGGCGTCGGCGTCGTCGGGATCGACGTTCGAGATGAAGCGGGCCTTCATGCGATGCCTTCCGGCGGCCCTCGCCCAGCGCTCGAGCGCGATATAGAGCGCGCGCGGCCCGAGGTCGGAGCCGCCGATGCCGATCTGCACGGCCGTCGCGAATGCCTTGCCCGTCGATCCGCGGATCTCGCCCGAGTGGACCCTGGCCGCGAAGTCCGCGGCCTTCTTCCTCTCGCCCTCGTAGAAAGAGCGCAGGTCGCGCCCCTCCTTGACCACCGCCTTGCCGGCCCCGCCCCTCGCCAGGTGATGGAGGACCATGCGTCCCTCGCCGGTATTCATGACCGCGCCCTCGCGCAGCAGGCGGTACTTCTCGACGAGCTCCTGCTCGCCGGCCAGGGAGGCCATGGCGCCGAGCAGCTTCTCGTCGACCGGGGAGGCCGCCCAGTTATAGGTAAGGCCCCCGCCCATGCCCAGTTCGCAGGAGGCTATCCGCTCCGGGGTCAAGAGGCTCGCTACCGAGGGCTCGGGCAATGAGCGGAGCAGCTTGAAGGATTCGGTCTCGTCGAGGCGCTTATATGATGGCATCAGTGGATCCTCCTGGCGTCCGGCCTGCGTGAAAGCGGCTCGGATCCCTTCGCCGGCGGGCAGGGAAGGCCCGGCCGCGGAAGGACATCCCATGATACCTTCGCCGCCTTCCTTCATCAAGGCGATTTCCCTGCCGAGAATCGTATATAATGCTGAGTTCCCGGACGGCGAGGCCGTCGCATCCCAAGGAGCCGACGTGGCCGTACGCATAGAGAGGGTCGAGCGCGAGTTCATACTCGGGGCCGCCGCCGATTCAGGCATCGAGCTCAGGATACAGAATCCCGGCCGGCTCATCCGCAGCAGGATACTGGCGATCGAGAAGGACAAGATCGTCCTTTCCCTGCCCGATTCCGCGCCGGCCTTCCCTATCCGAGGCCGCGTATCCCTCTTCCTGGACTTCCGCGGCCAGGGCGTCGCCTTCGAGACCTCGGTCCTGTCCCGCGAGAAGGGAGAGCTCGGCATCGCCTTCCCGGAAAGCATGTACCGCAGCCTCTCGCGCCGCTGGCCGCGAGTGGCCGCTCCCAAGGACGTCGTCGTCGAGTTCCTCCTCCCCGACGCGCAGCTCAAGCTGTCCTGTCCCGAATCCGACGAGTGGACCGAGGTCGAGCTGCCCGAGCTCAGGGAGGGACTCGATTCCCAGAGCCTCGCGGCCCTGATCGACAGCTTCCGGGAAAAGGCCGCCGCCCTGTCCAGCGAGGGACGGGTCGTCATGTACAAGAACCGCGAGCCCGCGGACGCGGCCGAGCAGGCCGCGGCCAAGTTCGGCAGGGTGCTCTACGCCCCCTCGACCTTGAGCTCCCTCCCCATCAGCGATCCCTATCCCGCTGGCAGGATCGTCACCCTGGAGATGGCGAGCGACCTCGAGGGACCTGCCGCGGCGGCGATCGGCTCGAGCCTCTCGGCGCGGCTCAAGGAGCTCGCCGCCGAGGGCGTGTCGTCCATACTCTGGAGCCCCGTCCTGTATTACCGATATGTCGTCGGCATGGTCATCATGTCGCGCTCCCAGGGCGCCCTCGATTTCGGGGCCGTCGACCTCGCCTGGGAATTCTCGAGGGTCCTCGCCTACTTCCTCAAGCGCCACGGCTACTTCGCCGATTCGGGCGAGGGCGAGGAGCCGACGAAGGGCGGCGTCGTGGACGCGAGCCCATCGGGCCTGCTCGCCGCTGTCCCCCGCAAGGGGCCCAACTTCATGACGGGCAGCATACTGAGGCTCAGGCTCGGCGTGCGGGGGAAAACGATCCTCTGCTCCGCCAGGGTCGCGCGGCGCTACGAGGAGGGCGGCATGCGCTTCTACGGGATCGCCTTCATCGACGTATCGGCCGCCGATATGTC
Organism: uncultured Treponemataceae bacterium; assembly: GCA_964410245.1. Taxonomy (GTDB): domain Bacteria; phylum Spirochaetota; class Spirochaetia; order Treponematales; family Rectinemataceae; genus CAZXXZ01. The sequence continues at coordinate 12,317 of CAYPHO010000023.1, read as the reverse complement.
CCTTATCTCCAGCGGGCTCTACGGCGACGACGAGCTCGGATCGGTCCCGGGAGGGGCCTAGCGCATGGATATCGCCGGATACCTGTCCCTCTTCGGCCGAGTCCTATCGGATTGGCGGATCATCTTCATCGCCGTCGCCTGCGCGCTCGCTTGGGCCGCCCTGCGCTATGTCGGCATGGTCTACGACCGCAGGCCGAGAATAAGGCGGCCGGCCCCGCGCCGCCCCGCGCCCCGGGTTGCGCCGGCGCCGAAAGCGGCTCCCGCGCCGGAATCGGAAGAGGAGGAAGAAGAGGGCATGGTCAGGTAGGCCCGGAGGCCTCCGCCCGGCTCGGCCCTATTCGCCCCTTCCATAATCCCCGTCCGTGCTCCCGGGCGAAGCCGAGAGCGCAGGCCGCCTCGAGGGCCCGGGCGGCGTCCAGCCGGTCCCAGCCGCTAAGGCCGCCCCAGCCCGGGCAGGTCGGAGGCTCCCCGCCTTTCTCTCCCCGCAGGAGGCTCACCGCCTTTTCCGCGTCGAAGCGGCGGGCGTTGCATCGGGCGAAGGAAGCGATCTCGGCCGCGCCCTCGATCGAAGCCGCGCAGGCCCCGGGAGCGGCCTCGCCTCGAGCCTTCGCGCCGCAGCGGTCGCAGCCCGAGCAGGGAGCCCTTCCCTCGCGGGAAGAGCCCAGGAGGTCGAGCAGGCGCTCGCGCCTGCAGCCTTCCCGGGTCTCGGCGTAGTCCAGGAGGGCGCGGGCGCGTTCCCTCCGGAAGGGATCGGCTTCCCGCTCGAGGCGCCCGCGCCGGCCGGGAACGTGGATGAGGACGGCCGAGGCCGGCAGCCCGTCGCGGCCCGCGCGCCCCGCCTCCTGCAGGTAGGCCTCCACGCTGGGCGGGGGATCGAAATGGATGACCGACCTGATATCCTTCTTGTCGACGCCCATGCCGTAGGCGCAGGTGGAGGCCAGGACGCCCCCCTTCGACGAGTAGAACCATTCCTCGACCCGCTTCTTCTCCGATCGCTCGAGGCCAGCGTGGTAGAATCGGACCTCGCTCTCGCGGAGCCTCTCGGAGAGGAGGCGCGCCGTCATCCGCGCGCCGTCGCGGGACGAGCAGAAGACGATGGCGGGCCTGGGCATGGAGCGGGCCAGCCGCTCGAGGCTGCGCTCCCTGCACAGCGTCAGGGCGACCGCGTAGGAGATGTTCGGCCGGTCGGGATCGCCCTCGACGAGGCGATAGGGCGATCCGCCGAAGAGCATGCGGGCCGCTGCCTCCAGCACCGGGGGGCTCGCGGTCGCGGTGAAGGCGCTGATCGCCGGGGGACGAAGCCTATCGGCGACCTCTCCCAGCTCGAGGTAGGAGGGGCGGAAGCTCTCGCCCCATTCGGATACGCAGTGCGCCTCGTCGATCGCGAGATGGCTGGGGCCGACGGCCGCCAGGAAGTCGAGGACGCGTTCCGATCCCAGGCACTCCGGATTCGTGATGACAATCTTCGCTTCCCCCCGCTCGACCGAGGCTTCCGCGGCGCGGCGCTCCTGGGGCGACTGGCCGCCGCGGAATAAGGCGCAGGCTATGCCCGAGGACTCGAGGCGCCGCTTCTGGTCGTCCATGAGGGCCAGCAGGGGATAGACGACGACGGTGGGGCCGGGTAGGAGGAGGGCGGGCAGCTGGAAGCAGAGCGACTTCCCGAAGCCCGTAGGCAGGAGGACGACCTGCCGGAGCGGCTCGGCGCCCTCCTCGGCCGAATCGAGGATATTCGCGACGACCAGGCGCTGGTAGGGGAAGAGGTAGCCTATGCCGAGCCGCGAGCGCGCGAAGGCGGCGACGGGATCCTCGATCTCGCCCACGGAGGGACTACGCTCGCGGCGTCCGCCGGCGATTCAAGCGGCGGGACGTCGCGTCCCGCCGGGGCCGCTCCCGGCTAGTATCCCCTAACCCGCTTCCCGCAGAGCATGTTCTGATAGCAGCGTACGCACCCGGGGAAGATGCCGTCGGGGCTCGCGGCCAGCGCCTTCCGGAAGCGGATGGCGCGCTCGCCGTTGAGGATGTCGAAGAAGGGCTCTTCCTTGATGTTGCCGATGACGTAGTCGATGTTCGCCTGGCTCCAGGGAACCGAGCAATGGGTCCTGACGGGTATCTCGAGGTCGGCGTAGTAGGTATGTATGCGCTCGGGATTGAGGGCGGGGACGGTGACGATCGGGTGATCGGTCTTCATGGCGTGGATCCGCTCGAGGATCGAGTGGAGCTCGTAGCCGTCGATGCCCTCGTTGTAGCCCGTGTCGTAGGCCTGGAGGCATCCGATCTCGGTATCGAGCTCGCGGCGCATGAAGTCGCGTTGCCGCTCGACGATCGCGGCGTTGGTATAGGTGCCCAGGTTGAAGATATGCCACGAGAGCCCGAATCCGTTCGCGGCCTCGGCCAGGCGGTAGAGGTCCCGGTAATTGAGGTTGTTGACCGTGGTCACGATGCCCATGTGGGGGAGCTTCGAGCCCCGCTTCTCCTTCTCGCGGTTGATGGCGGCGAAGCCCTCGACGACGCGGCGGTACGAGCCCTCGCCGCGGATCCGGTCGTTGGTCTCCTCGAAGCCGTCCAGGGATACGAAGAGCGCGTGCCACTGCGCCTCGACGATCTGGGCTGCCTTCTCGGCCAGGAAGGTGCCGTTCGTGTTGACGCTGACCAGGAGGCCGGCCTCCTTCATGTAGTCGACCAGTGGGAAGAGGTCGGGATAGAGGAAGGGCTCGCCTCCCCAGAGGTAGATGGTCGGCCGCTGGCGCTTCACCTCGTCGACCAGGCGCTTGTAGGTCTCCAGCGGCACGATCTTCTTCGACTCGGCGGCCGCGAAGGCGCCCTTCAGGACGCCTTTGTCGCCGCGTTGGCCGCACATGACGCAGCGCAGGTTGCACAGGGGCGTCAGCCGGAAGTACATCAGGCTGAGCTCGCGCGTCTTGCCGCCGTAGAGGCGACGGTCGACCAGCACGGACTTCTTCTGCTTGGCGAAGGTCCGGGCGAACCTCAGCGCTAGGCCGGGACTCTCGCCCAGCAGCTTGGGAACCAGGGAGAAATTCGTCTTCACTCAGGACTCCTGGGGCTCGCCGCCGCGCGAGGCGCCGATGCGGTCGAGCATGATCTTCGCGAGGACGGGCATCGCCGAGCGCGGCACGAGGCGGCCGAGCGCGGCGGCGACCTTGTTGGCGCCCCCCGCGACGGCGATGGGCCGGTCGGCCTCGAGGGCCCTGAGCCCGGCGGCGGCGACCTTGGCGGCGCTCATGCCCGCGGATTCCGAGAATTTCAGGTAAGCCTCGCTCGAGATGCCCGCGGCATGGTCGAAGCCGGTCCTGACGTAGCCCGGGAGGACGCAGGTGACGCCGACGCCCGAGCCCCTGAGCTCGGCGCGGAGCGCGAGGGAGAAGGAGTGCACGTAGCTCTTCGACGCGGCGTAGGCGCCGAAGTAGGGGAGTGCGTAATCGCCGGCCATCGATCCGATATTGAGGATGCGCCCGCTCCCGGCGGCGATCATGTCGCGGCCGAACAGCGAGCAAAGGCTCGTGAGCGCGAGGACGTTCAGGCCCAGCATCGCCTCGGTCCTGGAGGGATCCTGGCCGGCGGCTGGCCCGAAGACCGCGGAGCCCGCGTTGTTCGCCAGGAGCTCGACCCGCAGGCCGCGCGCCCGGCATTCAGCGTGCAGGGCCTCGGCCGCCCCGGGGGCCGAGAGGTCCGCCGATATCGCCGTCGAGGCCTCCGCGGCCGCCCCGGCCAGCGAGCGCCGCGTCGCCTCGAGCCGCGAGGAGTCCCTGCCGACGAGGATCACGCCCCAGCCCGCCTTGTCCAGGAGGCGGGCGAGCTCGGCTCCTATCCCTCCCGAGGCCCCCGTCACCAGGGCCATTCCGTATCTCGGTGCAAGCATGGCCGCTACCCTATACCGAAAGCCCGCGCCTCGGACAGAGGTGCCGGACCGGGCAGGGATCGCGGGCGGGATCGAGGCAGGCGGGCTTGCGGGCCTCGCAGACATGCTTGCCGTGCCGGTTGAGCGCGTGGGAGAAGGCGGTCCAGCGCTCCTCGGGCAGGAGTTCCGCGATGCGCGCCTCCAAAGCCTCGGGATCGGGGCCCGAGGGCGGGGGCTTCCCGGGATACAGCCCGAGCCTCAGGCAGGCCCGCAGCACGTGGGTGTCCACGATGATGCCCGGCCGGCCGAAGCAGGCCGAGAGGATGAGGTTAGCCGACTTCCGGCCGATGCCGGGAAGCTCCAGCAGCTCGGCCATGGTCTCGGGGACGCGGCCCCCGAAGCGCTCCTCGAGGATGCGGGCGGCCTCGACCAGGCGCCGCGCCTTCGTCCTCCAGAAGCCCAGGCTGCGGATCGCCTCCTCGACCTCCTCGGGCCGCGCCCGGGCCATCGAGGCCGCGTCGGGCCAGCGCGCGAAGAGGCCCGGCGTAGCCTTGTTGACCTGATCGTCGGCGCATTGGGCCGAGAGGGCGACCGCGCAGCAGAGCTGGAAGCAGCCCTCGTACCGCAGCAGCGGGACGGAGTCGGGCCATAGGGGCGCCAGTATCGCGTAAATCTCGGAGGCTCTTCCGCGCGCGCGGGGCAGGGATTCCACGGGGGGACTATATCTCCCGGAAGACTTTCGGGCAACGCGCCGTACGTACTTGCATTAGCCCCGGCATCGGCTATAATTTGCGCAACGGAGGGTCGCATGAAACGGACCGCCATTGTGCTCGCCATCCTCGTCGTCGCCGCGGCCTGCCTCGCCGCCGAGGCCTCGGCCTTCTATCCGGTGCGGGTCGATGTCGTTAAGGTATATACCCACGGCGACGGGGTGCTCGTCATCTATCGCAAGGGCTCCGCGGACATCGGCCAGTGCTATATCCCCGCCCGGTGGTTCATCTCCGGCGGGAAGGCCGAGCAGGTGCGGGGCAACGACGCGAGCTTCCCATACATGAGCGTCTTCTATAAAGACGGGAAATTCAGCCACCTTCGCCTCTACGTCAAGGCGGACAGCCACGATCCCATGTGGGGCGTGCTGCCGCCCGAGGACGGCAAGGGCAAGTTCGACTCGGATGAATTCTCGATAGAATACTAGGCGGCCGGCCGCGGGCCTCGAGCCCCGCCGAGCGCCGCATCACGAAGGCCGCCCCCTCCGCGCGAGGGGCGGCCGGAAAGGTTCCCATCATGCGTCCCGTTCCCCCCGAGCTCCTCGATTTCATCGACAGGCATAGTCCGTTCTACGTCATCGGCCACAAGGAGCCGGACGGGGACTGCGTCGGATCCCAATTGGCCCTGGCCTCCTTCCTCGAGCGTTCAGGGAAGAAATGCCATTTGTGCTCGGCGGGCCCCTTCACCAGGACCGAGATCATGGGCTTCGAGAGCCGCTTCACCCCGATCGCCCCGCCCGAGAAGCATTCCGAGCGGGCGGCCGCCCTCGTGCTCGACTGCTCGAGCCTCCAGCGGATCGGATGCGTGGCCGACAGCCTGCCCAAGGTGCCGATCGCCTTCATCGACCACCACGCGGCGGGCTCGGCCTCGGGCGAGGCCCGGTACATCGACGATAAGGCCCCCGCGGTAACGGTCATGATCCTCAAGCTGATAGAGGCGATGGGCGGGCGCCCGAACAAGGAGGAGGCAGAACTCCTCCTCTTCGGGCTCGGCACCGATACCGGCTTCTTCCGGCACCTCGACGAGGGCTCTTCCGAGATCTTCGCCGCTGCCTCCTCGCTGGTCGCGGCCGGAGCCTCGCCGAAGAAAGTCTACAACATGATGTACGGGGGCAAGAGCCTCTTCTCCCGGAAGCTCATGGGCGAGATCCTGGCCAGGGCCGAGCCGCATTACGACGGAAGGCTCCTCGTCTCGACCGTGACCCTCGACGATCAGCAGCGCTACGGGCTGGCGAGCAGGGACTCGGACACGCTCTATCAGCTGCTCCTGGGCGTCGCGGGCTCCGAGGCCGCGATGATCATCCGCCAGGAGGGCGAGACCGAGTGCACCGTCGGCCTGCGCGCCCGCGAGAAGGTCGACGTCGGCTCGATCGCCGCCTCCTTCGGCGGCGGAGGGCACAGGCTCGCCGCGGGGCTGTCCATAAAGGGAGGCCTCGAGGACGTGTCCAAGAAGCTGATCGCCGCCTTCGAGCCCTGGTTTCCCGAGCCCTAGCGGCCTTCGGCTCCGGAACTTCCAGGGGAGGGCGCCGCCCTCCCCTGGAGGGCCGAAGCTCAGCGAAGCTCCGACCATCCCCCCGCTCATCGCTCGGACGGAATTTCGGAATACCGGATTCCCTTTTTTCTGCGTATCCTATGTCTTTCCTGCAGCGTATCAAATAACTGGCGAGCGACTCCCTCTCGACTGGGGTAGAGAGATTGGGCATGGAAAATGCTCCTGCCTCAATCCGGGAGGAAAGAATGGCAGAGAGAAGCTTGCATGATCTCGTGGTGGCGTATAAGGCCGGCGAATCGGACGCGAAGGCGGGAAGGGAGGCGATCATGGAGCGGGTCGCCTCGGTGATGTACGAGTCTCATGCGTCCTTCGGCTTCGATGACGAGGACGCGGCCGCCGATGCCCTCTTGAAGTATCGCGACAGGCTTTCGAAGCTGGTCGATCGCTTCCAGGACAGGGGCCTTCCCTTCGACGCCTATCTAGCGTCCAGCCTCCGCTTCCTCGCCAGGACGGTCAGGCGGGACAGGAGGCGCGACGCCGAGCGCGAGATGATCTGCGAGCGGGCCGCCTCGGACGAATCCGTCTCCTCCTGGAGGAGCCGGGACGAGGGACCCTCGGACGAGCGGCGCGAAGACGATATCGACGCGCTCGAGCCGGGAACCTGCCCGCCGCTGCGCGTCGCGCCGCCCCCCGCGCCGCGCTCCTCGCCCGGTCGAAGGCCGCGGGCCCGCGGAGGTTCCCTGCCGCGGGCCGCGTCAGTCGCCGCCCGCTCGAGCCGCCTCGTCTTCCTCGCGGTCAAGTGCGCCTGGGAGCTCGACGACGAGAGCGTCGAGCGCATCGCGGACTCGGCAGGCGTTAGCCGCGACTGGCTCGCGCAGGCCGTGGGCCAGGCCAGGCGCTCCCTGGAGCCCGAGCGGGCGCGGAGGGACCGGCTCGCGGAGCGCCGCAATACCGCATGGTGCCGCCGCAGGCTCCTGGAATCCCGGCTCGGCATAGAGACCGACGACGCGAGGCGGGAGCGGATCGCCGCCTCGCTGGAGCGCGAGCGGCGAAGGTTCCGGAAGGCGAGGGAGGAGCTCGGGGCGATGCGGCCGATCGTCTCCAACGCCGTCGTGGCGCGCATCCTCGGCGTGCCCAAGGGGACGGTCGACTCGGGCCTCTACTATCTTCGGAAGAGGCAGCAGGAAGGGGCCGCGCGATAGGCCCGGGCCTCGCCGATTGCCCGGGACGGCGGATCGAGGCTATCGTATCGCCCATGGAATTGATCGTCGCCACGGGCAATGCGCACAAGCTCCTCGAGCTTTCGCCCGCCCTGCCCGGACATAAGCTTCTTGCCCCGGCCGACGCCGGCCTCGCCGGCTTCGACGTCGATGAGGACGGCGAGGACTATGTCGAGAACGCCCTTAAGAAGGCGAGGACGCTCTATGAGCTCTGCGGCCGGCCCTCCCTGGCCGACGACTCGGGCCTCTCGGTCCACGCCCTGGGCGGCGCGCCCGGCGTGCGATCGGCCCGCTACGGCTCCGAGGAGGGCGGCCCCCGGCTCTCTTCCGAGGATCGGAACGCCCTGCTCCTGCACCGGATGGAGGGCCTCCGGGACCGCGACTGCGCCTTCGTCTGCTGCCTCGTCCTCGTCCTCTCGCCCGAACGCTTCTTCGTCGTCCAGGAAACCTGCCCAGGCATCCTCCTCGAGGCACCCCGCGGCTCGGGCGGCTTCGGCTACGATCCGATCGTCTTCCTCCCCGGCCTGGGCAAGTCGGTGGCGGAGCTGAGCCTCGAGGAGAAGAACCGCCTCTCGCACCGCGGCCGCGCCTGCGCCCGCATGGCCGCCCTGCTCGCGGCGGTCGAGGCCGCGCCCTGAGGGACCGGCGGCCCGCTCCGGCCCGGACCTCCCGCTCGACCGATCAAGGCGGAATAATCCGTCGCTCGGCGCGTTGTAAACGCCTTCCGTTCCGCTAGACTTGCTATATGCTGTCGAGACGGGAGGGGGGAAATGGCTTGAGCCGGCACATGGTCGCTGTCGCCATCGCCCTGATCGTCTGCCAGTGGGGGAGCGCCGAGGCCCAGGCGTTGGCAGGGGGCCCGTCGAGGGAGGCGGGCTCCCTCAACATACTATTCCTATCCGACCTCGATCCCATCGAGTCGGAGGCCTACGTGGTCGCGGAAGAGATCAGGAAGGCGATCGAGGCCTCGGGCCGATCCGCGGAGATCTTCCTCGAGTACCAGGACTTGCTCAGGCTCTTGCCGACGAGCGAGCGCCAAGGCTATTTCCTCGAGCACTTGCTCGAACGATACGAGAATGTCCGCTTCGACGTCATCGTCGCCCAATCGAGCACGTCGCTGAGGATCGCCTACGAATACAGGGAGGCCCAGGCTCCCGGAGTTCCCATCTACTGCTTCGATTTACAGGACCCGGGAATAATCGATCGCTTCTCGAAGGCCGAGGGAATCTACGGCCGACCCGTCGGCGATGCCATGGTCCCCACGATCCGCCTTGCCCATATGCTTTTCCCGAGGGCGGGCAAGGCTTACCTCTTCGCGTCCTTCCCCGATCCCGCCTATATCCAGGGCTTCAACGACTTGATCGATTCGGCGAGGAAGGAGATGCCGGGCCTCGAATTCGACATCCGCATAAACCCCAGCTTGGCGGAGGCCGAGTCGGCGCTCGCGGCCGCGGGCTCGGACGCGTTCGCGCTGCTGCTGCCGGGCATCTTCCGCCTCCCGTCGGGTGAATACATCACCGGCCGATCGGCGGTGGACAAGCTTCCGGCGACGAATGCGCCCCTCTTCGGATTCTTCCCTTACCTTTTCGGGTCCGGCCTCGTGGGCGGCTGCCTCTTCGATCGCGAGCTCATGGGACGCGAGGCCGGCGCCATGATCCTGTCGATCCTCTACGATGACGCGAAGCCGGATCCCTGGGCCTACTCGAATGCCTTCGCGAGCGAGGTGGACTATCGCGCTTTACGGCGCTTCTCGGTACCGCTTCGCCTCGTCCCGGCCGACGCGGCGCTCCGCTTCGCGCCGCCTAGCTTCTGGGTCGCGTACAAGGCGCCGATCCAGGTATTCGGCATGGTCCTGATCGTGGCCGTGGTCGGGCTCGCGCTGTACAGCCTGTACCGGCGCAAGGAGCGCGAGCTCCTCGTGGAGGGCAAGGAGCGGCTCGAGCGGACCGTCGCGCTCCGCACCGAGGAGCTTCGGACCGCGAACGTCGAGCTCGAGGCCATGAACGGGAATCTCCGGCTCAGCCTCCGGAAGGTGGAGGGCATGCAGGAGCGGCTGGTATCCGAGACTCGCGATACCGTCCTCGGCCGGGTCGCCCTGGGGCTAGCCCACGACATCAACAATCCCTTGGCGGCCATCAGGGCCTCGCTCGGCTCCATCGACGATCTCGTCGGAGCCGGGGGGAGCGACCTGCTGACCGCCGTCTCGGCCATGAAGGCCGATGAGGCGGCCCTGCTCTTCCGCTTGCATGAGATCTCGCGGAAGCGCCCGATCGCCTTGGACGATATCGAGGGCGCGGCGAGGCGCCGCGGCCTCGAGGCGCGGCTCCGCGCGCTCGAGGCCTGCCCGGACGGCCAGATCGCGGATATAGCCGACCTCATCGTCGACGCCGGCCTCGATGGCCTGGAAGACGGCGATCTTCGCCTCATCAGCCGAGGCGAGAGCCGCGGCGTACTCGAGGCCCTGTATCGCGCCAGGCTCATCGAGAGCGTCGTCGCCGTATCGAGCCGGGCCGTAGATCGAATCAGCCGGACGGTCGAGGCGGTACGCAGCTACGCTCGGGACGCGGGGGGCGACGCCGAGGGAGGGCGGGCCTCGGTGAGGGAATCGATCGAGCGCGCCCTCTCGCTTTTCGACGAGCGCATTAAGGCCGGCGTCGACCTCAAGCTCGCCATCGACGGGAATCTCCCCAACGTTGCCGCCTCGGATGCCGGCCTCGTTCGCCTATGGGCCAATCTCATCCAGAACGCCTTCCAGGCGATGAACGGCTCGGGCGAGCTCGAGATACTATCGCGCGCCGAGGAAGGCTTCGTCGTCGTCGAGGTCATCGATTCCGGCCCAGGCATCCCTCCCGATATCACAGACAAGCTCTTCACGCCCTTCGCCGCGACGGAGGGCATCGACAAGGGCATGGGACTCGGCCTTTCCGTATGCAAGCGGATCGCGGAGGGCTGCGGGGGAACGATATCGTACGGCGTCAGGAGGGGGCGGACCATGTTCGCGGTGCGGATCCCCGCGGCGGAGGACTAGCAGGATGGGAGAAAGGGCCCTCCTCCTCGTCGACGACGAGGCCATACTCCTGCTCGCGCTTAAAAGCTCGCTCAGGCTTCGATTCGGCTCCGCGTACCGCTACGAGACCGCGATGAGCGCTCGCGAGGGCCTCGATCGTATCGACGAACTCGCCCGGGAAGGCGTCGAGGTCGCCCTGGTCATCTCGGATTGGCTCATGCCCGCCATGAAGGGCGACGAGTTCCTCTCCCTCGTCCACCAGAGCCGCCCGGCGACGCGGCTCATCATGCTCACCGGCCATGCCGACGAGGCGGACATCGCGCGGCTTTCGGCCGCCGTCCGGCTGGACGCGTTCATCCGCAAGCCCTGGGAGCCCCGGCGCCTCTTCGAGGCCGTATCCTCGGCCTTGGGCGCCGCTTCGCGGCCGGGCTGATCCCGCGCCCCGCCTGAGACCCGCCGGGCCGGCTGCGGGCCGTCGATCACGCTCCCCGCGCTTCTTCGCGTAGAAAGAATCCCCTTGCGCCGATTGACGATATGGGACAATATTGTCAGCCATCGACTCGAGGAGGAAGGCATGGGCGACACGAACAAGATCGGGGAGCGGCTCGCGGCGCTCAGGAACGAGCGCAAGCTATCGCTCGACGAGCTGGCGGCGCGAAGCGGCGTTTCGGAAAGCGAGCTCGGCGCGATCGAGTCCGGCCGTCACAGCCCATCGATCGCTCCCTTGGTCAAGGCGTCCAGGGCCCTCGGCGTCCGGCTGGGAACCTTCCTCGACGATGCCGAGGTCTCCGGCCCGCTGGTCGTCAGGGGAGGCCAGGCCTCAGAGGTCATGCGGGTGACCGAATCGGATTCCCAGAAGATCGGGACCCTGTCCTTCTTCTCCCTCGCCAAGGGCAAGGCGGGACGCTCCATGGAGCCCTTCATCGTCGATATCAGGCCCGGCGCCAAGGAGGCGACGCTCTCCACCCATGAGGGCGAGGAATTCATCTACGTCCTCGAGGGCGAGGTCGAGCTGCGCTACGGCTCCGACGAGATCAAGCTGGCGGCGGGCGACTCGGTCTACTACGATTCCATCGTCCCCCACCGCGTCAGCTCCTCGGCCCCCGCGAAGGTCGTCGCGGTCGTCTACGCCCCCTTCTAGGAGGCCCGGCATGGCATTCTCCAACGAGACCCTCGGCGGGATGCTCGCTTCCATGGCGAGTAAATTCCCCGACCGCGAATTCATCGTCTATTCCGATCGCGACCTCCGCTTCACCTACCGCGAGTTCGACAAGCGCGTCGACCGGCTCGCCAAGGGGCTGCTCTCGATCGGGATCCAGAAGGGCGACCACCTCGGCGTCTGGGCCAACAACGTTCCCGATTGGCTCACGCTCCTCTTCGCCACCGCGCGGATCGGCGTCGTCCTCGTGACCGTCAATACGGGCTATAAGCTCCACGAGCTCGAGTACGTCGTGAAGCAGTCCGACATGAAGGCGCTATGCATCGTTGACGGCTTCAAGGACTCGGACTACGTGGCCATGGTGCGGGAGCTCGTGCCCGAGCTGGCGACCCAGGAGCGGGGCCGCCTGGAGAGCGGGAAGTTCCCCGCGCTGAAGCGCGTCGTCTATATGGGACCGCGCAAGCATCGCGGCATGTACAATATCCCCGAGCTCCTCCTCCTGGGCGAGAGCTGCTGCGACGATTGGCTCCGGGAGGCCGCGGCCTCGACGAGCTGCCACGAGGTCGTCAACATGCAGTACACCTCGGGGACGACGGGCTTCCCCAAGGGCGTCATGCTCAGCCACTACAACATCCTGAACAACGGCTTCAACATAGGCGAGTGCCAGAAGTTCACCGAGAAGGAGCGCGTCTGCCTCCCGGTGCCGCTCTTCCATTGCTTCGGCCTCGTGCTCGGCATCATGGCCATCATCACGCACGGGGCGACCGCGGTGATCTGCGAGAACTTCGATCCGCTCCTCGTCCTGGCCTCGGTCCA
>CAYPHO010000022.1:1257-20945 GCA_964410245.1 uncultured Treponemataceae bacterium | reverse complement strand
AGGCGGGATGCTGGGGCCCGTACTTGGTATTCTCGGTCGAGGCCAGGGTCTCGCGGAAGGCGAAGGCGTAGGCGTCGTTCAGGGTGACCCGTCCCGTCCCGCCCGTGTCGGCCGCGCCCCTGAGCGCCGATATGAGGTAGTGCGTGAAGAAGGAGGCGCCGATCCTATCCGATTCCTGGGCCGCCTCGTTCTCCGAGCTCGAGGTGATGTACATATAGCCCGTCATGTCGGTCGAGGCGTCGAAGAGGAAGGCGGGCCGAGCCGCGCCGCCCTTGGCCCGGGTCAGGCTGCCCGAGAAGCAGGAATCGAGTATCGCGACGCGGACGGCGGCAGGGACCTTGTCGAGGTCCGAGCGCAGGACGTCGTAGGGAAGCCTCTCCTTGCCCAAAAGGAGCCCCGATTCGTCCGAGTGGCCCGAGTAGAAGAGCACCATCTCGCATCTCTGGCCCGAGGCCGAGGATTTCTCGGCCGATTCCTTCAGGCGCCCGGCCGCGCCTCGGAATTCCGAGAGGCTCGGGTCGATGAGGAGGGTGAGGTCCTCGCTCCGTACCCCGCCCAGCTCGAGCAGGACCGAGGCGAAGGCGCGCGCGTCCGAGGCCGCGTACTTCAGCTTGGCGCGGCCAGCGCCGCCGGAATTGGCCCCGACGACCAGGGCGACCCGCCTGAAGGCCGGTCCCGCCATGGCGGCGTCCTGGGCTCCGGCGGCGATGGCGGGAAGCAGGGACAGGAGGGCCGCGGCGGCCGCCGCTCGCAACCGCCTCATCTGCCGGACCCGCTCTTGCGGAGCAGCAGGGAGCTTTGGCCGAGTCGGGAGGCGATCGGCAGGGGCGCGCTCTCCGCGTCGGCGCGGCCGGCGAGCTTCTTGGCGCCCTCGTAGAGCTCGGAGAGGGAGAAGGGCTTGTCGGAGATGACCAGGAAGAAGCGCTCGAAGGCCGGGGCGTCGTCGAGCTCGTAGGCCGAGTCGAGGGCGGCATGGGGCCGGGATTCTAGCTCGGGAGCCTGGGCGGCGCCGCCCGAGTAGGCGCGGGGCAGGTGGAAGGTCACGGTTCCTCGTCCATCAATGGATAATATAGCGCCGTATCGGGCTCCTCCCGAGGTATAGCTCAGCTGGACCAGGTCGCTCCGCGAGGCCAGGGCCCCGTCTGGGAGCTCCTCGCTGCCCGATGGCGTCTTGCGGTAGACGTAGAGCGAGGCCCTGCCTCCCTTTGCCCTGGTGACCTCGGCGCCGGAAATGGCGCTATCCTGGCCCGGGCGGACGATGAGGGCGCCCGCGAGGACCAGGAGGGCGGCCGCGATCGGAAACGACGCGCGGCGCGCCAGCGAGGAGATCGCGCGGGCGCCGGCCGAGGGGCGGAATCGCTCGATGTCGTCCGCGTCCCGCCCGCTCTCGGCCGATTCGAGCCGCGAGCGGATCGAATCGGCCATCCGCTCCGGGGAATGCCGCTCCAGGATGGCGGCGTTCGATTCCTCGATCGCCTTCAGCCGGCGGGCTATCTCGGGATCGGATTCCATGGCGGCCCGGAAGCGCTTCTCCTCCGCCGGAGGCAGCTCCCCGAGCGCGTACTGCTCGAGTATCAGGTCGGGCACGCGGCCGCGGACGTCCTTCATTCCTCTCCCCCTTCGCCCTTCCGGCTCCGCGCCTTGAGGCCCGCGAGCCTCTTGCGCACGCCCGATACGGAAAGGCCCGAGCGCGCGGCCGTCTCCTCGAGGGTCAGGCCGTCCACGTAGTGGAGCATCGCCATCGCGCAGGTCGAGGGGTCCTCCCGCTCGAAGATGCGCTCGATCAGATGCCGCGCCTGTCCCAACGCCTCGACGTCGTCCCTCGAGGCCGCCTCCTGGAGCGCGGCCTCGTCCGGGCTCTCGCGCCGCGCGCGCTGGGCCCGAAGGACGTTCAGGCAGACGTTAGTCGCCACGCGGTACAGGAGGCTCGAGGGCGCGTCCCCGGTGAGCCGGTCGGCGCTGCGCAGGACCCGCACGAAGGTGTCCTGCATCGCGTCGAGAGCCTTCTCCTCGTCATGGAGGAGGCTCCTGCACCTGCGCAGGACCATGGGGCCGTACTTCCTGTAGAGAGACTCGACATCAAGCACGGCTACCTCGCGTCCCGCACCGTCTTCAACCCGTCACGGCGCCGTCCGCGACACCCCGGCGAGGGGAGAAAATCGCTCCGCCGGAGTGTCGCGCCGGCCTTCCGGCCGGTTTGAATGGATGCCCAAGACGCTCCTCCGGGGGAGGCTCGGGCCACATCGCATCGAAAAGGTGGATACGGATGAAAGCGCTCGCAGTATCGCTCGCTATCCTGTTCTTCGCGTCCTCGGCCTTCGCCGACAGGCGGATAGAGGTCGACATCGACATCGATATCGACGCCGACGAGGCCCGCCCGGCGAAGGCGGCGGCCAAGCCGCTTCCCGACGTCAACGTAAACCTCGTCGCCGTAGCCGGTAAGGATTTTATTGATCCTCCGTCGGTCGATCAAGTCTTCTCCTCGCTGCGCGACGGCCCGGGCCTCCTCGGCATCGGCTGGGAAGTCGTCATCAAGCGCTTCGGCATGGGCGGCAGCTACCTCGTCCTCTTCGAGCCCGACTCGAACGACTCGTGGTGGTTCAGCTGGGAGACCCAGCCCTTCTTCGCGAGCTGCCACTTCCTCGGCGGCTCGGCCCGCATCGATCCCTTCGTCGACGCCGGCCTAGGCTGCGCGGGAAAGGTCTACCTCGGCCCGGCCTATATCCCCGGCGAGAAGCTCGGCATCTCGATCTACCCCTTCGCGAGCGCGGGGATCGCGTTAAACCTAAACGCCGTCAGGATCGGCGCGAAGATTAGCGCGATGCCCTGGCAGGGCCGGCTGCCCGCCGCCCCCATCCCAGGCTACGAGGTCGGCGCCTTCCAGGCGCAGGTCTTCGCCGGCGTGTCACTGGGCAACCGTCGATGATTATCGGGCGGCGGGACCAGGAAACCCGCCGCCGTCTTCTTTTCACGGGCCGCCCGGGCGCCGCCGCCGGCGGTCCCGAAGCGCCGGGTCTTGCCGCGTTTCGTCCCTCCGTCGCATAATGCCGAGCATGGTTTCCAGGCGCAGGATGATCCTCGTTTCCGCGATCCTCTCGGCGATCGCGCTGGCCGCGGCCGGCCAGGAAGCAAGTCCGGCCGCGGAGACCGAGACGCCCGCCCAGGCGGCGAGTCCCGAAGCGGCCGAGGCCGCGCCCGCCCAGGCGCCCTCCGGCCCCGCGGCGCAGCCGCAAGCCCAGGGCCAGGCCGCCCAGGGCGCGCAGGACGCGCTGGTCCTGTTCAGGAGGGGCCGCGACCTGGAGACCGCCGGGAGGAGCTCCGAGGCCCAGGCCGCCTTCGCCCAGTCCGTCGCCGTCTGCGACAGGGAGCTCGCCGCCGACCCGGGCCGCATCGAGGCCTACGTGGTCCGCGGCTGGAGCCTCTTCCGCCTGGGCCGCCACGCCGAGGTGATATCCAACGGGCAGACCGGGCTCAAGGTCGCCTTCGACGCGAGGATCGTCGAGGTCATGGGCGAGTCCTATTATTACCTGGGCCGCATCGACGACAGCCTCAAGTCGCTCCAGAAATACATCGAGATCGTCGGCGATTCGGGCGATCGCGGGGCGACCGCCTACTTCTTCATGGCGGAGGCCTACCTCAAGCTGGGTAAGTACTCGCACGCCGACATCGCCTACTCGACGGCCGTCCGGCTGGAGCCGAGCATGCCGCGCTGGTGGTTCCGGCTCGGCGAGGCCTGCGAGCGGCTGGGCGACTGGAAGCGGGCCTACGACGCCTACTCGAGGGCCCTGTCGCTGAGCCCCTCGTACCGGGAGGCCCTGGAGGCCCAGGCCCGAGTCAAGCCCAAGCTCCCTTGACCCTCTCCCGCGACCTTTGACAGCCCCCGGCGCATGGTCTAGGATGGCGCCATGACGCGAATTCCCCGCATCGCGCTCGCCGCCGCCCTCCTGGCCGCGCCCGCGCTGCTAGCCGCCCAGCCGAAGGCCCAGATCGTCTCCTCGGCCCTGTCCCAGTCCCTCGTCAAGATATTCCCCGAGGCCTCGACGGGCTACATCGACTTCAACGCGAACGGCAAGTACGACCAGGCCGGCGACCTCGACGAGACCATACCCGAGTCGAAGGTCAAGGACGGCCAGCTCCAGGCTCAGGAGATCCTCGATTTCGTCATCGCGAACTGGCGCTTCGTCACCGCGGCCAAGCTCCGATCGGTCAAGGCGGCGGTTACCTCGACCTCAGGGACCATCGACGAGCTGATCGCCATCGACTACTCGAATCCCCTCGACGAGGCGATCCGGCGCCGCGAGGCGATGGGCGACCTGCTCTACCTGACTCCCTCCGCCCTCAAGGAGGCGATGGAGAGGATGGGCGGCTTCATCTCGACCATGGCCGACGCCTACAAGAAGGAAGGCCAGAAAAACGAGTCCGCCTTCGTCGCTGCCCGCGACGGGCTCTTCGGCATGATAGAGAAGGGCTATCCCTTCCCCGAGGACCTGCCCGCGGACGAGCGGGCCACGCTCTCGACGGCCATGATCAGCATCCTCGTCAACGAGGCGAAGGCCAACCCGACGCGGACCCGGGCGGCCATCCGCACCCTGGGGCAGCTCCAGTCCGTCGAGGCCGCGCCCTACCTCATGGAGCTCGCGGGAGGCGGCGCCTACGCCGCGGACGCGATTCGCGCGTTGGGCGATATCGGACAGAAGTCGGCCGTTCCCGTCCTGTCCCGCTACCTGTCGCCGGAGGCCGACCCCGAGCTCCGCAAGGCCGCCCTCCAGGCCGCCGGCAAGATCGGCGGGACCGAGGGCCTCGACGCGATCCTCGACCTGGTAAAGGCCGAGAACCGCGCGACCCTCCCCGAGGACATCCTCGAGGCCGCCGTGACGGCCCTCGCGGGCATCGCGCGGAAGGGCAACGCCGATCCGCGCATCCAGGCCGCCCTCAGGGACCTGGCGGCTTCCCCGAGCCCGGCCATACGGACCGCGGCCTCGGAGGGCCTGGGCGCCTTCAAGAGCGCCTCCTCCACCGAATCCCTGCTCTCGGTCCTGGGCTCCGACAGGGACGTCGCCGTGCGCATGTCCGCGGTCGCGGCCCTCGCCGGGCAGAAGGGCGACGCTATCATGCCGGCCTTCATCAAGGTGCTGAAGGAGCGGGACCTCGATCCCGAGCTCGAGATCGCGGTCCTGGCCGGGGTAGGCGAGGGCTACAACGGCCAGGCCGCCGTCGCGGTCGTCGTCGAGAAGCTGGGCAGCGGGAACGAGGCGGTCAGGGCCGCGGCGGCCGCGACCCTGCGCAAGCTCTATCCCGCGAACCAGCAGCTGGTGGTCGGCAGCATCAACCGCAGCTTGGCCGTCAGCCAGGACGAGGCTTTCCTAGTCGAGGGCGCCGCCCTGCTGGCGACGCTGGCCGACAAGTCCTCGGTCGCGACCCTGCTGGCCCTCCTGCAGAAGCCCCTTCCCGAGGTCAAGCGCAACGCTGCCTGGGCCCTCTACCGCATCGCCGATCCCGCTAACCCCAAGGTCGTCGACGAGCTGGCGAAGCTCATCACGAACGAGAACGAGGGCATCGCGGTCCGCGTCTGCGCGACCCGCGCGGTCGGCGCCATCGGCCTCGACACCGCCCAGATCAACCTCTGGCAGACCCTGGTGACCACCGCGCAGATGCGCGGCGAGAAGTACGCGATGCTCCGCTTCTACGCGGTCCGCTCGCTCGGGCAGCTTAAGCAGTCGAGGCCCCAGGTCGTGGCCGCCTTGACGCGCATCGCGACCAAGGACGCCGACGTCGAGCTGCGCAAGGAAGCGGTCTCCGCGCTGCGGAACCTGAGCTCGGCCGGCGAGGAGGCCGCCGCCGCGCTCGCCGCGTCATTCTCCCGGGCCCAGGACGTCGAGCTGAAGGTCGGGATCATCGAGGCCCTGGCGGATATGGGCTCGGCGGCGGCGCCGGGCCTGGCCTCGGAGTTCCTGGGATCGGCGGCTCCCGCGGCGCTTAAGAAGCGGGTCGTCAACGCGCTGTCGCAGGACCCGACCGAGGCCTCGGCCGCCGCCGTCCTGGAGGCGGCCAAGGATCCGCAGGTCATGGAGTACGCGGCCTCGGTCCTCGAGGGCTTCCCCTCCTCGATGCTGTCGTCCTTCGTAGCGCGAAAGCTGCGGACCGAGACGGACAAGAACGTCATCTCCGCGCTGGAGTCGCTGGCGGCCCTCATCGAGTAGCGGCGCGGGAGCGGCCGTCGCCGAACGGAGCGGCCGCCGCCTGCCCTTACTCGGCCTTTATCTCCTCCCGCATCTTCGAGCGCGGATCGCCCTTTCCCTCGGCGGCGCGGGCGACGGCGGCCATGAAGCGCCGCATATCTCCCCCGCAGGCTTTCTCCAGGTACTCGGCGTAGAGCTCGCTTTCCCCCTCGTACAGCCGGTAGAGATCCAGGTAGGCGTTATTGAGCCGGGCCATCGGCGCGTCGCGGTAGGCATCGGTCTCGAAGAGCTCGTCGTATCGCTCGGCGAAGAGGGCGGCCCGCTCGGCGATGACGCGCGCCTTCCCCTCGCGCTTCTCATCGTCCGACGAGGCGGAGCGATAGACGATATCGAGTTCCTCGGCAGTGCCGTGCAGGAAGGCGGCGAAGGCCTCGGCGTCGGCTCGCCTCGAGCGGGCCGACTCGACCTGCGGCGACTCGGGGCCGTAGAGGCTCGCGAGATAGCGCAGCGAGCCCTCCCGGCCGACGAAGGTCGCGAGCTCCTCGTTGAAGCCCTCGGTATCGATCCTTTTCCCGGTCTCGGGATCGGCGCGCCTTCCTTTTATGAATACCGTCGCGTGGGTCATCTCGTGGATCACGAGGTCGGCGACCTCGGCCTCGTCGTAGGAGGCCATGAAGGAGAAGAGGGGATCCGAGAGGTAGCCGAGGGTCGAGAAGGCGTCCACCGGCCGGACGATGACGTCGAGGCCCTTGGCCCGCAGGCGGGCGGCTTCCTTCTCGGCGTCGGCGGCCTTGAAATAGCCGCGGTAGGGCAGCTTGCCGACGACCGGGTAGCTCCACAGCCAGCGGTCGAAGGAGAGCTCGGCGCAGGCCTGGACGACGGTCGCCAGGCGGTCCGAGTCGAGCTCGACCACCGTCGTGTAATTCCTCGTCTCCTTCAGGCCGAGCTCGCCTATCGCGTAGGCGCGGACGGCGACGCTTCGCTCCAGGAGGGCGCGCAGCTCGGCGCTCGTCCCGGGCCTCGCCAGGACGCGCCGGGCGTCCTCGGCCTCGGAGCGGATCGCGAGGTAGCGCAGTCCCTCGGTCACCGCGTAGCAGGACGAGAGGAGGAAGGCGCCCAGCGCTAGGGCGGAGGCGGCGATCGGGGCGTAGAGGCCGCGCATCGGCCTACTCATCGCCGGAATCGCCCAAGGCGCGCCACAGGGGCTCGGACTCGGGGAAGGGAGCGAGGGCCTCGACTCGCGCTCCCGTGCGGGGCTGGCTTAGGGACAGGCTCCGCGCGTGCAGCATGATGAGCCCGCTCTCGGTGCCGCGGCGGGCCCCGTACTTCAGGTCGCCGCGGATGGGGCAGCCGATCGCCGCGAGCTGGGCCCTGATCTGGTGGTGGCGCCCGGTGACCAGGTCGACCTCGACGAAGAAGTAGCGCTCGGACTTGCCCGCCAGGCGGTATTCGAGGATCGCCTCCTTGGACCGGGGCGCGCCGCCGGGCCTGCCGGCTCCGTCGCGCGCGCGGCCCGATGCGGCGGCCTCGCGGCCGGGCGCGGCCGCTTCGCCCGCGGGGGCGGCCAAGGGCGGCGCGGCCCTGACGATATTGCGCCGCTTGTCCCAGACCAGGCGATGCTCGAGCCGGCCTTCAGCGGGAAGGGGCTCGCGCTCGACGCAGGCGATATAGCGCTTCTCTACGCGACGGCCGCGGAAGGCGGCCTCGATAGTCGCCAGGGCCTTCTGGGTCTTCGCGAAGAGCACGGCGCCCGAGGCCCGGCGGTCGACGCGGTGGCAGGCCTCCAGGAAGGGCTCGCGGCCCTCGCGCGCGGCGAGCTCGGCCCGCAGGAGATCCTGCAGGGACGCGTCGCCCGTCTTCTCCCGCTGGACCGGGATCGGCGCGAGCTTGTTCGCGATGAGGATGTCGTCATCTTCATATAATATGGCGTACGGCTCCACGCTTCCCTCCAGGCAATCCGACTTTAGCACGAAGGCGGTCTTCGGTTATACGGCCTTCGCTCCGGACTCTTATTTCATTGAGAGAAAGCGAGATCAGCGGTATACTTTGGGTATGGCCGCCTCGGCGATCTCGTCGGTCCCCGGAGGCTTCGCTCGAGTCTTCCGGGAGCTTCCTCCTCGGGAGATACGAGTCTCCGACGCGGATCGCGCCGCGGGCGCGGCAGCCTACGGCGCCGACGTCATCCGGGCGGCACGCTTTGGCGCCGCGGCGCCCGAGGCCGCCGCCAAGGGCTCCGAGGCCGCGGGGCGCGCCGAATCCTCCTCCCGCCGTCCCGATATCGATATCAATGCCGAGTCCGTCCTCTCGCGCAAGGCCGCGATCCTCGATTACGAAGAGCTCTCCGCCCGGGCCGCCGAGCTGAAGAAGGCCCGCGCGATGGGCGGGCGCCAGCTCGAGGAGATGCTCGAGATATCGGCCCTGCGCGCCCGCGACGTCGAGGTCCGCAGGCACGAGGCGGCCCATATGGCGGCGGGCAACGGATATATCATCGGCGGGGCTTCCTTCACCTACCAGTCGGGCCCCGACGGCAGGCACTACGCCGTGGGCGGCGAGGTGGGAATAGACAGCTCCTCGATCCCCGGCAAGCCCGAGGAGACCCTGCGCAAGATGCGCGTCGTCAAGGCGGCGGCCCTCGCGCCCGCAAGGCCCTCGGCGGCCGATCTCGCGGTCGCGGCCGCCGCCGCCCAGGCCGAGGCGGCCGCCCTGGCGGAGCTCGCGGCGGCCCGCGCCGAGGAGCTGGCCTCGCGCTATTCCAGCGAGATGGCCGCCTCGCGGGGAGCGGCCGCGCCGGGCTCCCGCGCGTCCTTCGCCGCGGGAGCCGCGGCGGGCTCCGGCGCCGCGACGCTGCGCTACGACGGCCCTCCCCCCACTCCCTTCGATGTGATAGCATAGGACGACTCGCCCGGGGGAATGCTCCGGGCGCGATCGCGCTTTCCCGGAGGTAGTCCATGAGCATCCACATAGCCGCGGCCGAGGGCCAGATCGCCGAGAGCATCCTCCTGCCCGGCGACCCCCTGCGCGCGAAGCACATCGCCGAGAAGTTCCTAGGCTCCCCGGAGCGCTTCAACGAGGTGCGCAACATGTTCGGCTACACGGGGACCTACAAGGGCAAGCGAGTCTCGGTCATGGGCACGGGCATGGGCATGCCCAGCCTCTCGATCTACGTCAACGAGCTTATCCGCGACTACGGGGTCAAGCGCCTGGTGCGCGTCGGGACCTGCGGCGGGCTGACGGAAGACGTCCGGGTCCGCGACGTCGTGCTCGGCATCTCGGCCTCGACCGATTCGGCGGTCAACAAGGTGCGCTTCCGGGGCATGGACTACGCGCCGGCCCCGAGCTTCCGCCTCCTCAAGGCCGCCTACGACGAGGCCGTCGCCAGGAAGCTTCCGGTCCACGTCGGGAAGATCATCTCCAGCGACTCCTTCTATACCGAGGATCCCGAGCAGTGGAGGCTCTGGGCCCGATTCGGCGTAGTGGCCGTCGAGATGGAGGCCGCCGAGCTCTATACCTTGGCCGCCAAGCACGGCGTCGAGGCCCTGGCCATCCTCACCGTCAGCGACCACCTGGTCACGCATGAGGATACGAGCTCGGCCGAGCGCGAGAAGACCTTCGACGCGATGATCGAGGCCGGCCTCGCCGCGGTCCTGGCCGAGTAGGGCGCGGGCAGGGCTAAGGCGCGATGAGCGACATCAGGATATTCGCGGGATCCTCCGGCAGGGAATTCGCCGCCAGGATGTGCTCCTACCTCGGCATCGAGCCGAGGCCCTCGGAGTCCCTCGCCTTTTCCGAGGGCAACAGCTACGTCAAGATCGGCGAGCACGTGCGCGACGAGGAAGTCTACCTCGTCCAGCCCATCGGGGCCCGCGGCCGGGCGAACGACGACTTCGCCGAGCTCCTCTTCTGGATGGACGCCTTCAAGCGCTCGGGCGCGAAGTACGTCACGGCCGTCGTTCCCTACTTCAGCTACGCCAAGGGCGACAAGAAGGACGAGCCCCGCGTCTCTATCAGGGCCCGCGTCGTCGCCGAGTGCGTCGAGCTGGCGGGGGCGGACCGGATCGTGACCATGGACCTCCACGCGCCCCAGATACAGGGCTTCTTCAAGAAGCCCGTCGACCACCTGATGGCCAGGCCCCTCTTCACGGCCTATATCCGCGGCCTCGGGCTCGAGGACCTGGTGATCGTGGCCCCCGACTCGGGCTACGCGAAGAACGCGCGCAAGTTCGCCTCCTGCCTGGGCCTACCCGTCGCCATCGCCGACAAGACGCGCAGCTGCCACGACGAGAACGCCGAGATCCTCGACGTCATGGGATCGGTCAAGGGAATGAACGCGCTGATCGTCGACGACTTCAGCATCTCGGGCGGCACCGTGGCCTCGCTCTGCGAGGCGCTGAAGCGCCGCGGGGCCAAGCGGGTCTACGCCTGCCTCTCCCACCTGCCCCTGACCGAGAAAGGCGCCAAGCGCATCGCCGAGAGCGAGCTCGAATTCCTGGTCGCGACCGACAGCCTGCCGCGGCGGGCGGAGCTGGACCCGAAGCGCTTCCGCTTCCTCTCCGCGGCCCCCCTCTTCGCCGAGGCGGTCCGCAGGATGTGCGAGCGCAGGGCCATCGGCGATCTCCTGGACGAGCTGCCGCCCGGCATGCTCGAGGCCTCGATACTGTAGCTAGGGAGCCGCCGGCGGGGCGCGGCGCGCCGAGAAGTACTCCTCGAACTGCCGCTCGCGCGAGGCCATCATGCTCGCGAAGGCCCGCTCGGACATCTTGCGGCGCAAGAGGGAGCCGATGCGCGGCGAGGCCGCCGTGAAGCGCATGGTCCAGTCGAGGACGGTCCGCCCGCCTTCCTCGGACAGGGCGAGCTCGAGCTTGAACGCGGCCTTCGATCCGTGCGTTACCAGGTACTCGATCCTGCTCGGGCTCTCGTAGAGCGTGCAGGTCCACAGCTCCCTGCCCAAGGGCAGCATGCCGGTCGTGAACATGGCGTCCTTCTCGGCTACACCGGACTTCGAGTAGATCATCCGGCAGCGCCAGTCGGGGATCCACTCGTACTCGCGCACGGGGCAGAGCAGGGGGAATACCTCCCGGGCCCTCGCGCCGATCATAATGCGGGCCTTCCGCTCGAAGCGCTCGCCCTTCGCCCATGGTACCTTAGCCATTCTTCTTGCCTCCTCAAAGGATCGGATGGAGGCGAAGGTAAAGCGTAAAGCTATAGGCGGGTCAAAGGCTTTCTTCGAGGGACGAGACGAATTCCCCGATCTCGGAGGCGCTGAAGCCGAGGGCGGCCAGCAGCCGGCGATGCTCCTCCGGAGAGGTCGCCTCGAGGGAGCGGTGGATGCGGCGATAGCTCCGCTCGTCGATGCCGATCGTACGGCCCAGGCCCGCGAGGGATTTCAGGCCCGACGGGCCGCGCTTTAGGAAGAGGCGCTTCTCGAGCATGCCGAGTATTCCCCGCTGCTGCTCCCTGAGCTCGGCTATCTCGCCGTTCGCCGCCAAGAGCCGCTTGAGCAGCGTCGCCGCGGCCGCTTCGTCCCGGTCCTCGGCGAGCGCCAGGAGGGGAGCGATCTCCGAGAGGGGGAGCCCGAGGGCGCGCAGCTCCAGGATCCGGCCCAGGCGCTCGCGGTCGGGCTCTGAGTAGCGGCGGTAGCCCGCGGCGGTCCTGCCCGAGGGCCTAAGCAGGCCGATCGCGTCGTAGTAGAGGAGGGCCGTCCGCGAGAGCCCGGCCGCGCGGCCCAGCTCGCCTATCGAATACATCCGCTCGGCTATTTCTTAACGCCCAGCTCGAGTATTAGTTCGACCTCGCCGCGGCTGACCTTGACCGCGCGCGCGATCTCGTCGGCGTTCCAGCCCTGCCGCGCCAGCTTGCGCACCGTGTCCTGGACGCTCGAGGGCGGGGCCCCGCGCTCGCGCCTGGATCCCGAGCCCTCCTCGTCCTTGAGGAGGGTGGAGAGGAGCTTCAGCTGCTCCTGGGCCCGCCGGTCGATCTCCTCGAGGCGGGTCTCGGCGCGGGCGATCCACTCGCGCGCCTTCTGCACCTCGGCGATGCGCTTCTCGGCGTCGGCGATGGCCTGCCCCAGGCTCGAGAGCTTCCCGACGGCGTCCTCGACCCGCGCCTTGTCCTCGACGAGGGCGTCGACCGAGCGGCGCAGCTCGCCGACCCGGTCGGGCAGCCGCTTCAGCTCGGCGCCGACCGAGGCGACGGTCTTCTCGACCTCGCGCACGGCCTGGAAGTTCTTGTCGACGGCCTCGACCGTCGCGTCCAGCACGCCCGACTTCTTCTCCAGCCGGTCGTACTTGGCCTCGGCCTCCTTGGCCAGGTCGAGCACCTTGCGGAAGGAGGCCTGGGCATCGGTCAGGGCGTCGGACTGCCCCGTGATCTCGACGAGCCGCCGGTCCACCGTCTCGGAGACCTCGGCGAGCTTCGCGAAGTCGGCCTCGAGCGCGTCGATGCGCTTCTTCTCGGCGAGGAATCGAGTGACCTTCTGGTTGACCTCGTCCTCGAGGCGCTTGACCCTGCCCAGCTGGCCCTCGATCTCCGCGATCTCGGCCTTCCTGCCCTCGAGCCGCGAGATGTCGGCGGCCATGGACTCGATGCTCGCAGAGAGGCTCTCGCGCAGCTCGTCCGAGCGCTCGAAGAGCTTGGTCTGCGAGAGGAAGCCCTTCATCTCCTTGTCGATATCGCCGACCCGAGCCTCGATGCGCGAGGCCTCGGACTCGACCTTGCCGAAGGCCTGGGCCCGCTGGGCCTCGAGCTTGAGCGCGAGGTCCTGGACCGCGTCCCGGTACTCGCGCAGACGGAGGTCGGCCTCGGCCTGGGCCTCGCGCCGCTTGCGCTCGATGTCCGCGGAAAGCGCGTCGTAGCCGCGGGTGAAGCCGTCCAGGGCCTGGGAGATGCGCGAGCCGAGGTCCGAGCGCAGCTCGGCGGTGCGCTCCGATAAGCCCGCGAGCTCCTTGGTTATGCGATCGCGCTCGGCCTGGGACGAGGCGGCGAGCGCGTCGCGCTCCTCCTCGTACTCGGCGCGGGCCTTCTCGACGAGCTCGGAGGTCGACGAGGTAAAGGCCTCGAGCTCGCGCTCGGCGGCCTTGACCTTGCCCGCGACCTCGAGCGAGAAGCGCGAGAGCTCGCCCTCGACGTAGGCCTGGGCCGTCGCCCGCGCGTCCGCGGAATCCTTGAGCACGGTTTCCTTGAGCGAAGCCAGGGACTCGGCGGCCATGCCGCTCTGGGCGAGGATGCCGTCGGCCAGGGCCTCGACCCTCTCGCGCAGCTTGTCCGCCTGCTCCTGGGCGCGGGCCTGGGCCTCGGCGAGGCGGGCGCGGGTCTCCTCGGCGATCGCCCGCTCGGCGGCGGCCCGCTCGGCGGCAGTCGAGGCCGAGATGTCGGAGAGGGTCCGGTCCATTTCGGAGCGCCAGGAGTCGAGCCGGGCGTCGATCGCGTCGGAGCGGGACTTGAGGTCGGCGAAGAACTCGTCCTCGAAGACCTTGAGCTTCTCCGAGACGTTCTCGTAGGCGCTGGACTTGAGCCGCTCGAGCTCTTCCTCCAGGGCGGCCATCGACAGCTTGAGCTTGCCCGCGTCGGAGGAGAAGGCCTCCTCGAAGCGCGCGCGGCGGTCCTCCAGCGCGCGCCCGGAGGCCTCGATCTCGGCCTCGATCCGCCGCGACGCCTCGTCCAGCGAGGCGCGGAGGGCCTGGTCCAGCGAGGCCAGCCCGGCTCCGGCGGCCTCGAGCCGCTCGAGCCGCGCGTCGATCTCGGAGCCCTGCTCCGCGGCGCGCCGCTCGAACTCCCCGAGCAGGCGCTCCTGGAGCGCGGCGCCCTCGGCGGCGAGGCGCGCCCCCAGGACCTGGCGGTCGTTCTCGGCCTTGGCGATCGCGGCCTCGCGCTCGGCGCGCAGCGCCGCGAGGCGAGCCTCGGCCTGGTCGGCCTCGGACTTCCACTCGGCCTTGAAGCTCTTGACGACGGACTGGGCCTCGCCCGCCTTGTCCTTGGCCAGGGCGGCGAGCTGGGAGAATTTATCCTCGATGACCTGCTTGAGCCGGGCGGCCTTCGCGTCGGTGCCTTCCTTGAGGCGGGCGAAGGCGGCGTCCTCGAGCTTCTCGGCCTCGACGCGCGCGCGCTCGAGGCCCTTGGCCAGCTCGCGCTCGATCGCGGCCTTGCCGGCCTCGAGGCCCTGGAGGCTGCCCCGCGCGTCCTCGCGCGCCTTGGCCGCGGCCTCCCGCGCCTCGGCGACGCTCTTCGAGACTTCCGAGAGTAGGTTGTCCTTGAAGCCCTCGAGGGCGGCCTCGGCATCCGCCGCGAAGGACTGCTTAAGGGCGGGGATCTCGCGCTGGATGAGCTCCATGCCCTTCTGGGCCGAGTCGATGCGCTTGGCTACCGAGTCGGTGAACTCGGACTCCTCGCGCAGGCGCTCGAGGTTCTCGTCCACGCGGGCGGTCATCTCCTTGAGCCGCGCGAGGGCGGCGTCGTACTCGCCCAGGCGCTTCTCGATGCCGCCTATCGCGTCGGCCCGCTCGGACAGGCCGGCCTGCACCGCCTGGATCCGGTCGAGGGCGACCTTGGCGGCCTTCTGCTGGACGTCGAGCTCGATGCCGAACCTCTGGAGGTCCTCCGAGCGCTTGTCGACGTAGGCCGAGAGCTCGTCGCGCAGGCGGTCCGCGAATTTCTTCACCTTCTCCAGCGAGCGGTTGTCGCTGTCGAGCCGGCGATAGATAAGGAGTACGATCAGGACGATCCCGAGCGTTATGAAGTCTCCCGTCGTGAACATGCGGAACTCCAAGGGTTTCGGATACCGCGCCTATCGCGTCCCTGCCGGCTCGCGGTTCGATCCAAATAATATGCGCGAGTATAGACTATTTCACGGGGGAACGGAAGGAGACGCGCGTCTTCGCGCCTTTTTCGCCGCTTTTCCGAGCCGCGGGCCTTAACGCGATCTTTCGTCGCCGCTATCCTCGGACTATGCGGCTTCGGACCACGGCCTCGGGCATGGCGATCCTCTGCGTCCTCGTCGCCGTTTTAGCGGCGATGTCCTTCGGCGCCTTCCCCTCGTCGTGCCGGGGCCCCGTCGACGCCTCGCCGACTGCCGATATGGCGCGCGCTGCCGCTCCCGCGCCGGCTGCGACTGTCGCTCCCGCGCCGACTGCCGATATGGCGCGCGTTGCCGATCCCGCGCCGGCCGCCGCTCCCGCGCCGGCTGCCGCTCCCGCGCCGGCCAAGCCGCGGCTCCCGGCGATCATCGCGCCTTCGCGCGCGCGCCAGGGCGATCCCCTGATCGCCTGGCTGGTCTGCGCCCGCCCGATCGAAGCTCCCGTCGCCATGCTTACCGGTCCCGGCGGGAAGAAGATCGTATCGGCGGCGGGCTTCGACGCGAGGCCGCTCTTCGCGGATGCGTCGGCCGCGCCGAGATCGGCAGCCGAGGGATCGGCAGCCGAGGGATCGGCCGCCGGCGCTGACAGAGCCGCGGGCGCCGCCTCGGCAGCCGCCGCGCCGTCCGGTCCCCTGTCCGGCGCCCTCGTCTACGGCTTCATCCTCGGCATTCCGACCGCGCTGGCCCCGGGGAGCTATACCCTCTCATCCTGCGGCGCCACGGCAAAAATCGCGCTCGAAGGCCGGGCCTTCATCTCCGAGACGATCCCCCTCGACCAGAAGAATACCGACTTAAGGACCAGCGACGACGAGAGGAAGGCGGCTGAGGCGAAGAAGCTCTACGCGATACTCGGGCGCGCGGATGCCGCCGCGCTCTACGCCGGGCTCGAGCCCTTCCGAATTCCCCTCTCGGAAGAGGCGCGCCGCAGCTCCTTCTTCGGCGACCGGCGCGTCTACGCCTATTCGGACGGCTCGACCGCCGCCAGCGTGCACGCCGGCATCGACTTCGCCGTCGTCGAGGGGACGCCGGTCCTGGCCTGCGCGGGCGGGAAGGTCGTCTTGGCGGCCGACCGCGTCGTGACCGGGAAGACCCTGGTCCTCGAGCACCTGCCCGGGCTCTATTCGATCTACATGCACTTGTCCGCCCTCGAGGCCGCCGAGGGCGATACGGTGCCGCGCGGAGGCCGCATCGGGCTTTCCGGATCGACCGGCCTATCGACGGGGCCGCACCTGCATTGGGAGCTTCGCGCCGGCGCGGCCATGATCGATCCCGATCTCCTCGCCGATTCCCGAGTCCTTGACAAAGCCTTGATTATCAATACAATACGTGCCTTGATCGAAGGGAGGTGATTCCTATCAGGCAGATTATCGTGGACGAGAGCGAGCCCCTCGAGAAGGCCATCAAGCGCTTCAAGCGCATGGTCGAGAAAGAGGGCATCATCCGCGAGTGGAAGAAGAGAGAGTATTTCGAGAAACCTTCCACGATCAAGAACCGGAAGCAGAAGGCTCTCGCGAGGAAGCTCCTCAAGAAGAACCGGAAGACCAAGGATTCCAAGGGCGGATACTGACGAGCGCTCGGGCCGGTACTGAACCGGCCGGGCGCGCGAGATGCGAGCGGCCGTAGGGGTATCCTCTACGGCCCTTTTTTTCGGCCGTTGAGGCTCGGGGAGGCGAGGAATGGACGCAGTACGGATACGGACATCGAAGCGTAAGCGGCTCGGGGCTGTCCGGCCCGCGGCGGCGATCGCCGTCCTCGCGGCGGCCGCCGTCGCCGCGGCCCTGCTCCTGGCCTCCTGCGCCGGGAAGGCCGACGGCACGTATCGCCCCAATCCCAAGCTGAGGACTGTCGAGCTCAGGATCGGCGACGCGAGGGTCAAGGCCGAGGTCGCGCTGAGCTACGAGGAGCGCGAGCGGGGCCTCATGTTCCGCAAGACCCTGACTGACGGCGCGGGCATGCTCTTCGTCTTCGAGGTGGACCAGCGTCCCGCCTTCTGGATGAAGAACGTCTCGCTGCCGCTCTCGCTCGCCTACATCTCCTCGGGCGGGATCATCCGGCAGATCGTCGACCTGACGCCCTTCTCCGAGGCGACCGTCCAGTCCGAGCGCTCGGTGCGCTACGCCCTCGAGGTCCCCAAGGGCTGGTTCAATCGGGCCGGCGTCGCGGTCGGCGACCTCGTCGAGATCCCGAGCCTCGATTGACCGCTCCGCGCATAGGTCGGTACATTTACCTCAGGAGAGAGGATGCTGGAGATAGTCACCTACGGGAACGATATCCTCGAGAGCAAGGCAGAGCCCGTCAAGGAAATAGACGACGGGATTAAGTCCCTGGCGGCCTCCATGCTCGAGGCCATGCGGCTGGGCAGGGGAATCGGCTTGGCCGGTCCCCAGGTCAATTCCGGCCTCAGGATATTCGTCACGGGCGTCGAGGGCGATCAGCCGCGCGTCTTCATCAATCCCGAGATCGTCCTCACTTCTCCCGAGCAGGTGGATATCGAGGAGGGCTGCCTGTCCCTGCCTCGCCTCTACCAGGAGGTCCGCAGGCCCGAGTTCGTGCGCGTCCAGGCCTGGAACGAGCGCGGCAGGCCCTTCACGGTCGAGTCGGGCGGGCTCCTCGCCCGCGTCATGCTCCACGAGTACGACCACCTCGAGGGCATCCTTTTCGTCGACCGCCTCCCCGAGAAGAAGCGGGAGAAGGCCCTCGCCCAGTACCGCAAGCTCGTAAAGGCCTAGGCCATGCGGATCCTGTTCGCGGGATCGCCCGATATCGCCGTTCCCTCCCTGATCCGCCTCTCGTACGAGCAGGAAGTCATCGGGGTCCTGACCAATCCCGAGAGCGCCCGGGGCAGGGGACTCTCGGTCGTCGGGACTTCCGTATCGCGCGTCGCCGGCGAGCTCTTCGGAGACCGCGTCCCGGTGCTGGCCCCGGAGCGCCTCGGCGCCGAGGCGAGGGATGCCGTCGCCGCCCTAAAGCCCGAGCTCCTCGTATCCTTCGCCTACGGCCGCATCTTCGGCCCCAAATTCCTCGCCCTCTTCCCTCGCGGGGGAGTGAACGTGCACCCGAGCCTCCTGCCCAGGCATCGCGGCCCCACGCCGATCCAAGCCGCCATCCTCGCGCGGGACGAGGAGACGGGGGTCTCGGTGCAGCGGCTGGCGCTCGAGATGGACTCCGGCGACATCCTGGGCGTCATGCGGATGCCGCTCGCGGGACGGGAGAACGCCGACGACATCGCCGAGGTCGCGGCCATCCTGGGCGCCGACCTCCTGGGCCGCGTGGTCGAGGAGATCGCCTACGGCCGGGAGAGCGCGACGCCCCAGGAAGGCGAGATCAGCTACTGCTCGATGCTGCGCAAGGAAGACGGCCTCCTCGACTGGAGCCAGGGCGTGATGGATATCGACGCGAGGGTGCGGGCCTTCTCGCCCTGGCCGGGAGCCTTTACCTACCTGAACGGCCTCAAGCTCGATATCCTGGAGTCTTTCCCCTATCCCGGCGAGACCTTCGCTGCCGGACCGGCGAGCTTCGAGCGCGATGGCGCCGCTATCGGGACGATACTCGGCCTAGACAAGGCCCGAGGCATAATGGTACAAACCAAAGACGGGCTCATCGCATTGAGGCGCCTGCGGCTGCAGAATAAGAAAGCATTATCCTATAAGGAATTCGCAAACGGGGTCCAGAATCTCGTAGGCTCAGTCCTCGTAAGCCCGAGCCCGCGCGAACCTCGTTCGCCGGAGGAAGCGGATCGCCCATGAAACTCAATCTGAGGATTTCATCCCTAAAGTCCAGGATTTCCAGGTTCCGCCTTCCCTCCCTTCCCCTCGACCTCCGCAAGATCGAATCCTTCGATAATGATCATTACCGCATCATCGCCTACGGCCTGGGCGCCGTCATCCTGCTCATGCTCGTCGCGGGCCTTACGTTCTTCTTCCTGTTCCTGCGCGGGGCCGAGCAGACCATGGTGCCCGACGTGCGCGGCAAGGAGCTGTCCCAGGCCCTGGTCGCGATGCAGGAGCGGGAGCTGTATCCCCGCCTTTCCCTGCGCTTCACGGACGATCCGGCCGAGCGCGGCATGATCGTCGAGCAGTCCCCCGCTCCCGGGGCGATCGTCAAGGCCGGCCGCCGGATCTCGATCACCGTCAGCCGCGGCACGGTCGCCGACAAGGTCGGGAATTACATCGGGCAGGACGTGAACGAGGTGAAGATCCGGCTCCAGTCCCTCTTCGCCGGCACCAAGGCCCTCCTGACGATCAAGGAGCCGCCGATCTACGTCTTCAACCGCGCCCCCGCGGGCACCATACTCGAGCAGAAGCCCGCCGCCGATACCGAGCTCTCCGGCCCCTCCTACCTCGAGCTGGTCGTCAGCCGCGGCCCCGAGAAGGCCATGGCGCGCATGCCCGACTTCTCGGGGCTTTCCATGGGCGACGCCCTCCTCCTCGTCGATCTCCACTTCGGGCGCTTCCGGAGGCAGCATGAGCCAGATCTCGTATGTATAGCCTTTGCCCGCCGTAATTCCCGGCGGAGTCATATAGTAGTCTTCGATCTCGTGGATCGACAGGCGATTGCTCGTGCTCTCCGGCAGCATGATCATGCCGTCGCCGGTGAGACTGATTTTGTATGCTTTGTCCTGATAGAACCGGAGGCTTGGCGTTACAAGGCCGGGCGCGTCG
>CAYPHO010000022.1:0-1247 GCA_964410245.1 uncultured Treponemataceae bacterium | reverse complement strand
CTTTAACGACGACCTTATACTTGAGAGCGTCTCCGTTTTCGTCTTGGTTGTCGATGTGGAAGTCCCGAACACGTGTGGAAAAGGCCTGATAAGGAGCTAAGATCTCAACATACGGTTCGTCGTATGACAGAATGATCTCTTCCGGTGTGGGCACGATATACTTGCTTCGGTCGTCAAATTTATTGAAGTTAGTTACGCAGAATAAGCGGAAGTCACTGCAATATGCCTCGCTGCTGGAGGAGGTCTGATTCCGGAGCACATTATGTACTTCGGTGTCAAGGTCTCCGATAGTCGAAGCATACCGCTCCATTAGCAGCTTTATGAATTCTGTGCCCGGACTGTACCGATCCCGCAGGAACTCTATCCAGTAGGACGCCACATAACCCTGAACCTGCATATACTCTTTTACATCGGGAACATTTTCCCACTCGGACGGCGTCATGAGCGACTTGTCGTAGCGATCCCAGTCGATTCTGCCCGTGAGCAGATCCGTACGGCCCGCGGCGATCATCTTCTCATTTACAAAGTAGTCAAAGGCTTCCTTTTCAAGCACGAGCGCCGTTGCTTCCCAGAAGGGCGTGTACCCGGAACTGTCAAAAAACACATAACCGCATTGAACGACATGGTACATCTCGTGGGTGATCGTGAGCAGAAGATCATGCATGTCTGAGGTCTTCGTCGCGTTGACATGTATATACGGCGATGCCGTGTAAAGATTTTTAGTTACAGCCAGTGTTTCGGCTCCGTGAGGCCAGCGGTCCAGAACGAGCACGTCGGTTACATGCGAAGGTACATTGAACTCTCTTGTTCGGAACAGGTATTCATCCGCTCTGGCAAGACGGTTGCAGACATTGGCCACGGAATCGGGCCAGAGATTGCGCAGCTGCCACTGCGGGTCGTCGAAGACAGCCTTGAGCTTTAGGTATTCGGGGTCGCTATATATATCATTCATAAGACGAAAAGCCGCGAGTTTGAAGTCCGGATCGTCCGGATCGGCACCTGTCTTATTGCATGTCTCTATAATAGATTCGAGCAGCGGTCTGTCAGGATCAAGGCCGTAGCTCATGATGTGAGCGCGAAATTTTTCTTCCAGCTCTTTGAACTCCGGAGAATCCGTTCTGGCCATGCACTTTGGATAAAGTACCCGGTAGCGCGCTTTTGTATATTTGAACTCCGGATAGATCGCTTCGTAGAAGATCTCGTTTGGATAAAGGTTCTGAAGCCCGTCCTGATATCGCTCAATGATT
>CAYPHO010000021.1:18022-20993 GCA_964410245.1 uncultured Treponemataceae bacterium | reverse complement strand
GTCCTGGTGCCCCGCTTCGGCGAGATCATCGGCGGCTCCGAGCGCGAGGAGCGCCTGGACGTGCTGGAGAAGCGCATCGAGGAGCTCGGCCTGGACAAATCCACCTACTGGTGGTACCTCGACCTGCGTCGCTTCGGCACCACGCCGCACTCGGGCTTCGGCCTCGGCTTCGAGCGCCTCCTTTTGTACGTCACGGGCATGGCCAATATACGGGACGTCATCCCCTTCCCGCGCGCCCCCCGCCTCGCGGACTTCTGAGCCTCGCCCTCATGCCCGCGCCTCTTCGATATCGCGCATCGCGCCGCCCGATTCCCGCGGCGTTGCTCGTCCTGCTCCTCCTCGCCGCCGGGGCGGCCTGCCCCGCCGAGCGAGCGGCCGCGGCCCTTCCCGCCCCGCCCACGGTCTCAGCCCGCTCCCTCGCCTTGATCGACCAGGCGACGGGCACCCTCCTCTACGGCAAGAGCGCCGAGCTCGTCATCCCGCCGGCCTCCCTGACCAAACTCGTCGCGCTCCACGTCGTCTACGAGGAGCTCGACTCGGGCCGGCTCTCGCGCGACGAGATCATCGCGATCGACAAGCGCGACTGCTCTCCCTACATACCCTACGGCTCCTCCCTGATGTACCTCCACCCGGACATGAGGGTATCGGTCCTCGACCTCATGCGGGGGACCGCGGTGGTCTCGGGCAACGACGGGGCCTTCGCCCTGGCCCGCCGCGTCGCGGGCTCGAACGAGGCCTTCGTATCGCTCATGAACAAGGCCGTCCGCTCGATGGGCATGCGCTTCATGTTCTTCGTCGAGCCCTCTGGCCTCTCGGAGATGAATACCGCGACTGCCCGCGAGCTCGCCGAGTTCTGCAGGATCTACATCGAGGCCCATCCCGAGTCCCTGTCCGAGCTGCACTCGCTTAGGTACATCGAGTTCCCCCGCGCCGAGCACGCGACCGCCGACTACGTTCCCGAGGGCCGCATCATCCAGTACAACAGGAACACCCTGGTCAGCCGCTACGCGGGCTGCGACGGCCTTAAAACGGGCTTCATCATCGAGTCCGGCTACAATCTCGCCGCGACCGCCGAGCGCGAGGGCACGCGCTTCGTCCTGGTCACCCTGGGCGGCGAGTACAATCCGAGCTACTCGGACGGCATGGACCTGCGCGGCCGCGACGCCGAGGCGGTCTTCGACTGGGCCTTCGCCTCCTACGTCACGATGCGGCCCGAGACCGGCCCTATCGGCAGCCCCCGCGCCTGGTACGGCGCCGAGAGGCGCGTTCCCCTCGTCCCCTCCTCGAGCCTCGCCGCGACCATCCCGAGGGGCTACGCCTCCTCGCTGTCCGTCCGCGTGGAGACGGCGACATCCGTCGACGCGCCCGTCGCGAAGGGGACGAAGCTCGGCGAGGTCGTCTACTCGGCCGAAGGCAAGGTCCTAAGGCGCGTCGACCTCGTCGCCGAGCGGGACATTCCCAAGGGGGGCTTCTTCACGGTGATCGGGGACGCCATCGCGAAGTTCTTCGCCAAGCTCTTCGGCAAGGCGTAGCGGGCGATCTCGCCCTAGAAGAAGAGTATTTCCCCCTCGGGAGGGGCCGAGGAGCTCTCGCTTCCTTGATCCGCTATCTCGAAGTCCCTTTCCATGTCGGCGTGGAACTCCGCCATGACGCGGCCCTCGGCGAAATAGAGCGCGCGCTGGATGTCGGCTTCCTGCGAGTAATGCCTCATTTCCTTCCCGACGAAGACGATCGGCGTGCTCAGGGATATATCGATTCCGACGGCGTGGAAGCGGTTCTTCAGCCGGCCCAGCATCTGGTTCGACAGCTCGCCCGTCCAGTCGGCGGCGATCTCGTCGCCGGCCTCGCCCGACTTCAGGTTCGCGGGAAGCGTCGCGGCGACCAGATCCCTCGCCGCGGTAAGGACGAGTACACCGTGCATGCAGGCAGAGGTGAAGCCGATCGTCGCCGCGATCGGGGAGTCGATGCCCCCTCCGCGGTCCGATGAGGGGCCCAGGTCGGTCCCATGGGACGCGAAGAGCTCGATGAGCGAGCTTTCGAGGAATCCGTCGATCCGCTGCAATGATTCCTGATTCATGCTAAAAAGCATGTCCCTCGCTATGGGATTGTCAAGGTCGCCGCCGAGGCCGGAGGGCTTCAGTCCGCTATTCGGTAGCGCCCCTCGTCCTCGGCGACGAAGCGCTCCGAGGCGAGCTGGCCCAGGGCCTCTCCGATCCGCTCGAGCGAGAAGGGAAGCGCGGCGCCGAGCTCCTCGATCCCGGCCTCCTTCGCCGTCCCGAGATGCCGGAGGATCGCTCCCCGCAGGCGGCGGTTCGAGTCGGCGAAGGGCGCCTGCCTGGCGTAATGGGCGCTGCGGACGTTCGGATTCCCGGCGGCCTTCTTCAGCTCGACGCCGTAGTCCATGAGCGCGTAGTACCAGGTCCTCGGATCGTCCCTGTCCAGGGTCGCCTCGACGAGGGCCATGATCCGGCGGTCCGATACTCCTTCCTCTCCCGGGAAGAAGCGGTGGAGGAAGACCGACCTGATGTTCGTCTCGATGAACGGGACTGCCCGCCCGAAGGCGAAGGCGAGGACGGCTCCCGCGGTGTAGGGGCCGATGCCCGGCAGGGCGACCAGTCCATCCTCGTCGTCGGGCACGCAGCCCCGCCGGGCTATGGCCGCCGCCGCGTCCCGCAGGGCGAGGGCGCGCCTGTTGTAGCCTAGGCCGCTCCAGAGCTCCATGACGCGCGACAAGGGCGCCTCGGCCAGGTCGGCGGGCTTCGGGAAGGCCTTCATCCAAGCAAGGTACTTCGGGACGACTCGCTCGGTCTGCGTCTGTTGGAGCATTATCTCGGATACGAGGATTGCCCAGGGATCCCGAGTCTCCCGCCAAGGGAAGGACCGCCCCTTCTCGGCGTAGAAGCCCAGGACGAGCTTCCGGAAAGCGAGGACGGAATCCTCGCCGATCGCCGGATCGGCCGCGCCGGCGCCG
>CAYPHO010000021.1:0-17922 GCA_964410245.1 uncultured Treponemataceae bacterium | reverse complement strand
GCGAGCGCGGCGGTCAGCTCCTCGCTCTTCGAGGCGAGCTCCTTCAGGGCCGCTACCGATCCCGCGAGGCCCGCCCCGTCCTCGGCGATGGAGCGCGCGGTCGTCCTGACCTGGGCCGCCTCATCGGCGATGGCCGCGACCGCTCGCCGCACCTTGTCCGAGAACTCGGCCTGGCGCTCGGCCTCGGCCCGTATCGACTCGATCGAGGCCACCAAGGACTCCATCGATCCGCTGATCTCATCCGAGGCCCGCGTCTGCTCCTCGGTGGCCGTCATGACCTCGCGCAGCTTCTCCGCCGCCTCGGCCGATCCCGAGGCGATCTTCCTGATCGTGCCCGACAGGCTCGCGGCGTTCTCCCCTCCCTCGACGACGCGTCCCTGGATCTCGGCGACGATTTCCTTGATCCGGCTCGCGCGCTCGGCCTGGTTGGCCGCCAAGCTCTTGACTTCGGCCGCGATGACCGCGAAGCCCTTCCCGGACTGCCCGGAGTGCGCCGCCTCGATCGCTGCGTTCATCGCCAGGAGGTTCGTGCGCTCGGCGAATTCGTTCACCGCCTCGACCACCTCGGAGATGCCCCGCGAGGACTCGGATACCTTCTGCATGGTCGCCGAGAGGGAGGCGGCAGCTCGGTCGCCTTCCTCGGTCAGGGCCGCCAGCCCCATCGTGAACTGCGCGGCGTGCTCGACGCTGGCGGCCACGGATCCCGCCATGGCGGAGAGCTCCGTCGCAGCCGCGGCGGTCCGCTCGGCGCTCTCGCTCTGGCCGCCGAGGCTCTCGGTCACCGCGCCGATCGACGAGGCGAGCTTCGCCACGAGCTCGTCGGCGCCCTTGGCCTCCTGGGCCTGGCGATCGGTATCGGAGCTGATCTCCGTCGAGCGCCGTGCCGCCTGGTTGGCGGCGTCGGCGGCGCTCGAGGCCGCCTTATCGAGCCGCTCGGCTATCGCCGCGGCCGCCCTGCCGGCCTCGCCTATCGCGGCCATGGACCGGTCCAGCTCTGATTTCTTCGACTCGACCTCTTTGGCGTAGGATTCCAAGTCGGATTTCATCCTCGCTTGCCGCATCGATTGCGCGATGAAGACGGAGAGATTCAACAGGAAGAAGGCGATTCCCTGAAGCCAGAAAAAGGGCACCTTCCCCGTGATCGAGTAGTAGGAATCGTAGGCCGCCAGCCCGATTCCGACGAAGACCGCGATGACGACCGGCCAGGCCTCCATCGAGCCCTTGCGCGCGGCGCGGGCGCCTATATAGCCGCAGAGGAGGATGGCGGCGAAGATGGGCAGGATGGAAATCGAGAACACGGCCTGGCAGGCGGACTCGTCGGCCGAGGTCGCGAGGAAGGCGGCCGTCGATACCGCCCCGATCGCGACGCTGGCGATCGTAACGGCCCGCTTCTGCCGGAAGTCGAAGAAGGTCGTGAAGAAGGGCACGAGGAACATCATCGATATGAGGAGGCTGCCCCTCGAGAGGGCCCGGCTCCAGGGGGCCGAGAAGATCCAGAACTCCGAGCCCAGGTCGAGTAGGTAGAAGGTAAGGAAGCCGAGCGAGGCGGCGAAATAGAGCTGGTGGCGCTCGGTGGGCTTGAAGGCGAACTGGGCCAGCGAGTACAGGGCCAGGAAGATGCAGAGGGCGGCGAGTATGGAATAGAGCTGTCCGTTCCAGAAGTTGCGCGCCTCTATGTCGAAGTCGCGCGCCCCCGCGTCGCCTACCTCGAAGGCCTGCATGTTGACCGCGCTTCCCCGGTATACGCACCTGACGGCCAGCGTCAGCGTCGCGCCCGGCTTAGCGAGGTCCGTCGGGAGCAGCAGTGCCTCGGAGCGGAAGGCGCGAAGGTCGTAGCGCGGGGGCATATGGCCGCGGAAGCCCGCGAACCTGCCGTCGACGAAGAGCTCCAGGACCGGCCCGTCGTTCTTGGTCAGGAAGTACAGCCTGTCGGGCGCATCTTGGGGAACCGCGAATTCCGCCCGAAGCCAGAAGGCCGATAGGGGCTTCCCCGGCTTAACCTGGGACGGAAGCTCGAGCTTAT
The DNA here is from genome assembly GCA_964410245.1 of uncultured Treponemataceae bacterium. GTDB lineage: Bacteria > Spirochaetota > Spirochaetia > Treponematales > Rectinemataceae > CAZXXZ01. Next base: position 15,899 of record CAYPHO010000021.1, on the reverse strand, counting down.
CCCAGCCCGAGTCGTCGTAGCCGGGATCCGCCATTTCGGGCGAGTCGCCGGCGATCCAGGACCAGCCGACGATGGGATACCGAATCCCTTCGACGGAAGGCGACTTCGCTTTCGCGGTATCGGTATCCTGCGAGAACGCTAAGGCCGCGCCGGCCGCCGCGAGGGCCGCCGCCATCAGCGCGATGCGGGAGCTGAGTTGCATGGAATACATCGTAATGGCGAGCGCGGCGCTAAGCAATACGCCTTATATGCGGCGCAGGACTTCGACGCGGCCCGCGGATCATGTCAAACTCGGTTAGTCCCCGTAGATATGGCTGAACTCGTGCAGGAGCTCCGTGGCCTTGGCCTTGCAACCGCCGCAGGCCGTGCCGATCTTGGTCGCCTCCTGCAGGGCCTCCCAGCTCCTCGCGCCGTCCTTGACCGCGACCTCGATGTCCTTGTCCGTGATGCCGAGGCAGTTGCAGATAACGACCGCGTCCTCTCCCTTGAAGGCTCCGGGCCTTCCCGTCTTTTCGAGGTAGGCGTCGATAGCGGCGCGAAGGGCCTTATCGCCCAGCACCGAGCAATGGATCTTGTTGTCTGGCAGCCCGCCGAGCTTCTCGGCTATGTCCGAGGGCTTGATCGAATATGCCTCTCGTATGCCCATGCCCTTTACGACCTCGGACAGCATCGAGGTGCTGGCGATCGCGCTCGCGCAGCCGTAGGTCTTCCACCTGAGGTCGGCGATGACGTCGTCCTCGATCTTCAGGAGGAACATCATCTGGTCGCCGCACTTTATGTTGCCGACCACGCCCTCCGCGTCGGCCTCGAACTTCTCCTCGGGATCGAACACGTTCTTCGGAGAGGTGAAGTGCTCCTTCACGATCGGCGAGTACAGCCACTGGAACGCGTCGCTCATCTATATTCCTCCTTCGCGAACTTTCTGCCTATGCCTCGAGGCAGGCGGCGCTCAGGGTCGACATCCGCCTGAGCCTCTCGATGATGGGCGGCAGCTTCTCAAGCACGTAGTCTATCTCCGCCTCGGTGCTGTCCCTCCCCAGGCTGAATCGGATCGAGCCGTGGGAGAGCTCGGGCCCCACGCCGGTCGCCACGAGCACGTGGCTCGGGTCCAGGCTGCCCGAGGCGCAGGCCGAGCCCGTTGACACCTCGATTCCCTCGAGGTCGAGGGACAGGAGGATGGACTCGCCCTCGGCCCCGGGAAAGGACACGTTGAGCGTATTAGGCAGAACCTCCGTCCTATGCCCGTTGATCCTGATGCTGGGCACGGAGGCCAGGAGGCCCGCGCGGAGCCTCTCCCTAAGGGCGCCGACCCGCTCCGCGTACTTCGGCAGCTCCGCGCGCGCGAGCTCGGCGGCGAGCCCGAATCCGAGGATCCCCTGGTTGTTGTAGGTGCCCGCGCGCAGCCCGTCCTCCTGATGGCCTCCCCTGATCAGGGGATCCAAGGGCGAGCCTCGGCGGATGTAGAGGGCGCCCACGCCCTTGGGGCCGTAGATCTTGTGGCAGGAGAGGGTCAGGTAGTCGACCTTCCATTCCCCGACGTCGACGGGAATTTTGCCGGCCGCCTGCACGGCGTCGCTGTGCATGAAGGCGCCGGCGGCCTTGGCCATGGCGGCTATCCTCGGGATGTCCTGCAGGGTCCCGATCTCGTTGTTCGCCGCCATGACCGACACGAGGAGGACCGGCCCTCCCTCGGAGCGCGAGGGATCGAGCTCCCGCTCGAGGCTCTCCAGGTCGAGCCTCCCGTCTGAGTCGACGCCGACGAAGGCCACCGGGAAGCCCTCGTCCCGCAGCCGCTCGGCCGATCGCATGACGCAGGGATGCTCGATCGCCGTGGTGACGATCTTCCGCCGGCCGGGATCGGCCTTCCCCAGGCCGAGCATCGTCGCGAAGACCGTGTTGTTCGACTCGGAGCCGCCGGAGGTGAATACGATCTCGTCGGGACGGGCGCCTATCAGGGCCGCGACCGACGCGCGGCTGCGCTGGATCCTCTCGAGGGCCCGCCTGCCCGCCTCGTGCATGCTGGAGGCGTTGGCGTAGACATCGAGGTCGGCCGCCATCGCCGCCCTGACCTCGGGCCGCAGCGGAGTTGTCGCGTTGTAATCCATGTACACGAGTCGCCTGTCCATTCCCGAATTCTCCTATGCCTCTAGAACGTCCTTGAGCGTCCTCGACGCGAGATACTCATCGATAGCTCCCTTCAGCCCTACCCAGAAGATCCTGGGCAGGCAGGAAGAGCCCTGCGCGCAGCGCCCCGAGTCGTCGATGCAGCCGACCGGCCTCACCTTCCCCTCGAGGGCCTCGACTACCTCGATCATCCTCGTCTCCGACGCGGGACGTGCCAGCCGGTAGCCGCCGTTCTTCCCGCGCTCCGATAGCACGAGCCCCGCGTTCTTCAGCTGCCCGAGTATTCCCTCGAGGTACTTGGGCGGTATTCCCTCGGCCCTGGCGATCTCCCCGCTCGCGGCGGATTTTCCTTCGTCCCTCGCGAGATGGACGAGCGCCCGTATACCGTATTGCGTCTTCGTCGGAACGGAGAACATGCTTACTCCCTTATTCCTATCGAATTAATAGGAATATAGGATAAATAAAAAATCGCGTCAAGCGCCTCGCGCTCATTTCAGCGTTTTCATGATCCCCAGCAGGCCGAGGCGATTCTCCGGGACCTCGCACCAGGCGCGAAGGCGCTCGAAATCCTCGGCCGTCTCGGTCGCCGATCCCGATATCGACAAGGTGCCGGCCTTCCATCGGAACCACAGGTAATGCTTGTGCCTCGGGGCGATAGGCTCGCCTCGACGCGAGGCCGTTTCCAGGCGATCATGGAGCTCGGCGTGGTTAGCCTCGCCCGCGAGCGCCCGGAGGCCCTTCTCGCCGATGAAGAGCACGGCCCTCCGATAGCCCTCGGCGATCGCCGCGTCGCTCCGGAATCCCTCGACCGAAAGCTCCAGCGAGCCGAGGCTGAGGTCGTATCCCTGGATCCTCAGGGCCGAGCGGAGCGCGATGATCTCCCTACGCAAGTCGTTCGTAATCCTATCGTCGCCGTGCGATAGCTGGAGCCTCTTGCGCAGGTCCCTTAGCTGGTTCTCGTAGCTAGAGAAGGCCGAGGTCTTGGCGAGGAAGCTCGTCGTCTCCGACAAGAGCTTCCAGGTCGATGAGAATCGCTCCGAGAGCCGCTGCTTGAATCCTCCGCCGACGCGCGCCATATGCCACTAATATGGCGAATTTCAGCGATCCTCGGCCATCGCCCCGCGCTGCCGCGCCGCCGCTCGGCCGCGGCGCTTCCATAGGATGAAGGCGAGCGCCGATGCGAGGTAGGGCAGTGCCTGGAGGAGCTCGGCATTCTCCGACATCGCGCCGCGCAGTCCCTGAAGCATATTCGCCAGCGCGAAGAGGGAACCGAAGAGGATACAGGATAGCGCTATGCCGGACGGCTTCCTGCCTCCCAGGTAGATCGCGGCCAGGGCGATCCATCCCCGCCCGGCCGACATGCCGGGCACGAAGGCGGCGACGCCGACCGCCATGAAGGCTCCGGCGAGGCCCGAAGCCGCGCCGGCGACGAGATGGGCGGCGAATCGGTAGCGATCGGGATCGATGCCGGCGGCCCTCGCCGCATCGCCCTCCTGCCCCGAGGCTTTCAGCCTGAGGCCGAAGACGCTCCTCCCGTACATGAGGGCCAGGACGGCGGCGGCCGCGATCGCGGCGACGAAGGCGCTGCCTTGGCCCAGGAAGGATATGCCGCCCGGTCCCGGGCCCGCCGCGCCCCTGCCTAGGGCTTCGGAGGGCAAGACTCCCTTGGTTCCGAAGAAGGCCTGTGACAGCGCTGAAATAGCCCCGCCCGCGAGTATGTTCGCCGCCAAGCCCGCGACGAAGACGTCGGCGCGCAGCCGTATCGCGGCGGCCGCGACCATCGAGGCGAGTAGGGCCCCTGCAAAGGCTCCCGCCAGGAGTCCCAGCCAGAGGCTGCCGCTGGCTACGCCGATCGCCGCCGCGGCGAAGGCTCCCGCGAGCATCGATCCCTCCAGCGCGACCGACAGCGAGCCGGCGGCGGCAGTATAGAGTCCGCCTAACGCGGCCAGCGCGATCGGCGCCGAGGATCCGAGGGCCGCGGCCGCGAAGGAAGCGAGGAGAGCTGCGCTCATTTCGCTGCCTCGTTCCCGCGTCCCGGGCCGCCGCCCCGGCGGCCGCTCGCGGCCCCGCGCGGGCGGCCCCGCGCGGGCGGCCTCGCCGGGCGCCGCCCCCGCGGCCTCTCGCGACGCCGCCGCCGATCGCCGCGGCGGTTACCAGGAAGAGCGCGGCGGCCTTCATGATCGCGCCTGCATCGGGAGACATATCGGCTAGGAGGGCTCCCTGGCGCGCCCCCGAGTCGAGCCAGGAGAAGAATATCGAGGCCGGAATCGCGAGCAGCGGATCCGCTCCCGCCACGAGGGCGACCGAGAGGCCGTCCCAGCCGATTCCGCCGGTCATGCCCTTAACCGCGCGGCCAGCCGGCCCCAGTACCAAGAAGGCGCCTGCGAGGCCGCCCAGGGCCCCGCTCGCCCCCATCGCGAACGATCGAATCCCCGATCCGATCCCGACCGCGCGGGCGAAGCGGACGTTCCTCCCGGAAAGCTCGATCTCGATTCCCAGTCTCGAGCGCCTCAGGAGGAGATAGGAAGCGATCGAGAACGCGAGGGCGATCGGCGCGGCCGCGCTCAAGGGGGATGGAGGAGCCAGGCGGGGCATGCGATACGGGCCCGGCACGGGAGCCATCGCGAGGAGGTTCGATCCCTCCTCGCGCAATGCCGTCCCCACGGTCCAGTCGACCGCGATGACCGCTGCCTGGGAGAGGAGGAAGCTCGTCAGCATGATGTCGGCCCCCGACCAGCTCTCGGCCGCGGCCGATACCCAGGCCAGCAAGGCCCCGGCCGTCATCGCGGCGAGGAAGGCGGCCGCCGCGGCCGCGAGAGGCGGCGCGCCGATGCCGGAGAGGTATCCGACGACGAGCGCCGAGGCCAGCGCGCCCGCGGCGACCTGTCCCTCCCCTCCCAGGTTCATCGCGCCCGAGCTCAGCGCGATCGAGGCGCCGGCCGCGCAGGCGAGTATCGGCGCCGTCCTCTCGACTAGCGACAGGAAGGAATAGCCGCTGGCGAAGGGCGAGACGAAGAAGGCGTAGAGCCCCGAGGCGCCCCCGCCCGCCGCGAGGGCGTAGACGGCCGCCAGGGCCAAGGCAGCGAGGAGGGCGGCCGCCCGCCGGGCGAAGGGACTCGGAGCCGCCAAGGCGCGAGGGGAACTCATGCCGCGCCCTCGGATCCGGTCATCGCCGCCATTACCGCGGTCGAGACGCCGGGTCCCTCGGCCTCATGGACGCGCGTCTCGAGCACCGCCCTTCCTCGATAGAGGGCCAGCACCCTGTCGGCGAGCTCCAGGGCGTCCTCGACGCTCGAGCTCAGCACGAGCACGGCCGCGCCTCCCTCGGCCGCGCGCCGTATCCTGTCGATAGCGTCTCGCCTCGAGCCTAAGTCGAGTCCCTGCAGGGGCTCCGCCAAGACGAGGACCTTCCTCGGGCGCTCGAGCTCCCTCGCGAGGAGGATCTTCTGCCGGTTCCCTCCGGACAGGGCCGAGGCCCGGTCGCGGAGAGCGCCCTTGATCCCGATATCCGAGGCGAGCGTAGCGGCGTCGCGGTCGCGCATCGAGTATCCCAGGTAGTCGAGGCCGCCGTAGTCCTCCAGCCTTAGGGCGAGGAGGTTCTCGCGCAGGTTCGAGGCGAGGCAGATGCCCGCGCCTTCCCGGTCGGAGGGAACATAGCCGAGCGATTCCCTCCGCAGCGACCTGCGGGGCATCGCGCGGATGTCCCTTCCCTCGATCAGGACCGCGCCCGCGGTCGGCGCTTCCATCCCCGAGGCGATCTCCTCGAGTCGATGCAGGCCGTTGCCCGCGAAAGCCGTCGCCGCCACTATCTCTCCCGGGCGGACGCTCAAGGAAAGGGGCTCGGCGCCGGGATGGATGATGACTCCCTTCAGCTCGAGGCCCGCCGCCTCGCCTTTGTCGGCGCGCGGGGCCCGAGGCGCCGGGGAATGGCGCCGATCGGCGGCCGCGCGCGACATCAAGGCGGCGATCCGGGCCTCGTCGGCTTCCCGCGCCGCCATCGAGGCGGCGACCCTGCCCTCCCTGAGCACCGTCACCCTGTCTGCTCGCGAGAGCAGCTCGGATACCCTATGCGAGATGAAGGCGATCGCCGTTCCGGCGTCGGCCAACGCGCGCAGGAAATCGAAGAGCCTGTCCGCCTCGGCTTCCGACAATACCGAGCTGGGCTCGTCGAGGATGAGCGCGTCGCCGCCTCGGGCCAGGGCTCGCGCTATCTCGACTTGGCGCCGCTGGGCTACCGACAGGGAGGAGACGCGCGAGCCCGGATCGATCCCGAAGCCGTAGCGCTCCATGACCAGGGCTGCCTCGACGTAGATCTTCCGCCGCGACAGGAAGATTCCCGCCGCGCGGGCTTCCCTTCCCAAGGCGAGGTTCTCGGCGACGCTCAGCTCGGGTGCGAGCAAGGACACTTGCGGTACGAACCCGATGCCCGCTTCCTCGGCCGCGCGGGCGCTTCCGGCCTTCAGCTCCTTGCCGCGGACGAGTATCGAGCCCGAGTCGGGGCGCTCGAGGCCGGCGATTAGCCGGGCGAGCGTGCTCTTTCCCGCGCCGTTCTCGCCGACTATGGCGTGCAGCTCGCCCCTTTCCAGGTCGAGCGATACGCCGTCGTTGGCCAGCGTGCGGGTTTCCGCGTAGTACTTAGTCAGGCCCCTGGCGGAAAGCGTCGGCATGCGTCCCCTATCAGAATCCCGTCACCGTCAGGACGAGCTTCCCCGTCTCGAGCTTGCGGACCTCGGCCTCCAGCAGGGTTCGAATATCGGACGGGAACGCCTTGTACGCGTCGCCCGATCCGTCGAAGCCGACATATCCTTCCTTCGCGCCGACGATCTCGGACGCGCCGTACAAGGTGGATCCCGGACCCTCGGCCAGGAGCCGCTTAAGCTTCTCGTACACCAGGCGCTCCTGCCCGATCACGGCGCAGCCGATGACCGTCCCGGGAGCGCTCGCGTAGCCCGAGGCGTCGTCGAAGCAGAGCGCGAAGCGCCCGCGAGCCTTGGCGGCGCCGATGACGCCGCGGCTGGCCCCTCCGGCTATCGGGAGTATCGCCGCCGCGCCCGCGTCGAAGAGGCCGTTGGCAAGCTCGGCGGCCTTGGTCGCGTCGTACCAGTTACCGACGACGCGAAGCTCGAGCCTCGCCGCGGGATCGGCGGCCTTCAGGCCCTTCTCGAAGCCCGGGACGATCATCTTGTCCATGGTCGGGTAATGCTGGGCGATGACCATGCCCGCGACGTGGGTCGCCGAGCTTCCCGGCAGCTTCCCCGCGGAGGCTAGGCCCGCGAGGTATCCGACGATATAGCCCTCTTCCAGCTGGTTGTAGAGCACGGCGTGGATGGCCTTATTGCCCGGCAGCCATCCGTCGGCGACGAAGAACCTCGAGGCGGGAAAGAGCGCGGCGACCTGCGCGCAGAGCTCGGGCATCGATGGATTCGAGCTTACGATTATATCGTAGCTTCCGGTCGAAGCGAGGGCCGACAGGGCGTCGAGCCAGGTCGACTGGTTGTTCCCGGCCTCGACTACCTTAATGGAAGCGCCCGGAGTCTCGGCTACCGCCCGCTTCGCTCCCGATACTAGCTGCTCGTAGATAGGGCTTCCCGAGGCGATGCCCGGCACGAAGACCGCGACGCTCGGGCCCTTCGCAGCGGCCGCCTGAAGTCCCAGCGCCGCGAGGGCCGCCGCCGCGATGATGCAGTTCCGCGATTTCCTCATAATCCGCCTCACTTAACATTCGTCTCTGGCGGGCAGTATACTGAGGACGCGGAGCTGGCATCGAGGCTGCCGAAAATGCCGCTCGGCGCATTTGACGTGAAAGGTGCGATTCATCCAATGGCGCCAGAATCGAGTGACCGGACCTACCGCATCGGAGAGCTGGCCTCCATGTTCGGGGTGACCGGCAGGACGATCCGCTACTACGAGGAGCTCGGCCTGCTCTCCGCCGTCGACCGCCGGGAAGGCGCGCACCGGAGGTACTCCGAGCGCAACGCCGTCTACTTGAAGCGCATCCAGCAGCTCAAGGACTACGGGCTCACCCTAGCGGAGATACGCGAGCTCTTCGACCTGGCGCGGCGCGACCGCTCCGGCGGCAAGGTCCGGCTGAAGCTCGCCGAGAAGTACCGAGAGAAGCTCGCCGAGGCCGAGAGGCGTAAGCGCGCAATCGACGAGTACATCGAGGACCTCTCCTGGCATATCGAGCAGCTCGAGCGCTCTCCCGATTTCTTCGAGTGCCCCGGCGCCTCCTGCGCCGCCTGCGGCTACTCGGCGAAATGCGATATGCGCCGCCTGATCGGGAGGGACTGAGCGTGCCCTATCTGTGCTTCGACCTCGGCAGCTCCTCGGTCAAGGCCGCCGTCATCTCGGAGGATGGCGGCCTGCTCGGCCTGGGAAGGTCGCCGACGGCCATAATCCATGGAAGCGACGGATCGCACGAGTCGGATCCAGGCTCCTGGATCGAGGCCGCCCTCGGCTCGGCGAGGGAAGCACTGGCGAGGGCGCGCGCCTGCGCCTCTTCGGGATCGGCCGAGATCCGCGCTATCGCTGTCTCGGGCAACGGCCCCACCCTCCTGGCCGCCGACGCCGAGGGAAGGCCCATCCGGCCGGCCCTCTCCTGGATGGATCGCCGCGCCTCCGCGGAGGCCGAGGAGGTCTCGCGCGAGGCCGGCTTCCGTATCGATCCCGGATTCTACCTGCCCAAGGCCCTCATGCTATGGAGGCGCTACGATGAGGTTAAGTCGCGGGCGAAATCCTTCTTCTCCTGTCCCGAGTATCTCGCCTATAAGCTTTGCGGCGAGGCGCGCAGCTGCCTTCCGGCCCCTGGCTACGAACCCTATATCTGGGACGAAACTTCCGCCGTATCGCTCGGCCTCCCGCCCGCGCTATTCCCGCCCTTCGCCCGTCCGGCGACAATGATCGGAGCTCTGACCCCGCTCGCCGCAGAAGGCCTCGGCCTCGAATCGGGCATACCGGTCGTCATGTCCTATCCCGACTTCCTCGCCGCCATCCTGGGCTCGGCTTCGGTCGAGCCCGGCCTCGCCTGCGACCGATCGGGAACCTCGGAGGCGCTCAACGTCTGCGCCGCCCGGCCCTTCCCCGACGCTCGGCTCCTCTCGCTTCCCCATCCGATCGAGGGGCTTTGGAACCTCTCGGGAGGCCTCTCCTCCTCGGGAGCCGCCCTCGCCTGGGTCGACGGCATGATAGGCGGCGGGACGACGGAGCTCGGCGGCCGATCGCCGCCCGATGGCTGCGAGGGCGATTCTCCCGCCGCGTCGCGCCTGTCCCGCCTCGCCTCATCGTCGCCGCGGGGATCGCGCGGCCTCGTGTTCCTTCCCTACTTCGCCGGAGAGCGCGCGCCGCTGTGGGATTCCAGCCGTCGCGCCGCCTTCGTCGGCCTCTCCCTCGAGCATGGAAGCGCGGACATCGCGCGCGCCGCCTGCGAGTCCATCGCCTTCGGGCTCCGCCTCGCGGCGGACATCGCCCGCTCCGGCGGCTTCCCGCTGGAGCTCGTCCGCGTGACCGGCTTCGCCGGCCGCGACGACTTCCTTTGCTCCCTCAAGGCCGACATCCTCGGCCTTCCCGTCGAGGCGCCCGAGCTTCCCGAGGCCGAGCTCCTCGGCGACGCGGCCGCCTGCGCCGTCGCGCTCGGCGATCGCGACGGCCTCCTCGAGTCGTCCCGATCCCTGTATCGAGCGCGCCGCCGCTTCGAGCCCTCGGATCCGGGCGGCTACGAAGGGCCCTACTCGGATTTCAGGGCCGCCCTCTCCGCTCTCGGAAGCTTCGACGCCGAGCGCGCCCATGGAGCGTCATCGTGATCCTCCCGCCCTCCCTGACCCAGACCATGGTGCTCTTCCTCCTCATGGCCGTGGGCTTCGCGGCAGGCAAGGCCTCGTTCCTCGACGAGGCGGGTAATCGCGCCATCTCGAGGCTCCTCGTCAATTTCATCCTTCCCGCGCTCATCGTCCATTCGATGCAGCGTCCCTTCACGCCCGACATGATGTCGCTCGCCTACTCGACGCTGGGCTTCTCGCTCGTCTCCTACGCCCTCGCCTTCCCGCTCGCCTTCCTCCTGGTCAAGGCGCTTCGCGCCCGGGGCGGCGAGAGGGGCGCCCACGCTTTCGGCGCCATCTTCTCGAATTGCGCATTCATGGGATTTCCGGTAATCGAGGCCATACTCGGCAAGGACGCGATCTTCGCCGCCTCCGTCGCGAACATCCCCTTCCAGATATTCGCCTTTTCCTTAGGGCCGGTCATGCTGGCCGGGAGCGCCGGGCGCGGCGTCAAGCTGGGCCTCCGCTCCTTCGTCACGCCCGCCGCCGTCTCTGCCTTCGTCGGATTCGGCTTATTCGCTTCCCGCATCGCGCTTCCCGCGGCGCTCTCCGACGCGCTCGGGCTCCTCGGAGGCACGACGACGCCCTTATCGATGGTTTTAATCGGCTCTATCGTGTCCAGGATGGATTGGAAGAAGGCTATCGCCGGGCCGAGGGTCTACGCCACCTCCGCATTCAGGCTCGCCGCCTTCCCCCTCGTCCTGTACGTAATCCTTAAGGCCATCGGCGCCGAAGGGCTGTCCCTGTTCGTGCCGGTCGTGCTCGCCGCCATGCCCGTCGCCGCGAACTCCGCGATACTCGCTCAAGCCTACGGCGGCGATTACGAGACCGCGAGCTCCCTCGTACTGGTCTCGACTATCATGTCGATCGCCACCATACCTTTGCTCGCCGCCCTCGTGCCTCAGCCCTGAGCCTTCTCTATGGCTTCCCGGCCTCGGCCAGCGGGTCGATCGTTATCGCCAGCACGAGAGAGGGCACGGACAGCGAAGCGGTAAGGAGTCCCCCTAGCATCAGCGTGTCCGACAATTCCGGATCGCTGTCGCGAAGGTAGTACGCCGTCCCGCCCAGGGCCGCCCCCGCGAGTAGCAGCGCCGCGCTTCCCCATATCGCCCCGTTCTTGGCGGATATTCCCTTGCGGATCGGTCCCAGGTCGTAAGCCGGCGGCGCGGGCAGCGGCGCCGCGGCGATCGGCTCCGCGGCGGGAAGGGCCGCGGTCGCGACTGGCATGGCCTGCGTGAATTCGTTCGCCTTCCAGAAAGCCAAGGTATCCGCGTCGATCTCCGCCTTTCGTATCTCCGGGACGGCTTCCTTGTCTGGGGGAGCGACGATCGCCATCGCGCCCGCCTCGAGGAGCACGCTCTCCGCCCCTGCCTCAGCCGCCGACACGTCGACGCTTCCCTCGAAGCAGTACACCCTGGTGGGGGCGGCCTGCCCCGATGGATCGAGGACGACATCGCAGCCGAAATCGGTACCCCGTACCGCGGCGACCACGCTCGAGGTCCTGACGTTGAAGCTCTCCTCTCGATCGACGGCCTTGGCGACCTTCGAGCGGAGCCTCCCGTACAAGAGCTCGATTCCCGTCGCGCCCTCCTGGGACATCTCGCGGATCGTCGCGATCGTGTTCTCCGAGAGCCGGATCCTCGATCTCCTCGGCATGAGGACGAGCTCCACGGTGGTCTTGGCGCCCGTCTGGATCTGATCGCCCGCCGAGAGGCGCTCGCCTATCGGGTCGCCCAGCGATCTCTGGCGCCCCGAGCTCAGGATGACCACGTCGTCGCCCTGTGAGAATACGATCTCGGCGTAAAAAGCCGATTCGGGAGCGCCGGTAGCAGGCGCTCGGGACTGGGCTTGGGCAGATCCGAACGCCGACCCGAGCAGGAGGATCGTCAGGATTCCGGCATAGGCTTTCATGATAGTAATGATACTCCCCAATGCCTTGACGCACAACGATCATTGTCCCGTCGCGGCATCGTCGGCCGCTTTCCAGATCATGTCGCCGCGAGTATACTCATGCATCGATATGGAGCAGATCCTCAACCAGATACGCGTATCGCTCCCCGATTCCGAGGTCAACGGCGTCCTGGCCGCGATACCCGACGCTGCGACCGGCGTTCGCCGAGCGGTCCGCTTCAACCAAAGCGAAGAACTCTTCCTCGAGCTGGAATCCGCCGTTTCGATGCCCCGCTTCCCGATACATCACGACATCCGCCAATGCGATCCAAGGCCCGAGTACTCCGAGTCCATTTTGCTTCTCACCGAGCGCCTGTGCTCCCTGGCGCCCGACATCTTCCGAGGGCTAACCTACTTCTTCGACCCGACAGAGCCTTTGAAACCGCGATTCTACAGGATCTACAAGATCGAGGAATCCCTATACTTATTCCTATTCGGGCTCGACCTCGTCTTCAGGCATTTCCAGGGCGATATCGAGGAGCCTGGGACGAACGATATGACGCCTTCCTATAGCACCCGAAGGTTATTCATCGAGAGCGAGATAGTTCCTCTGGATAGCATCGAATGGGATCAAGGCAAGGCCCGCGCTTTCCATGTCCGACAGCTCGTATCCAATACATGGATCGGAGAGACGGGAAGGGGCTATCTCCAACATGGCATTTGGATGGACAACGATCTTTCCAAATTCTTCACGAAGCTCATCTCGCCGGAAGGCGCTCGGATATATCCTTATTTCCCCCTCTTCTGTAAATACAAGACCATGTGCGCCCAGCCCGCTCCACCTTCCCCCGAGTTCCGTAAGAGGCTCATGCCGCTCCTTCACAGGGCCATCGCGGCACTCTCGCCTGAAATGAACCGCATACAATCAGCGCTTAAGGGGCATCGATTCTCCGAGGATCTTCCCGATTTCATCGAGCTTCGGAAGCGCATCCCGCAGACATGGAAAGACGTCATTTCAGGCATATATATCAAATCCTATCTCAACGATAAAGAAGCGAAGGAATACGCCCTTGAGCATAGAGCTTAAAGATCAAGGAGACCTGCGCGGCCTGAAGGCCACCGTCATGGGCTTGGGCCTGAACGGCGGGGGCTTGGCATGCGCCCGCTTCCTCGTCGAGCGGGGAGCGATCGTAACCGTCACCGATACGAAGGACGAATCGGCGCTCGCGTCGACTCTGGCCGATCTTGAAGGACTCCCGATCCGATACGTTCTCGGACGCCATGAAATGGCGGATTTCTCGGAAGCGGATATAGTCGTAAAGAATCCGGCGGTCCGCCCCGATTCGCCTTTCCTAGCCGCAGCGCGATCGATCGAGACCGATATCTCCCTGTTCCTCAGGTTCGCCCGATCTCCCGTCATCGCGGTCACCGGCTCGAAGGGAAAATCCTCGGTTTCGACGGCGATCAATTATTGTCTTCAAAAAAGCGGCTATTCGTCCCTCCTCGGCGGCAATATCACCGTCTCGCCGCTCAGTTTCATCGATCGCTGCTCTAGCTCGACGCCGGTCGTCCTCGAACTCTCCTCTTGGCAGCTAGCGGACATCAAGGGGAAGAACGTCCTTAAGCCGAAAGTCGCCGTCCTTACCGGCATAATGCCGGATCATATGAATCGATATTCGTCTATGGAAGAGTACGTCGCCGACAAGCGCATCATCTACGAAAGCCAGGACGAGTCCTGCTATACGATCTGCAATCGCGACGATTCCTGGGGACGCTCATTCGCCTCCCAGACGCGGGGTTCCGTTCTCTGGTACTCGGATGCCGATCGAGGATTCCCCGGAGCATGGATGGATCACGATCAAGGCGATATCGGCCTGTATTCGCCTTCCGGATCGATATCGGAGTCCGAGGAAATTCTGCCATCCCGAATAGCGGTTCCTGGGAAGCATCAAAGGAAAAACATGCTCTGCGCGGCCCTCGCCTGCCGAGCCTACGGCGCAGGATCTAGGGCGATCCGCGAAGCTATCGCCGATTTCCCCGGAGTGGAGCATCGGCTAGAGAAATTCGCGGAAAATAACGGAATAGCATGGTACAACGATTCCGCCGCCACCATACCGCAAGCCGTCGCGGCGGCCCTCGATTCCTTCTCGGAGCGGATAATCCTTATTACGGGAGGCACTGACAAGAATCTCGACTTCTCCCCCGTCCGAGAAGCCTATAGGAAGGCTGCATCAATCATCTTGTTGTCGGGAACAGGTACAGAGAAGCTCATTCCCATCCTATCTGATCTGGGATTGCGTTATTCCGGACCCTTCGGCGACCTTGACCTCGCGATACGCGAGGCTATAGAGCTAGCTCGCCCCGGGGACATAGTACTGCTATCTCCTGGTTGTACATCTTTCGGAATGTTTCTCCATGAATTCGACCGTGGCAGGAAATTTAAGGATACAGTCTTGTCGTACTTAAAACAGCATTCACGCGATTGACGGCCTGTATGTATGCTAGTATGAACATGAATAGACCCTGGGATTAAATTTATATTGCTTGCGCGACCACAGATTGTTATATATGAACTAACGGATAATAATAATGCTATTGAGAAATGAATTAAAGTGTGTATATAAGGTACTTTGTAAAGAAGTAGCCGTTCCGCCAGTAATGACGATCTCGTTCAATGATCTGGTCGTCCGCAACACCTCCTACCCTTGTCGCTTAGGATTGTTCTGATGCGAAGGCCATGCAAGGTACGTCTGATCATATGGAACTATTGACACTAGTAGCCCATGATCTGCGCGGTTAATTAATATCTGCCAGGTATATACTAGCCGAGCATAGGGTGTAGCTTAATTTGCTTTTTTCTAGCAATCGACTCAACTAATACTCCCATGGCGTCTGTCTTGAATATCTATCCGTTGGCAAATATTTTTTCCTAGCCCGGAGAGCCAAAAAGGAAAGTAACATAGTAATTATGCATTATATACTGAGATAATTCTATTCAAGGAGCACGCGAATGGGCTATCTTCAGGATCATATGATTCTGGTAATGAAGTTAAAAGGGTATAGTGAAACGACGATTAAGATGTATACGAATTGCGTGTATAACTTTGCATATCATTTCAAAAAATCTCCCCTGCTCATTACTCAACCAGAAATACGTGATTATTTCTTTCACTTGGTGAACAATTCAGTTTCCCTGACAAGACTCCATATTATTTATTCTTCTTTGAAATACTTTTATTCTATTCACGGTCAACCGCATTATATGGACTTTCTACCACATCCTCGCCCCCGCTATAAATTACCAGAAGTTTTAGACGAAAGCGAAATTCAAGCAATATTGTCGCTATGCCGCACGCTAAGGTATAAACTCTTTTTTACACTAATCTATTCATCTGGATTGCGTATTTCGGAAGCACTAAATCTTCAGTTATCCGACATTGATTTTATAAGAAAGCAATTGTATATACGTAGCTCGAAATATAGTAAAGACCGGTATACTGTATTAAGTAAAAAGGCACTCTATCTCCTTAAGTTCTACATTAATAGATACAAACCAACTACATATCTTTTCTTCGTACTAAGCGATAAGACTAAACGTATGCCAAAAAGATACTGCCAAAAAGTATTCAAAGATCTTGTCAAATCCGCGAATATCAAAAAAAGTGTTCATGTACATACTTTGCGTCATTCCTTTGCAACACATCTACTAGAGCACAATGTTAATCTATTTTATATAATGAAATTACTTGGACATTCCTCTATTAGCTCAACCGTGGTATATCTACATTTGCAAAGGCTGGATACTTTGGATTTACATAGCCCACTGGATATGAACAATATTTCATTATCAGATTTTGGGAGTTCTGATAAACAACCAACATTATATATCGCATAGATAATTACGCCTCCGGTAACCGGATTAGTGCAAGCCAACTTTCGCACATCTGCTATCAAAAAGGAGGTGGCCTTGATTGATATTTCCTAATGCGTCTCCTGCTGCCGATCCTTCATAAATATTTATCCGCAGCGGAGTGAGCGAATGCGAGCGGAGCAAGGACGAAAGCCCGCACC